>DKAS01000129.1 GCA_002448875.1 Proteobacteria bacterium UBA6920 | reverse complement strand
GTCGGAATGAATGGCGTAGGCGAAATCCAGCGGGGTGGCGCCGCGCGGCAGATCGACGATGCGACCCTTGGGAGATACGACGAACACCCGGTCATCAAACGATTCCTCGCGCAGCAGGGCGGCGAATTCCTCGGTATCGGCGATGTCCTTGCGCCACTCGAGAATCTGGCGAAACCAGTTGACCTTCTCGTCGAAGGACTGGTCGGCGCCCACGCCCTCCTTGTAGCGCCAGTGCGNNGATGCGCACCGCGCGCACGTCGAACACCTGGTCGAAGGTCAGGTTCTTGCGCTGCATCTTACGCCAGATGCTGTAAATGTGCTTGGCGCGGCCGCTGACGTCGCCGGTAACGCCGATTTCGCCCATCAGCGACATCAGCTGCTGACGAAAGCTCTCGATGTACTGCTCCCGATCCAGCCGTTTTTCATCCAATGCCCGGGCGAGGTCACGATAGATGTCCGGCTCCAGATAGCGGAACGCCAGGTCTTCCATCTCCCATTTCAACTGACCGACCCCCAGCCGGTTGGCCAGCGGCNNCTGTTGCAGATTCATGGCCTGCTCAGTTTGCGGCGTTTCCAGCCGGTAGAGCTGGTCAACCACCTGGACCTTGGCCGCGTCTTCCGCCAATTGGGCGATCTCCGGACCGAGCGTCGCCTGCAGAGCAAGCTGGGTAATGATCCTGCGGCGCAGCATTTCCAGCGCCAGCGCGGTAGCTATGGTGGGAATGTCGGATCCCAGTTCGATCAGCGCCTGGGCGGTATCGACGGCGATATGGATGACTTCGGCTTGGTCTTCAGGCGTAGCGTCGGCGAGGGTGCTCTGCAGCAGGCGGATCGCCTTATCTACCAGCGCGCCCTGATCCCGGTTTTGCAACTCGCTCTGCCCCGCCAACCAGTTTCCCAGTTCCTGTAAGGGAAAAACATTATCCTGTGTTTTGCTGGCGGTCGTAACCATGGTCGAATATTGATCAGTGTCCTCGTGCTATCGGTCGTCCTACTATACGCTTCTTTTAATAATTAACGTTACTGATCCTGTCTTGTTCCCAGCCTCATTGCCCACCCTGTCCCGCCCACGGGAAAGGGGCGGGAACCGGGAGGCTTTGCGTGACGCCTTAAAAGCTTTTTCCTTCAGCAGCTTAAAGATAGCTTAAGTATCTCCGCCTATTATTCCGTTTGCCGTATAGTGGTTATTATTTTCTGTGGGATTTGGCGCCAACTCCTGCCCCACCCTCACAAGACAAAAATAATTATAACTATATAGTAGTTTTTAGAGGGATCTTGTGGCTGATACATCCATTCTGTGATGCAATCACCATCCTCACTGATGAATAGAAAATAAACTTAGTCCTATCAAGAACAAGAGCCACGTGACGTTATTACTTCCAGTGGTTTTTATAGGGTGAATAATAATTAATCCGCTTTGTAACAGGAGAATCGGATGAAAAGGTGTGTGTGGGTTGTAGTCTGCCTTGCCTGCCTCGCAGGCCAAGGTTGCGCCTCTATATATAAGCCGCCGCAACCCTGGGAAAGAGATATTCTCGCCCAGGACAAGATGCAACTGGGCGGCGATCCCGTGGAAACCGGAATCGATGACAAGATTTATTTCAGTAAAGAGTCGTCCACCCTGGGCCGCAGCATCGGTGGCGGGGGGTGCGGATGCAATTGAAAAAGAACCTATCCATCAAGGAGGCGCTGGCGGTAGCTACCTGTTCGCTGTTGTCGCAGACGCCCCAGGACGCCCTGGCGACGGCAGCGGAAGGCGACTGGGATTTCGATGTCAGCGTACTGAATTATCAGGAAGCTTCCCGAGTGCGCGTCGTGGAATGGGACATGAAGTCCAAATGGCAGTACAAGGATGATTCCGCCCTGAGTTTCAGCATCATTTCCGACAGTATGACCGGCTCCACCCCCAGCGGCGCGGCCAAGGTCCCGGTGCCCCGTTCCGACACTCTGTCTTCGGCCTCGGGCATCAAAGTGGCGTCGGACGTCGGTGAAGCCGCGGGTAAATACCTGGCTTCCCTTACCAGCTTCGTCGACCGCCGCAACGGTTTCGTCGTGGATTGGGAAAATGTCTTCAGCCGCACGATTACCACCAATCTGACAGGCTCCTATTCCGTGGAAACGGACTACGACTCCCTGGGACTGGCAGGCAGCGCCGGCGTGGACCTGAACAACAAATTGACCCGCGTCGAAGCCGCTCTTTCCTGGGGCTGGGACACCGTCAGCCCCAATCTGCAGGACGGGCCGCCGCCTGAAGGGGCGATCGTCGGCGGTAACGGCATCAGCACACCGGCCTACGAGGATGGGCACAAGCTCATTCTGGACAAAGGCCTGGTAGTGACCCAGATACTCAATCGCACCACGCTGACGAAATTCGCTTATACCAATCGGCGGGCGGACGGTTACCTGTCCGATCCGTACAAACTGGTGACGGTGAAGAACGATATTTCCGGCTTGCCCAAGAGCTATTATTATGAAAAGCGGCCTAATTCCCGCTCCGGCGACAACCTGACCTGGGAACTCAGGCACCAGATGGCCGGCGGCTCGGTATTCGACGGCTTCTACCGCTTCTACTGGGACGACTGGAAGATCTCGTCGCATACCCTGGATCTGCGCTATCGCATCGATGTCGGCAAGAGCCAGTACGTGCAATTGCACGGCCGCTATTACACCCAGAGCGCGGCGGATTTCTACACTCCCAGCCTCACCGAGGAACAGCAACAGAATCTGCCCCAGTATATGAGCGCAGACTACCGTCTGGATCAACTGGCCACCACCACCATCGGCTTCAAGTACGGCTTTAATTTCAGCCAGTTTGGCCACTTCCGCATCAGATACGAACAGATGGCGCAGAAGGGTACCGACGGTGACTACACCCAGTTGAATGCCAAGATCCTGCAGGCCATTGTCAGCATGAAGTTCGGCCGCTGATTCAGCTGTCGAATAGCGTCATCCCAGGGGAGCATTCGCTCCCCTTTTTTTCCGGCATGCGTTGCCTGCCCCCCCCCTCAACCAGTAGCCAGGCAAACCCCCGCAATCCGTTGACCACGGCAGCGAAAACACCGGTTCCCGTGTTCTCACCCAAGGCCCGGGAGAAACCGTCCAACGATCTCAGAGGCCTGTCTCCCTTCGGTTCATCCGCCAACTCATCCAGCGGTTCCATCACCGTGCTCCGCCCTCTTTCCCTGTGTGTGCCTGACGCCCCAGGTTCCTGTGGTCGTTGACCCGCGCCTGGGCTGAAGGGTTCGCCGTGGGGGTGCTGTGCGCGATGGTAGAAGGTCTGAGCAAGGACAGGGGAAGCCTCGGGCCTGAGGCTTCGATGTATGCGGCTGGTGGGAACGATCGGGATTGGTGCGGTCATCGGGTTGCCTGGCAACAGGCGATGGGGCTGGCGCTCGGTCCCGACCCGGTCCGGAGACAAAAAAAACGCAGCCCGGAGGCTGCGCTTTGGGTTTCCCCTCGGACCCGGCGAGTTTACGGTACGAACTCGCTGGCGGCGCCTTCATTGATGGCGCCAAAGCCGGCGGGAGCGCGCGTATCCTCGTTGGCGCTCATACGCTCGGGGTTGAGCACGCCGAAGTAGCTGTAGAGGCTGGAGGCGATGCACATGGGCTCGAACTGGTAGCTGTCGCCGGTGGGCGAGGTAAACTGCCGGTTCTGGCCGGAGGTGCCGATGCGTTCGGTTTTGCCGACGAGCTTGCCCAGCTGGCGCCCGCCGAGACCGTTGCCACCGAAGGTGTAGAGGTTCATGTTGTTGCCGTGGTCCCAGCCCATGGAGGCGTTGAGATTCACGTTGCGGCCGAACTCGCCCCAGCAATTGATGATGACGTCATTGCGCGCCGGGCTGGAATTAACGATTACATTGCCATTGGCATCGGTCAGGGTGTTAGTCGGCTGCGCCAGCATGTTCATCGCCGCCTGCAGATTGCTCATCAGATTCTGCATGCGGGCGGCATAGCCGGTGATGGCGTTGTCGTGGTTGTCCCAGCCGCCCAGACCGCCGGTACTCAGGGTGATCAAGGCGGTGTCAGGATTGGACATTGCCAGCAATACCGCCGCCTTCAGGTTGTTGCCGAAGGAACCGGTGAACTCTGCGTTATTGGGCACGCGGGCGGTGATGCTGGCGCCGCCTTCACCGAGGTTCTGGCGGACGAACAGGTCCAGTTCAGAGCGCTTGTTAAATGCGTCGACCACCTTGCTGTATTTTTCGGCGAAGGTCGCCGAGGTGTTTTTCGCCAGGGTGTCCAGCAGCTGGTCGCAATTATCCGTCAGATTGGCGCCGCAATTGCTGGTGGTGTTCAACGCGGTCTGGCGGATGCGCTTGTACGGATTGTTGAAGTTGTTATCCAGACTGACCGGACGCAACGGCAACGGCAGCGATATGTCACCGATATTGTACATCACGGTTTCCCCTTCCATCGACACGAAGGGCAGCAGCGGCGGGTTGTCGACGTCCTGGTAATCCGGATGTTTGGCCCGCAGAATGGCGGCCAGCGTGGTGCCCATGCCGGGCATCTCCTCGTTGAGACCGCCGATCTGAGTGGAGAAAATACTGGTGCGGTGCGCCTTGGAGTCGTCAACAATGCGATTGACCGTGCGGTAAAGGGTCATCTGCTGCGCGGCGATCATGGTCTCCATGATAGTGCCACCGGCGGCCGCCCAGAAATTGTTCTTGGTGATCTGGCCGTTGTTGTTGGTGGTCGCACGCAACATGTCCGCCGGGTATTTATTCTGCGAATTGGCGTTGATGTCGGCGATATTGGACAGGTTGCCCGCCAGTTCCGACGGCCCGCCGTACATGAATACGTTGATCACCGTGGGCAGCTTGGCCGGCACCGCGTAGTCCACCTCGCCGGCGACGACGGCACGGGCTTCGGCGTAGGCGCGTGCGGACACCGTGGCGCCCGCCGGTGAAATCAGGCCTTTTTTCGTCAGCAGGGGCGGCACCGTAAGGGTGGAGCCCAGAATGGCCAGTGCTTTGTTAAAATCGCGTCTTTTCATGATCTGCAACCCCTTCTATCAATTCACAGCGTCGTAGAAATAAAGTTCCGGCAGGCGGGACAGGTAGTCCAGCACCACCAGGGCAGTGTCCCGGCGCTTCTGTATGATGCCGTTGCCGCTGGTCGGCGCCGGATCGAAGACCTTGCTGCCGGTACCGCCGTTGGCGGTCGCTGTGGTAATTATGTTGTTGAGTTCCGCCAGTTCGCCGTCCGTCGCCGGGCGGCCGATCACGGAGATGAACAAATAGTTGATGAAGGCATCGCCACTGACCGTTTCCACGGATTCACCGATCAATTCCGCGCCCCAGCCCATGTAGTTGCCGTCATAGGGGTTGTCGTAAGTGGTCTTGCGCCGCAACATCACCACATCGCGCAACGCCCGGTGATAATAGCTGAAGCCCTGCGAATCCAGGGGCACGCTCGCCCAGCGCCCCAGCTTGAGCGACATGGCCGGCTGGTTCATAACCAGCATATTGGTACTGAGGTTGCCACCGGTGCCGCTGGTGCCCGCCAGGTCGCGGAAGAAGGTGGAGGTAGGCGTCCAGTACACCCGGCCGGCGACGTTGAAGAGGCTTTCCTCGATGAATTTCGGGCGCTCGACGCTGGTCAGGAACTCCTTGGAGAACAGGATGAGCGCATACAATTCGCTGAAGGTCTGCGGATGCGCGCCGACGATGGAATTGACGAATTTGGCCTTCTTTTGTGGGTCGTAGTTGGCGTCGAACAAGTGGTCGACGATCACATTGGCCATGCGCGGGATGACCAGCGGATGATTGGCAATGGTGTCCATTACGTCTTCGCAAGTGGTGACCCAGTAATGATCAAGGATCTGCTGCGGTTCGGTGTTGTTGGCCGCTTCCGGATGCAGCAGCAGGTAACCCTGGTCTTCATCGGTCAGTGACCAGTTCTTGCAAGCCTTGGCCGCCTTCGGCACGTCGGCATCGCGGTCGAACAGGCCAAGATAGATTTCGATCATTTCCCGGGTATTATCTTCCGGCGAACGGAAACGGCGCCAGTTCTGCAAACTGATTTCATGCTGATAGATCAGGCTGCGGATGGTGGCCTTGTTGCGAATACCTTCCGACAGACGGTCGAAAACCGCACGGGCATCCTCGGGACCGGCGGAATCGATTTCCTCCGCCGGAGAGAACAGGATGGTGTTCATCAGATTGTAGGCGATCCAACGGGCGAAGTATTCGTCGCTCAGCGGCAACTCATACATATAGGCCAGGGGCAGTTCCATCGGCGTGCGTTCGTCGCTGGAAAACTGGTAGAGACCGGGAATGGTGGGTTGCACGGTGGTGTCACCGACAACCTTGGTGTAAATAACGTCGCGGTTTTCCAGGTGGCTGCCCAGTTTTTCCTTGATCTGCTGGATGTACTCGACATGGTCGGGATCCACACGCAAATCCGCTTCCTTGCCGGAGGTAAAAGTATTGGGATCGAAGAATTCCTTCGCCGGTACGCCGCGGAACAAAGCGGACAGCAGGCGATTGGCCACCTGGTACTGCTGCAACGGCGGCATATTATTGTATTCCGAGGCGCTTAATTCGGCGCCCGCACCGTGTGCTTTATAGGTGTTTTTCTCCTCGGGACTGCCAGGCTTGCAGGAAATCAGTGCAAGCAGGGCCAGTGACGCCCCAAGCAACCCAACTAGTTTTCTCAACATAGCTACCCCCTGGATGAAAGCTTGTTATAACGGAAAATTTTTCGCCAACAAGAATGTGCGAATTCGCTTAAGCAGTGCTTAATCAATGAGTTGGTCGTGCTACTATATCCTTGTTATGTATCGAATCCTTGTCCTGACCGACAATTGTTGTGTGACCCAGTGCGCAGTTTCAAAACAATGTTCTAAAGTTTAAAACCGAATCACATAACGGAGGAATTCTATATCACATTCCGCGCCAACAGTAGAAATTCCGCAATTGCCGGAAGCGCAAACTTTCAGCGCCGGTGAACAGCATAGCCACGGCTGGGAAAGGGACTTTGACGGCGCGGAGCAAGGAGAAAAACGGCGCGCATTGTTATAAAAATATAGCAACTTTGCCGCGCCCGCCCCGAATCGGGGCAAGGGTCAGCGCGGTTTGCGGGTCTTAACTTTAGCCTTGGGTCGGGGCGCCTTGGGCAGCAAGGAGATATCGGCCAGCACATAGCGGTTACGTCCCTGCTCCTTGGCCTGATAGAGCGCGGTATCGGCGATCTGCACCAGATCCGAGGGCGCGACGCTGCTGTCCGGTGTCAGCGTCGCCACGCCGAGGCTGATGGTGACGTGCGCATCGATGGGAGACTGGGCGTGCGCCACCGCCAGTTTCTTTACCGTATCCAGCAGTTGTTTGGCGATGTTCTCTGCGCCTTTGGCGTCGGTATAGGGCAGCAGCACCACGAATTCCTCACCACCATAACGAGCCGCCAGATCACCAGGGCGCTGCAGAGTATCGGCCAGCGCCTGCGCGATCGCCTGCAGACACAGATCCCCGGCCTGGTGACCGTAGTGGTCGTTGTACAGTTTGAAATAATCGATATCGACCAGGATCAGGGAAGTGGATATTTTTTCGCGCAGAGCGCGCAGCCATTCCTGCGAAAAATAGGTATCGAAATGCCGGCGATTGGAAATTCCGGTGAGGCCGTCCATGCAGGAGAGTTTTTCCAGCTCCTGGTGGCTCTGGTGGAGCTGGGCATAAACAGCCTTGAGTTGTTCATGCACTATCTTGATTTCCTGCAGTAATTCATCGCGCTGCTTCTGGCTGAGATAACTACGGGAATGAGCGCGGATACGCGCGATCAGTTCGATGCGGTCGGGAATCTTCACCAGATAGTCGCTGGCGCCGGCGGCGAATGCGGCACTCTTGTCATGCGGGTCTTCCTTGGTGGAAAGAATCACCACCGGCACCTCGCTCAATGCGGCATCGTTGCGATATGCGGCCAGCAGTTGCATGCCGTCGGTGTCCGGCATGACCAGGTCCTGCAGGATGACGGTGGGCTGGATTTCATGAGCCAGTTGCAGAGCGCGGTCCGATGCCTGGCAATAGTGGAAACGCATGTCCGGTTCCGTGACCAGCATGCGCTTGATGGCCTCGGCGATGATAGGTTGATCATCTACCAGCAGAATATCGTATATTTCTTCCCCGTTGTCCGGCGGATCGGCTGCGGGCTTGCTCATTGCTGCGCCACCCTGCCTTTGGCCAGCAGACCGGTCAGACAGGCACCGATGGCATCCAGCGGCAGGATTTCCACCGCGGCGTCCAGTTCCCTGGCCGCCTTGGGCATGCCGTACACCGCGCAGGAACGCTGGTCCTGGGCGATGGTGAAACAACCCTGCTGTTTCATGGTGAGCAGCCCGCGGGCGCCGTCACTGCCCATGCCGGTGAGCAAAACGCCCACCGCCGTGCCGGACCAGTGCTGCACGACGCTGTGGAAAAACACATCGACCGAAGGACGATACGGCAGGTCCTGCGGTTCACGCACATAGGCAAAAGTCCCTTTGGCGTCGATCACCAGATGGTTGCTGGAGCCAGCCAGATAGACGTGGCCGCCGCGCGGCATCCCCCCCTGCGAGGCCAGCATGATGGGCAGCGCGCTCAGAGTGCTGAGCCACTTGGCGAACTCGCTGATGAATTTGCCGTCGATGTGCTGGATGATGACGATGGAAGCGGGCAATCCAGGGGGCAGCTCACCCAGGATCTGCGCCAGTGCCTGCGGTCCGCCGGATGAGGCGCCGATGGCTATCAAGGTCTGGGCGATATTTCCGCCGCCGCTGCTTCTGCCGGACGGCAGGGCCTGCGACGGCAGACTGCTCTTGCGGGTCAGGTGACCGATCATGACGATCTTGCGCAGCAGCTCTTCGCCGCCGCCACCCACGGGATCGTCGACAATGGGCGTGTCTACCGCGTCCAGGGCTCCCGCCCCCATGGCCTCAAACACCAGGGGGGCATTACTCTCCACCGACGAGGTAACCACGAGTATGGGACAGGGCGTGCGCTCCATGATTTCCCTGGTCGCCTGTGCGCCATTCATCACCGGCATGAGCAAATCCATGAGGATCAGATCCGGCCGCTCGTTGGCGCAGTAGTCCACGGCCTCCCTGCCGTTGCGGGCCACCCAGACGACTTCGTGGGCACCGTTGCGCGTTACCGTCTGCCGCAGGGTTTCGGCCACCAGCGGCAGATCGTTGGCGATGCCGATCTTCATTTGGTTATATCCTCTCCAATCAGGTCGCGGACGGCCTCGATCAAGGTTTCGTCCTGAAAGCTGCCCTTGGTCAAGTAGTAATCGGCGCCAACTTGCAGGCCTTTACGGCGATCTTCCGATCTATCCTTATACGATACTATCATAACGGGCAGGTCATGCAGGCGCGGATCGCCCCGCACCAGGGAGATCAGCTGGATACCGTCCATGCGCGGCATATCGATGTCGGTGATCAGCAGATCGAAATCACCGCTGCGCAGACTGTTCCAGGCGTCAATTCCGTCCACCGCGACGCTGACCCGGTAGCCCCGTGCGGCCAGCAGGTTGCGCACCACTTCGCGCACCGTGGCCGAATCGTCCACCAGCAGAATGTGCCGGCGGCGCGCCTTAGGGTCTTCGCCCAGGGATACATGGCGCACGTCCCCGCCCTTGAGCAGGTAGTCCATGGAACGGGTCAGATCATCCACATCGAGGATCAGCACCGGCATGCCGTTTTCCAGGATGGCGCAGGCGGCAACATCCTGCACCTTGCCCAGGCGGGGGTCCAGCGGCTGCATCACCAGATCCTTCTGCCCGAGCACACTGTCGACCACCAGGGCATATCGTCGCAGATAATCCTTGAGGATCACTACCGGGATCTCTTCGCTGTCCAATGCGGCGCCGGCGCGTTGCAATACCTGGCGGGCGGAAACCACGTTGATGCTGTCCTCGCCATCGCGGAAATACTGCCTGCCGTCGAGAAAGTACATGTCCCGTCGCGGCAATTTTCCTACGTGTTCGACCCGTGCCAGCGGCAGCGCATAGGGTTCGTCGTCGACGACGAAGATCAACGCGGTAACCACCGACACGGTGACCGGCATCTGCAACTCAAAACGGGTACCCTGCCCCGCCACGGTATCGACCTTGATCGAGCCTTTGAGGGCGGTCACCGTGTCCTTGACTACATCCAGTCCCACGCCGCGCCCGGACAGTTCCGATATCTTTTCCTTGGTGGAAAAGGTGGGCAGAAAAATAAATTCCAGCAACTCCGGCGTAGAAAGCTCCGCCACCACCGCCGCCGGCGCCAGGCCGCGGTTGATGACTTTGCGGCGTATGGCCTCCAGATCGATGCCGGCACCGTCGTCGCTGATGCTGATATGCAGCATGCCGGAGCGATAACTGGCAGCGATAACGATGCTGGCTTCCTCCGGCTTGCCATGGCGCCGGCGTACCGCCGGTGTCTCGACACCGTGATCGATGGCGTTGCGCAACAGATGGTTCAGCGGCGTCTCGATCTTGTCGAGTACGTCCCTGTCCACCTCGGTGTTGCCGCCTTCGATGCGCAAACTGACGTTCTTGCGCAGCGAGCGGCTGATGTCGCGCACCATGCGCGGAAACCGCGACAGACGTTCGGCGAACGGACGCATGCGCGTTGACAGAATTTCCTGGTTGATGGTTTCCAGCAGCGAGTCGGTGCGATGATAAAACTCGTAGACCGTGCCGATCGAGTGATTGAACTGTTGATTGTTATCGCGCAGACGCTTGCTGATCTGCCGCAGCTGGGCATTGATCGCTTCGGGGTCAAAGGATCTGCCGGCTATTTCACGCAGACTCTCGATCAGGTTGTTGACCTCGCTGAATCGTTTCTTCATCTGGATCATGTCATTGACGAAGCCATGCAGCCAGCGATGCTGTATAAGCAGTTCGCTGGATTTGCCGATCAGGGAATCGATCCTGGCCCCGGACACGCGTACCGCGTCCGGCTTGTCGAAGGCCGGGGCAGCACCGGCATCGGCGGCCGTATCGGCCGGCGCGTCGCCGGCAACGGCGGATTTTTTACCACCTTTGCTTTTCGGCGCCGCGGCTTTGCCGCCGATGGCCGCCAACCCGGCCAGCAGCTGGGTAAAATCCTCACTGTGCCGCTGGTGCCAGTCCAGCAACAGATCAGGATCGCCACCGCCGATTTTTTGCATGGTATCGATGGCCGACAACAGGACGTCCACATGCCCGGCGTCGATATGCAGCACCCCCTTCTGCGCGGCCACGAACTTGTCTTCCATGACGTGGGCGATTTTTTCTATGCTGGTGATTTTCAGCAGGCGCGCCGCACCCTTGAGTGAATGCGCGGCCCGCATCAGATTGTCGAGCAAGGCGGCCTGCGGCTCGCCCTTTTCCAGCGCCAGCATGCCTGACACCAGCACCGCCGTCTGCTGTTCCAGCTCGGCGTGAAACAGCTCCAGCATCGTCGCATCGATGGGCAGCGGTCGGTGTTCAGCCATGTTGCGCCAGGCTCCGGTCCAGTTCGCTGAAAACCGCCAGCGCATCCAGGCACTGCACCTGCATGCCGTCATGGGTGATGACATCCGCGACGAACGGCGGGACGGCGCCGGCGGCGGCGATTTCATCGCCGTGTTCGCTATCCGGCAGGTGACTGCAGATACCGTACACTTCGTTGACTGGAAACACATATTTGCGGGAATTCCAGATCGCCACCACCAGGGGATCGTAGAGGCTTTGCCGGCGCAGGCGCTGGGTTTCGCGCTTTTCTATGCGCAACAACTGCCCCAGAGAAAAGCACAGCTGCACCTTGCCCGAAATATTCACCAGACCTTTGATTACCGCCGTGCTAACCTTGGGCAGGCTGCGAATGCGGCGTTCGGCGCATATTTCGGCGAGATAGCCGGTATCGATGCCAAGCCAGCGGTCGCCGATACGGAATACCAGCAGTGATTTACCGCCGCCGGCCGCCGCCCGGTTGCTCGCTGCCTGCGAGGTCCATTGCCGCAGGTAATCCGCGTATTGATTGCGTTGCAGGGCGGCCTTGCCGGCACTAATGTACTTTTCGCAATTGTGACAATGCACGAGTTCGCGCAACAGAGCACAGCGCGGCTGCTCGCGGCCCCAGACACCGATGCTATTCCAGCAATTGACGATCTTTTCCCCGCTCATGACTGCGCCTGGCTGCGGCGTGCGTTCTTGCGTGCCCAGACCCGGCGTGCCCGGGCGCGCAGGCGGGTGGCGGTTTCCACGTCCTGGCTGCGTTCGGCGTGTTCAGCCAGATGCAGCAATGCCTCATAGTGGTCAGGGTCGAGATAAACCGTTTTGCGGTACATGCTTTCGACCACATCGCGCCGGCCCCGGGCCTCGCAGATCAGGGCCATGAGATAATATCCCTGGGCATAGGTATCATGCCGCTGAATGAATTCTTCGCAGAGAAACTCCGCCTGGATCAGATCTCCCTGGTTGGCAACGCTGGCGATTTTCGCCAGCGCCGGCAGGCCCTGATCGGGTATCAACAGGCAATAGTCGCCGTCGAACGCGCCTGCCGACGCCGTCTCCATCAAAACCGGCTCGGTTATGGCCGTTTCGCCGACGTCACCGTCCGCCGCGGTCGCCACCGGCAGTGGCGCAATTTCCTCGCGCACGATACGCACGGTCTTGCTGACGGGCGCAGTGGATTTCTCCGCCGCCTCCTCATTGTTCAGGACATAAGCAAAAGCCCGGGGAAACGCCAGACGCCGGATATCGGTGCCGATATACTCACCGGTTTCCGCATGGCCGAGAAACAGAATGCCGTCGTCATGCAGCAGACTGCACAGTTTGTTGACCGTGCGATTCTGCGTTGCGCGGTCAAAATAAATGAGCAGGTTGCGGCAGAAGATCACATGGTAGCGCCGCTGCCCCATGCCGAAGCTAGCGTTGAGCACATTGCCCTGCTGAAAATTGACCATGTTACGGAGGTCCGGCTGCAGCACGTAGACGCCGTCGATCTCCTGAAAATAGCGCGCCTGAAAATCGCCTTCCTGGTGGCGAAACGAATGTTTGTTGTACAAGCCCTCCCTGGCGCGCAGCAGAGCGCGCTCGCTGATATCCACCGCGTCGACGCGATAATTGTCCGGCGCGAAACCCAGGTCGCTCAGGCTCATGACGACGGAATAGGGTTCTTCTCCGGTCGAGCAGGGAATGCTGAGAATCTGCAGCGGATGCGCGCTGTTGAAGTTGAACCAGCGCTTTTTCACATACTCGCCCAGCAGATGAAATGATTCCGGATTGCGGAAAAACCAGGTTTCCGGCACCACCACTTCCTCGATCAGCTCCTTCAGTTCGGCATCCGAGGCGTGCAGCAGGGTGTTGTAGGCGTTGATCGACTGGATGTTCAGCAACTTCATCCGGTGATGCACCGCCCGGTCAAGATTGGACAGTCCCACCGTGCTGATATTGAGGCCGATGCTTTCGTGCAGGGTCATCTGAATCTTCTGCCAGGACAGCGCGTCGGTCATGTGAGCTCCGTTTTCCTGTACAGCTCCGCCGCCGCCGGTGGTGGCAGCAGGGTTTCCACCGCCAGCAGTTGCGCCGTGGCCGGTCGATCCGCCAGCGATACCGACACCGCGCCCGCGGCGCCGGTCACCAGCGCGGGATCCAGATCGATGATATCGGTGACATTTTCGGCGAGTATCCCCAGCGGCGCGCGAAACTCTCCGGCGCCGCAACTGGTGACGATAATCCGCGTACTCAGCAGACGGTGACATGCGTTGCCGGCCTGCCACAGGCACAAATCCACCACCGGCACCTTGTCACCCCGGTATTGCATATAACCGCAGACGCCCAGGGGCGCAGCAGCGAGCGGCACAAGTTCCACGCAAGGAATGACCTCCGTTATATCAACGGCCGCCAGCATGTAGGTGTGAGCGGCAGCGTCGAACAATAGGTATTTCATAACTCACGCTCAATCCCGCCGCACCTTGAAGATGGACACCGCATGCTGCAGATTGTGCGCGGCGTCGTTCAGGCGCTCGATGGCGGCATTGGACTGCTGCAGAGATTCGACGGTCTGTTGCGCCGATTCATTGAGTGAGTTCATCGCATTATTGATCTGCTGCGCTCCCTGCGTCTGAAAATGCATGCCCNNACGCTTTCGAACCGCGGGGTCAATGTCTGCACGCTGTTGATGATCTTGCCCAGTTGGCCGCTGGCCTGGTTGACGTTGTCGACGCTGTGCCTGACCTGCTCGGTGAATTTGTCCATGCTCATCACCCCGGCGGATACCGCACTCTGCATTTCGCGTACGATCTGCTCGATATCCAGTGTCGCCACCGCGGTCTGATCGGCGAGACGGCGGATTTCCTTAGCGACTACGGCGAAGCCATAGCCGTATTCACCGGCCTTTTCCGCTTCGATGGCGGCATTGAGCG
>DKAS01000028.1 GCA_002448875.1 Proteobacteria bacterium UBA6920 | reverse complement strand
GGCTACGACGGCTACGACGGCTACAACTGCCACTAACGCAACAAACCTGATTACGTCCAACTTCTCTATCGTGCAAAGTGGTTCGTACCTCTACATCAAGTACGGTGCTACCAATATTGCCCGTATTGATAGCTCGGGTAACTTCATTGCTTTGGGTAATTCGACGGCTTACGGGAGCATCTAATGACGCTGCCTTCCAGCGGCCCGCTTAGTCTCAGTGATATTCAGGGCGAGTTTGGCGGTTCTAACCCCATTTCGCTGTCTGAGTATTATGCTGGCGGCGCTTATGTCCCACCCGGAACAACGGGTACTTACGGGGCTGTGCCGTCTTCGGGGGAAATAAGTATCCGTAATTTTTACGGAACGACGGCGTTTGTACCCGTAACGCATACCTACACAAGTGGTTCAGGCAATGAAACGGTGCCAACTGGGGCACTTAATCTTGTGCTTACTGTTGTCGGTGCTGGCGGTTACGGCGGTAATTCGTATACCGATTTTGGTTCGGATAACTACAGTAGCGGCGGTGGCGGTGGTGGCGGCAGCGCCGCCGCCGGCGACGACACCCTGGCCGATCTCGGCGATTTCAACCTGGGCAGCGCCGGCGCCGAAAACAACACCGAAACCTTCGATCTCGACATGGATCTGGGCCTGGGCGACACCGGCACCGCCAGCACCGATGACGGCATGGGCGGCCTGGACTTCAACCTGGATTCCTTCGATACCACGATAGCCAGTGCACCGGAGCCCGCCGCGGCGGCGCCGATGGAAGACAATACGCTGAATTTCGATCTCGACATGAATACCACCGCCGACACCCAGATGGCGCAGCCTGAAGCTGACAGCGGCCTGGATTTCAGCCTGGATCTGGACAGCGGCGGCAACGATCAGGACATGGCCAGCGACAACACCCTGGACTTCAACATGGACATGAGCGCCGATACCGGGCTGTCCCTGGGCGATGACACCGAAAGCACGCAGGTAGCCGACGCCGGCCTGGACTTCAGTCTCGATACCAGCAGCGAAATGGCGGCGGACGATGGCGGCTTGAGTTTCGATGTGGCTGACAGCGACATGAGCATGGAAGACAACAGCAATGTCGTCGACTTCAACAGCGCCGCGGCCAGCGAGGAAACGACCAGCTTCAGCCTGGATGACGATTTCGACGCCGATATCGATGACTCCCTGTTCGCCGACGTCGACGAAGTAGGCACCAAACTCGACCTGGCCAAGGCTTACATAGACATGGGAGACTCCGATGGCGCCAAGAGCATTCTTGACGAGGTCGTTGAGGAAGGCGACGCCACCCAAAAAGAAGAAGCCAAGGAACTGATGCGTCAGATCGGTTGATCCGGCTGACAGTACAAGTGGGCAACGAAAAAATGATGCCGTAAGGCATCATTTTTTCGTCCGACCAGACCCGCACCCTGATGCTAAATTTGTTCACCAGCAACGAACCCTGACATGAATGTTACGCCGGAACAATTAGCCGCGCTCGCCAACGAAGTCGGCTCCCTGCTCAAAGCCCAGGGAATGCAGCTGACGACCGCCGAATCCTGCACCGGCGGCTGGCTGTCCAAGGTCATCACCGACGTCCCCGGCAGTTCGCAGTGGTTCGATCGGGGATTCGTCACCTACACCAATATGTCCAAGCGCGAGATGCTGGGAGTCAGCCCGGAAATCCTCGTACGCTACGGCGCGGTCAGCGAGGAAACCGTGCGTGAAATGGTCAAGGGCGCGCTCAAGCGTTCCCATGCCAAAGTCAGCGTCGGGATCAGCGGTATCGCCGGCCCCGGCGGCGCCACCATCTACAAACCGGTGGGTACCGTCTGCCTGGCCTGGAACGTCGGCGGCGTCATCAAAAGCATAACCCAGCACTTCGAAGGCGATCGTGAACAGGTGCGTGCCCAGGCCGTGCGCGACGCCTTGCAGGGATTGCTGAAAGTCTGTGGCAAATAGCCCGCAAGCACCCGTTCAAAGACTGTTTTTCGCCCTGTGGCCGGATGCCGATCTGCGCCGGCGGCTGGCGCGTTTCAATCGTCAACTGCCCGTGGCCACCGGCAAGCCGGTGACGGCGGACAATCTGCATATCACCCTGCAGTTTCTCGGCAACGTGACAGCCGCGCAGCAGACACAGCTGGAAACCGGCGCCGCCAGTTGCCCGATCGAGCCTTTCACTCTGCTGCTCGACAGCCTGGGGCACTTCGCCGGCTCCAGGGTGCTCTGGCTCGGCGCCAGCCTGTCCCCGGAGCCTCTGCAACGACTGGCCGCCTGCCTGGGCGAACAGATGCGCCACTGCGGTTTAAGCCCCGACAGCCGCCCCTACCATCCGCACCTGACCCTGCGGCGCAAGGTCAGCAAGCCCCCAAACCCGGATTTTACTTTTCCGGCGTTCCCCTGGACCATTGATACGTTTGCTCTGGTTCGTTCCCACACGCTGCCCACGGGTGTGCAATATCAGGTACTGCGGCAATGGGGGCCTGGCGAAGCGACGCTTTCTTCGGCAACACCGGCGGACGAATCCTGACACAAAAAAAGCCGTTGATCTGCCGGCGCCGGCGCGCTATTTTTTCCAGGCTAACGCTGTAGACACCACAGCGCGCTCTTCACAGGGAGGTGAAAGATGGCGCATCTGTACCGTGTTGACCCGTACGCGCCACCCGCCCCGCGCAGCGAGGCAAGGGCGGCGCCACCACGGACCATGGGCTTTTCAACGCATTGGCCGCTGACCCGCGGCATCTCCCGATGGGGCGGCAGCCGCCCACCCCTGTCACCGATCCCCGCCGCGGGCGAATCCACCCGTCCCGTACCGGGTTTTATTGTTCGATATTTGGCAAGTCTCGCGCCCTCCCGGCCAGCGGCCTCAGGACAGGGGGGAGGAACTGTGGAATAATTGCCGGCACTGATCTCAGTCCGACAGAACATTACGTAGCCAACTTTATAGCCAGGGGAGTCGAAGATGGACGAAAACAGATCCAAAGCGCTAAGCGCGGCGCTATCGCAAATTGAAAGACAGTTCGGCAAGGGTTCCATCATGCGCATGGGGGGCGAAACCGCCGTGCGCGACGTGGAAGCGATTTCCACGGGTTCCCTCGGCCTGGACCTCGCCCTTGGCATCGGTGGCCTGCCCCGCGGCCGTATCGTCGAAATCTACGGACCCGAATCCTCCGGTAAGACGACGTTGACCCTGCAGGTGATCGCCGAGGCGCAGAAAAAAGGCGGCACCGCCGCCTTCATCGAC
>DKAS01000106.1 GCA_002448875.1 Proteobacteria bacterium UBA6920 | reverse complement strand
CATCTCGTCGAAGCCGCCGGCGACCATCGAGTGGGAGTGACCGGCCGCGGCCGGGGCTTGGGACGCTGCGCATGCTGGTCCTCGACGGGGCGGCGCCGCGCCTGCCGAATACGATGTACAAGGCATGCAGACCAGTGCGTAGGGCGCCAGCAGGGCAGCCGACGGCCTCGGGTCTGACATACTCGTCTTGAGAGCTGGCATAACAATCATGGGAGATTTCCGAAAATGAACGAGATAGTTTCTCTGCGGTTGCGTTACTTTCCCTTTCCAGGGCGGGCGAGCCCGATACGCGATGCATTGCAAATCGGTGGCGTGGCCTTTGAAGATTCTCATGTGCCACCCGAAAGTTTTGCTGCCCAGCGGACCGCGGGTGAGTTTCCGTTTGGCGGATTGCCGGTGCTGGATATCGAAACCACCTCTGGCAAAGTCTGCTCGGCGCAAAGCAATGCGATTCTGCGGCTTGCCGGACGGCTGTCGGGTTTGTATCCGGTAGATGACCCGCTGCAGGCCTTGAAGGTGGACGAAGCTCTGGATTTCGGTGAAGACATCAATCAGCTGCTTGGGCCCAGCCTGCACGAGCCGGACGGTGAGAAAAAAATGGCGATGCGCAAAGTTCTGGCGGAAAAGAAACTGCCGGAATGCGCCGGCTATTTCGAACGACTGCTGGTTGCCAATGGCAGTAACGGATTTGTCGTGGGGGATCGTTTGACGGTGGCGGATCTAAAGCTCCATTGGATTATCCATTGGCTGACCAGCGGCATGTTGGATGGCATACCGACAGACTTGTTCGACAACTACCCGGCGATAGCGGCCTGGCGCAAGAATGTTGCCGCGGTGCGCGAGGCGCGACTGGGTCGGATGCGCTAGATTTACCTCCGGCAAATTGCGCCGTACCACGGCGACTTCCAGCTGGAAACCGCGGGATCAGATTCCGCCACTACCTTCACCGGACGAGGCGCGAATATCGTGCCGATCAGCGTCGTGGCGGCGTTAAAGCTGCCATCGGCGTAGGGAAGGTTTTCCGAGTCGGCGACATCAAATTGCGCGTCCTGACGCGCCACCACGGCCGCAATTCTGGCGTGGTCGATCAGGTTCTCGGCGGTGTCTACGCCGGTGACCTGCGCCAAGACATTCTGCGCCAGAGTCCGCTCTGCGGCGATGCCGGGTCTTGCGCTGTATCTCCAGTTTGTTTGATTCGTTATGTGTTGATGTCGACATGATGAACCTGCGCTGCGGGGGCGTGATCATGTGACCGAGACGCATGGCTGCTAATCTTTTCCCGCCGGCTGCCGATAGCGCGGATACCAGGACAGATTCGGTTATATAGGTATTCGCAGATTCGGATTTATGTCTCCAATGTTTGTATTGTTTTAGTTTCTGCGTAATGGGCGGCGAATCTTAAGAGCCAGCTAAGGCACGCAGTTTATTTTGCTCAGCGTTAGTTGATTTTCATGGATGCCGATAGACACCGAGAAAATGGTCACTGACACGCAGGGACCTCTTTCACGGTATTCACGGATAAAGTGTTGCACACTTCATCCAGATTCCAGTTTTTCGGGAGTCGTAGCTAACAAGATCAGACAGATCTCTTGATAGAGCCGCAATTTCTCAGTCGCTCAACAAGAAGAAAAAAGCGCGAAACTGACTGCTGCTAAAAAGGCATAGTTGGCTCGCGCTTTTTTGTGCCCGGTGAAAATGCTGGCGCAGGTCGCTGCGATGCTCCGGCGACAAGGTCCGCGGTTCGCGGAAAAAGGAGGTGACGATGATGCAGGCTTGAATGCAGCGATGGTTCGCTGGCGATCAGATATTTCCAGGAAACAAAAACAATAAGGGTATATGGACATATTACAGATGCATTGAGAAATATGGTTTTGTAGGAGTTTAATAATGGTAAGAGTAGATAGTAACCCGACCAAATATCTTGGTCGCCGCCCCCTGATGTTGTTTTTTTTCCTGCTATCTTTGATGACGGCTTGTGTTCAGGAAAGTACCACCCCTTCAAATACGGACAATACCAGCAGTGATAGCAGTGGCGACACCTCCACATCTGGAACGATAACAGACAACGGCGCGGTGAGCGCAATCGATGGCACCAGTCTGCCTATTCGTGTCAATGCCGGTGGGCCAGACTATGTCGATACGCAAGGTAATATGTGGGTGGCCGACACCGGTTTTAATACTGGTCTGGCGCATGTCATCACCAGTGCCATCGGCAATACGGAAAACGATGTCCTGTTTCAGAGCGAGCACTATGATCCGCAGGATGCAACGGAATTGCGCTATTCGTTTCCGGTGCAAAACGGTGACTATGTCGTAAATCTCTATTTCGCCGACCGCTTCCAGGTCGTGGGACAACGCGTTTTCAGCGTGCAGCTGGAAAATTTGTCTGTACTGAGCGATTTCGATATCTATGGCGAGGCCGGGCAAAATAATGCCGTGCGCAAGAGTTTCACGGTGGCCGTAGCGGACGGTAATCTGGATATAGATTTTACCCATGTAGTAGAAAATCCCAAGATTTGCGCGATTGAAATCCTGCCGGCCGCTCTGGCGTCTTCGGGTGGGTTGGATGTGGCGGCGATAGAGCAAAACGCCGGTGTTGGCAATTCGGGCGGTTCTGGCGTCGCGCTGCCCACAGATCCGGGAGCGACCACTGGCGGCTCCACCCCGCCGACCGCGGGTTCTGGTACCCCTGGTGGCACCGGTAACACTGGCAGCACCGGTAGCACCACTCCGGTAAACAATGGCGACCTGGCAGGGGCGGAGCTGAAAACCGTAGCCTTTGTCGGTAGCAACGACCAGATTCTCAATCCGGAGCGTGGATTCCACAGCAATGTCGATCTGCTGAAGGAGCGCAGTTTCACCACCTATGTCAATCGCGGCCATACCCTGGTGCGCAGCTATATCCGCATCGACAACTACCGTGACAGCCCGTTACCCGCCAGCGTAATTTCCGATCTGGAGGCCGGT
>DKAS01000173.1 GCA_002448875.1 Proteobacteria bacterium UBA6920 | reverse complement strand
TGCAACAGCAGGCGTGGATGGTCTTTAAGCTTGAAATCCCGTTGCAGCATTTTCTCATATATCAACAACAGCTGTTCCCGCTGCCGTTCGTTGGCCACGGTCGGCCAGAATTCATCGTTCTCAAAGATCCAGCTTTCCATTTCCGTACCAGCGCTCTCCGACAGCCGCCAGGCATCCAGAAACCAGCGCAGCGACGCATGCAAACGGCGCCGGTGCACCGCGAAATAATACGCCATGCTCAACGCGCATTCGGCATTCTCCGCCCGCGCACCCATGCGCCAGTAGCGCACCGCATGGCGCGCGTTCTTGTCGACCTGTAACGCAATCTGTCCGAGCAGTAACAGCGCCACTACATTGCCTTTTGCGGCGGCTTTGTGCAGGTAAACTTTTTCGAGTATCGGGCTGGGATCCCGGCCCTTNNCCAAGCCGATACGCTCCCACACGGATTTATCACCCATAAGTATGGCGCGAATAACTGCTACTTTCTCTTCCTTGGCATTAGCGCCTGAATTCATCGATACCAACCTGGGACAATATCTGACACCTGAACGGTTGAGTTTACCGCAGTAACGGCAAACTCCCATCAGATTTTCTGAATTAATACGATCCGTTATACAACGAACAGCTAAGAGGAGCAGTTCTAAGAACCTGACTGGAATGCAACGTCGCCTGAATTACACACTATCCGCCGGCAACCGGGCAAGCTTTTTAGGGTATGGGAGCGCTGGTTATGTTTATCCTGATATCAATTTTACTTGCCGCGGTGCGTCGCAGGTATTCTCCGGCGCATCGCGCGCAGGCATTTGCGTCATGCACACGAGGCCCACAACTCATTGATCGGAAAAGTAGATATCACCGTAAAAGGCTTGTGCTCTGCCACCGAAGTTGTCCGCATCGGTCATCACCGCCACCGCATCAATAGCGTCAAAATCCTTATCAAAATATTGTATCAGAGCCTTACGGATATCCACCGAGTGCTCACGCCACTGACCAAGCCCCTCGGCACCGCTGTCAACGGCCACCATCATGGCATTGCCAGTAAATGGATTAGGCCACACCTGACCCACCGCTTGATTGCTGGACCATACAAAATTCAACGCCCGAGTACGCCAGAACAACACGCCGCCGCTGACCACCAGGTACAGGCGTGCGCTGAAATCGTCTCCCTGGCGGCTGCGTTCGTCGTCGCCGGCATACAGGCTGTCGACGCGCCAGGACCAGTTGAGAAACGGCGTGTGCCGCAAATCGACCCTGATCTTGCGCAGGTATCCCGAAGCCGCTCCCCGGGTGCGGGCCGCCAGCACCCGCTGCTGGTCCAGGGACTCGATGGCATAATCGGTGCGGCCGGCAAAGATCTTTTCCTCCCAGCCGGCGATCTCGCCGTGACTAAAGTCGCCGACCACCACGTCCTCACCGCCCGCGCCGGCCTGTGCCCCTGTGCCGAGCAACAACAATATCAGGAAAAATCTCCGCATGATCCGCTCCGTCACTTGCCGCAATATAAACGCGGACACGGCAGGCGGCGATTTGTTGCAGTATCCGCCGCAACGGCGCGGCGCCGCCTGTCAGGCCCCCAGGTCGCCCCACAAGGCCTGCATGGCGCTGATCGCCGCCACCGCCGCCGTTTCGGTCCGCATGATGCGCGGCCCCAGCGCCAGCGGACGGCAATCGTAGTCGGCGGCGATGTCCAGTTCCGCCTCGCTCCAGCCGCCTTCCGGCCCGACCAGCAAGGTTACCGCGCCTGCCGGTACGGGCAACTGGCGCAAACCCTGCGACGCACGATGGGAGAGGATCAACACCGGCCCGCGCTCCGGCATGGCGAGCAAATCATTGAATGCCTGCAACGGCGCCAGTGTCGGCAGGCGATTGCGACCGCATTGCTCGCAGGCGTGGACGATGATGGACTGCCAGTGTTCACTGCGCCGCTGCAGGCGCTCGCCGCTCAGCTGCACCACGGTGCGCGCCGATTCCACCGGGATGATGCTTTGCACCCCCAGCTCCACGGCTTTTTGAATCGTATAGTCCATCTTCTCCCCTTTGGCCACACATTGCGCCAGGGTGAGCTGCAAACCGGACTCCCGCTCCACCGCCACATGCTGCTCCACCCGGGCGACCAGGGTCTGTTTGCCTGCCGCTTCCAGCACCGCCGGGTATTCACCACCGCGACCGTTGAACAGCAGCAGGGGCGCGGGAGGGCGCAGACGCAGCACCTTGCTCAGATGGGCGGTGGCGCGCTCATCGAGCGTCACCCGGGAGCCGACGGTCAGCGCCGCATCGACATAGATTCTGGGTACACGCATGATCCCCCCCTTGCCCGGCAATAATCCGCGGGCGGACTTTTATGTTCTATAATGGCGGCGCAACTTGACCTTGCCGGTCGCGCGCGTGACCGGCTCCCCTGGCGCCTTACTCTGGTGGCACACGACGATGGAAAAAATCACCCTGACCAAACCCGATGACCTGCATGTCCATGTGCGCGATGGCGACTACCTGCGCGCCGTGGTACCGGAACTGGCCCGGCGCTTCGCCCGCGCCATCATTATGCCCAACCTGACACCGCCGGTCACCACCGTCAGCCAGGCGCTGGCCTACCGCGAACGGATCTTCGCCGCGCTGGCGCCGGGGCAGCAGTTCCAACCGCTGCTAACCCTCTACCTCACCGACAATACGCCGGCCGAGGAATTGCGCAAAGCAGCGGCCAGCGGCGTCATCCACGGCGTCAAACTCTATCCAGCGGGGGCTACCACCAATTCCGACGCCGGCGTCACCGACATCGGCAAGGTTTATCCTCTGCTGGAAGTGCTGGCGGAAACGCGCCTGCCGCTGCTGATTCACGGCGAAGTGACGGACCGGGAGATTGATATTTTTGATCGCGAGCAGGTATTCATCGATCGCATTCTGGCGCCGCTGACCGAGCGCCTGCCCGAACTGCGCATCGTCCTGGAGCACATCACCAGCGAGGCGGCGGCGACCTTCATCGGCGAACAACACGGCGACATCGCCGCCACCATCACCGCCCATCACCTGCTGTTCAATCGCAACGACATGCTGGCCGGCGGCATTCGCCCGCACATGTACTGCCTGCCGATCCTGAAACTGGAGCGTGACCGGCAGGCGCTGCTGCAGGCGGCGACCAGCGGCAATCCGCGCTTCTTTCTCGGCACCGACAGCGCACCCCATGGCCGCACGCGCAAGGAATGCGCCTGCGGCTGCGCCGGCATCTACACCGGCCACAACGCCCTGGAATTGTACGCGGAAGCTTTCGCCGCCCAGAACGCGCTGCCGCGCCTGGAAGCCTTCGCCAGCCACTACGGCGCCGATTTCTACGGGCTGCCGCGCAACCGCGAACGCGTCACTCTACTGCGTGAGGAATGGCAAATGCCGGAACAGATCGCGTTCGGCGCCGATCAGCTGATACCGCTGCGCGCCGGCGGCAGGATGGCGTGGCGCCTCGCCGACAATGGCTGATCGGCAGCGCCGTACTCAGCCGTCGACTTCGATATTGCTGAAGATCACCTGATCGGGATTGTTCAGCTTGTGGGTAGCCACCGGCATCACCATACGGGTGATTTCGGCGGTATCGGCGCCGACATTGGGGAAGACGATAATACCCGGCAGGTTCTTGAAGGTGGACATGGTATACCAGCGATTCATCTGTTCCGCGCCGTTGATATACAATTCGCTCGCCTGGTAGCTGCGGCCTTTATTGTCGGTCAGGGTCGGCACCAGGGTCTTGTCGGTACCGATGTAGAAACGCGACTGTACCCCCTGGGTCTTGAACAACAAGGTGCATTCCAGGTTGCTCTGCACATGCTTGCAGTTCTTGATCTGGAAGGTTACGTCCTTATTGACCACGGTGGTCACCGGCGCCGGCCCGCCGAAACACCCGGCCAGCGCCAGCAGCGGCAGCGAAAGCAGTAGATGTGGTGGGCGAATACGCGGCTTGCCGTCGGTCATGTCATCCTCCAGGAAATAGGTTCCCGATCAACTGCTTGACATATCGGCAGCGTTGCCGCTTTCCTTAACCGCGGCTCAGGGCAAGGGCAGCCGGGTCACGCGGTAACCGCGCTGCTGCAGCAGCGCCAGAATGCCGTTGGCTCCCGGCAGGTGCAGGGCGCCGACGGCGACAAAACAAGGTTGCGCGCCAAACAGTGCCTGCATGCTCGCCACCATGCCCACGTTGCGCTCATCCACCAGTCTGAGCAGCAGGCGGTGCGCCAGCGCCTTGTCGCCCGCAACCAGCAGCGCATCATTCAACTCCTGCAGACGCGCCAGATCCTCCTGCAGGTAAGCCTGATGAAACTGCTCCAGGGCGGCGGGCAGCTCGTCGGCCTGCGCCACCAGATCCGCCAGCAAGGCCCGCTGATCCTCGATACCAAGCGAATCGAACACACCCAGATGCTGTTCCACGCTCTCCAATCCATGGCGGGGTTTGGCGGCGGCGCGGGCCGCCTGATACAAACGGATATCCAGATACTGGCCGGTGACCGGCGGCGGCATGCTCAGCTCGGCAAGCACCGCCCAGGGTTGCAAGCGCGGCAACGCGTCTTCCGCCAGCCCCCGCTGGCGCCACAGCGCCAGCACCTGGCGATACAGATCGATGCCGATCAACTCCGGCAAGGATTTCCCGGCCGGCAGCAGCATCCGTTCCTGCATCGCCCGCACCGTGGCTTGATTCATGTCGATCTCCAGAGCCAGGGCGCCGCTGGCCAGCAGGTACGGGCTGACGGCATCGACAATGCGCTGCAAACGCGCGTCTTCCGAGTGGATAGTCCCCAGGATATAGGCCACCGGCCTGCCGTCGCGGGCGATCTGCCAGAACAGCCCCTGCTGAAATTCACCGCCGCGGGCCGGCGTCCATGCCAGGAATTGCCAGCAGATCAGCAGTGAAACCACCAGAGTTCGTCGGTACTTACTCATGCAGGTAATTCCTATATAATCGGACCTCGGAACCTACGCACAACAAACCCGGCAGTAATCGACCCTCATGACCAGCAACGCCACGCCTCCTTCGCGCGTCATCCCCATGAAACGCCGCTTCCGCGGATTCCTGCCGGTCGTGGTTGACGTCGAAACCGGCGGTTTCAACGCGCAGACGGACGCCCTGCTGGAAATCGCCAGCATCGTCATCGAAATGGACGACAACGGCCGCGTACAACCCGGCAAGACCATCGCCTTTCATGTCGAACCGTTTGCCGGCGCCAACCTGGAGCAACGGGCGCTAGACTTCAACAAGATCAATCCCTTTCACCCGTTTCGTTTCGCCGTGCCCGAAAAGGACGCGTTGGAAAAGACGTTCACCGCGGTGAGCGCCAGCCTGGAAAGCAGCGGCTGCAGCCGCGCCATCCTGGTGGGCCACAATCCGTTCTTCGATCTGGGGTTCCTGAAAGCGGCAGTGGAACGCAGCCGGTTGAAAAACAACCCGTTCCATGCCTTTTCCACCTTCGATACCGCCACCCTGGGCGGCGTCGCCTACGGCCAAACGGTACTGGCCCGGGCGGTACAGGCAGCCAATCTCGACTGGGACGAAAGCGAGGCGCATTCAGCGGTGTACGACGCCGAACGCACCGCCGCCCTGTTCTGCACCATCGTCAACAACTGGTGGCACCGCTGACGCGGCGCCGGTTCAGCCGCCCGCCTGCGTGGCCTTGGCTACCGCTTCCTGGGTCATCTTCTGCAACTCGCCGGACTGATACAGTTCCAGGGTAATGTCACAGCCGCCGATCAGTTCGCTGTTGATATAGATCTGGGGGAACGTCGGCCAGTCGGCATAGCGCGGTAGATTTTGAAAGATTTCCGGGTCTGCCAGCACATCGACGTAAGCAAACTCCACCCCACAGGCCTGCAGGGCCTGGGCGGCGCGACTGGAGAAACCGCAACGGGGCATTTGCGGCGTGCCTTTCATGTAAATAACGATGGGATGAGATTCAACCTGCTGTTTGATGCGTTCCAATACATCCATAATTCTGCCTCGGCGTAGTCAATAGGGAGGTGTCAAGCACCCCAAGATATGGAGTTTAGTGCCAAAGTTTCAAGCCGGGAATGGCTCCAAAGGGGGGATATAGCCCCGTTGCCGCCGCGCGCGGCCACTGAAAATCACGCTATCCTATTGTTATATTTGAATATATCAATGACGCGACAGGGATGAATGAGCTAGCGGCGAATTCTTCAGCCGCAGTTAAATTTCGCGCCCCGCTTATCCACATGAATTTGCAGCCAATACTCCAGCAGCGCCAGGTGCCAGAGCTTGCTGCCGCGCAATGCCGTCATATGGTCTTGGGGCGCGGCCAGCAGGCGCTGCACATAGTCGCGCCGGAAGACATCGCGCTGTTGGCAGGCGCTGGACGTAAGGATGTCGCGCATGAAATCCAGAAAAGCGCCGCGCACGTATTTCAATGCCGGCATGGGAAAATAACCTTTCGGGCGATCGATCACCGCCGCCGGCAGCAGCGGCCGGGCGATCTTTTTCAGCACCTGTTTACCGCCATCGCCCAGCTTGTATTGCGGCGGCATGCTGGCGGCAAGTTCCACCAGCCGTTGATCGAGAAACGGCACCCGCGCCTCCAGCCCCCAGGCCATTGTCATATTGTCCACCCGCTTGACCGGATCATCGACGATCAGCGTGGTGACATCGAAACGCAGCACGCTGTCGATAAAACTGTCGGCACCCGCCGCCGCCAGCCGGCGCGCCACGTAGTCACCGGTATGATCGGCGCCGCCGTAGGCCGCTGTCACCGTCTGCAGGAATTCCTGGTGATCGCGATCGAAATAGTAGGCGCGGAATTTTTCCAGGTAGCTGCCGGCAGCTTGATCCATCAGCGGATACCAGAAATAGCCCGCGAACACCTCGTCCGCCCCCTGCCCGCTCTGCACCACCTTGACCTCTTTGGCCACCTGCTCGGCCAGCAGATAGAACGCCACCGCGTCCTGGCCCACCATGGGTTCGGCCATATTGGCCACCGCTTCCGGCAGGCGGGTCAGCACCTGGTCATTGGGAATATGAATCTTGCGATGGCGGGTGGCGTAACGCGTCACCACCTGGTCGGAATATTCGAATTCACTGCCCTTTTCGTCGTCGATATCCTCGAAACCGATGGAAAAAGTGCGAATGTCGGCAACACCCGCTTCCGCCAGCAAGGCCACCAGCAGACTGGAATCCAGGCCGCCGGACAGCAGCACGCCCACCGGCACGTCGGCCACTTCCAGGCGCATCTTCACCGCGTCGCGCAAGGCCTGATGGATATCGTCGGTCCATTGTGCGGCGCTGCGCGCCTGCGCCGGCCGCTGCGCGGTCAACTGCCAGTATTGATGTTCTTTTATGGTACCGTCAGCGCTGACGGTGAGGGTGGTGGCCGGCGGCACTTTGCGCACCCCCTTCAGGATGGTACGCGGCGCCGGCACCACGGCGTGCAGTGTCAGCTGGTGATGCAGCGCCACCGGATCGATGCCGGTGTCGATATCCTCGTACACCAGCAGCGCGGGAATAGTGGAAGCAAAGCGCAAGCCGTGGGGGCCTATACTGTAATACAGCGGTTTGATGCCCATGCGATCGCGGGCGATGAACAGCTCCCGCCGGCGCGTATCCCAGATGGCGAAGGCGAACATGCCATGCAGGTGGCTGACGCAGTCGGCACCCCACTCACGATAGGCCTTGAGCAGCACCTCGGTGTCACCGCTGGCGAAGAAATTATAACCCTTGGCCTGCAGTTCGGCGCGCAGCTGCGGATAGTTGTAGATGGTGCCGTTGAACACCACCACCAGTCCGAGCTCGGCATCCACCATGGGTTGCTGCGAGCGCGCGGAAAGATCGATGATGGCCAGGCGCCGGTGACCGAAGGCCAGCGGCCCGTCCTGGTAGTGCCCGCCGCTGTCCGGACCACGGCGCTGCAAACGCGCCATCATCGCTTCGATCGCCGGCAGGGACGGCGTGGTGCCATCGGTGTGTAATGCTCCGCAGATACCGCACATGCTCTCAGTCCATCCCCTTGTCGTCAGTCGTTGCTTGCCGCCCGCCCCAGCCGCCGCCGCCGGGCGTCCGCACGGTCAGGCGGTCGCCGGCGCACACGTCAAAGGTGCACTTGGCCGGCAGTAGCTTGTCATTAAGCAGGTTCTCGCCGCACGCCCCGGCGCCACCGCCGGCCAGACCCCAGGGTGCAATACGCCGCCGCTCCGTCAGCAGGGACACGGTGGCCGGTGCCAGAAACTCGTATTGCCGGATCAAGCCGTCGCCGCCCGGGCGCTGCCCCGAGCCGGCGGAACCGCGGCGCAGCCCGTAATGAGTCACGCGCAGCGGATAATGCATTTCCAGCGCCTCCACCGGCGTGTTCAGCGTATTGGTCATATGGCTGTGCACCGCACTCAAACCGCCGCCCTGCGCCCCGGCACCCATGCCACCGGCCAGGGTCTCATAGTAACTCCACGGGCGATGGTCGCGCGCGCCCATCGCCACGTTGTTCATCGTCCCCTGGCTGGCGGCGGGGATGCGCTGCGGTATCGCCTGCGCCAGCGCCCCCAGCACCGCATCCACCACCCGCATGCTGGTTTCCACGTTGCCGGCGGCCACCGCCGCCGGCGCGCGGGCGTTGACCAGGCTGCCGGCCGGCGCCCGCACCGTCACCGGGCGAAACACCCCGGCGCAGGCCGGCGCGTAGTCCGGCAGCAAACAGCGGAACACATAATAGGCGCCGGCCGCCGCCACCGACAGGGGACAATTGATATTGCCCGCCACCTGCGGCGCGCTGCCGGTGAAATCCACCATCGCGCCATCACCGGCGATTTGCAGGCGGCAATGCAGGGGGATATCGCTCAGCCCCTGACCGTCATCATCCAGATAATCGGTAAACTCGTAGATACCGTCAGGCAGGTCCGCGATCACCGCCCGCATCAAGCGCTCGCCGTAAGCGTTGAGCTCGCGCAGACCGGCTGTGAAAGCCGCGCCACCCAGCTGTGCCAGCCAGGCCTGCAACCGCTCCAGGCCGCAACGATTGGCGCCGATCTGGGCGGCAAAATCACCGCGGCTTTCCGCGCCGCCGGCGATGCGTCGCAGCAGATCTTCAAATACTTCGTCGACTATCCGTCCCTCGGCCATGATGCGCGTAGGCGGTATCAACACCCCTTCTTCTTCCAGACGCGTGGACAGTGGCATCGAGCCCGGAGTGGCGGCGCCGATGTCGGCATGATGCGCCCGGTTCACTACAAACCCCAGCAGCGTCGCCTCGGCAAACAGCGGTGCGATCACGGTAACATCAGGCAGATGGGTGCCGCCGACAAACGGGTCGTTGAGGATCACCATGTCGCCGTCCCGCCAGGCACAGGCACCGACGATATCCGCCATGGCGTAGGCCATGCTGCCCAGGTGCACCGGGATATGTGCTGCCTGGGCGCACAACGCCCCGCGGGCATCGAACACCGCACAGGAAAAATCCAGCCGCTCCTTGATATTGGGGGAAAAGGCGGCACGCTTGAGCACCGCGCCCATTTCCTCGCACACCGCCTCGATCCGGCTGCTGAACAGGCTGAGTTCAATGGAATTCACGAGATACCATCATAGTGTCTACCGTCATTAACCCGACGCCGGGCAGGAGTTTGAGCAAATTACTTGGTTATTAGGTCATATAACTGTACACTACGCACTAGTACTGAAACCCGGTCTCAAACAAGCACCCCCGTAACTAAACATCAGGCGACCCACTTGTCGCAAGTGCTTTTCTGTAAGACTATTTGTAATTTTTCAAGGAGCATATCAATGACCCACACGTTGCCGGAACTGCCCTACGCGATGGATGCCCTGGCACCCCACATGTCGAAGGAAACTCTCGAGTTTCACTATGGCAAACACCATATGACCTATGTCACCAACCTGAACAATCTGATTCAGGGCACCGAATTCGCCAACGCCTCCCTGGAAGACATTATCATGAAAGCCCAGGGCGGCTTGTTCAACAATGCGGCCCAGATCTGGAACCATACGTTCTTCTGGAATTGCCTGGCTCCCAAGGCCGGCGGTCAACCCAAGGGCGCACTGGCGGAAGCCATCAAACAGAAATTCGGTTCCTTCGACGAATTCAAGGCGCAGTTCAGCCAGAAAGCCATCACCACCTTCGGTTCCGGCTGGGCCTGGCTGGTACGCAACAAGGACGGCTCCCTGTCCATCGAAAGCACCAGCAACGCCGCCACTCCCATGACTTCGGGCCAGAAAGCTTTACTGACCTGTGATGTGTGGGAACACGCTTATTACATTGACTACCGCAACGCCCGCGCCAAGTTCGTGGAAAATTTCTGGAACCTGGTGAACTGGCGCTTCGTGGAAGCCAACTTCGAAGGTTGATCCCGGCACGGGGCTGACCCCGTTTGCCTCAGGGATATTTACCCGCTACAATACGCGTTTGACCAACGGCGGCCCCGTCAAGGGGCTGCCTTTTTCTTTTTTAGAGAGCATATGAACGACGCATTGATGACTACCTACGGGCGCCTGCCCGTCACTTTCACCCGGGGTGAAGGTTCATGGTTGTGGGATGACGCCGGCAATAAATACCTCGACACCTTCAGCGGGGTGGCGGTCTGCGGCCTGGGGCACGCCCATCCGGCGGTGGCGGACGCCATCTGCGATCAGGCCCGCACCCTGATGCACACTTCCAACTGGTTCGGTATCGCCAACCAGAGCGCGCTGGGCCGGGAATTGACCGCATTGACCGGCATGGACAATGTGTTTTTCAGCAACTCCGGTGCCGAAGCGGTGGAAGCGGCGATCAAGCTTGCCCGCCTTTACGGCCATGAACGCCAGATCGACAAGCCGGCTATCATCGTCATGGAAAACAGTTTTCACGGCCGCACTCTCGCCACCCTGACCGCCTCCGGCAACCGCAAGGTGCAGGCCGGTTTCGAACCGCTGGTCAGCGGTTTCGTGCGCGTCCCGTTCAACGATCTGGCAGCCATCCGCACCGTCGCCGAAAGCGACAAGAATGTCGTCGCCGTGTTGGCGGAACCGGTGCAGGGTGAAGGCGGCATCAATATTCCCGACGCCGATTACCTGCCGACCCTGCGGCGCATTTGCGACGAACAGCAGTGGTTGTTGATGCTGGATGAAATCCAGAGCGGCATGGGACGCTCCGGACAATGGTTCGCCTACCAGCACCACAACATCCTGCCCGATGTCTGCACCCTGGCCAAGGGCCTGGCCAATGGCTTCCCCATTGGCGCCTGCCTGGCCAGCGGCCGCGCCGCCGCCCTGTTCACGCCGGGCAAGCACGGCAGCACCTTCGGCGGCAACCCTCTGGCCTGCCGCGCCGCCCTGGCCACCCTGGAGGTGATGCGCCGGCAGAATCTGCCCGCCCAGGCGGCGGCCAATGGCAGCTATCTGCTGCAACTGCTGCGCGACCGGCTCAAGGACAAAGTGCAGGTGACAACGGTGCGCGGTCTGGGGCTGCTGCTGGGCATTCAACTGGACCGGCCCTGCAGCGCCATCACCCAGATGGGACTGCGGCGCGGCCTGCTGCTCAACGTCACCGCCGAATCCGTGGTGCGCCTGCTGCCGGCGCTGACCGCCAGCCGCGACGAACTGCAGCTGATGGCCGAGGGCGTTTGCGCCACCATCGAAGAATTCCTGCAAGCCGGACCGTGATATGAGCGTGCGGCATTTTCTCACCTTACGGGATTGCAGCCCGCGGGAACTGGAGCAATTGATCGCCCGCGCCATGGAACTGAAGGCCATGCACTACCGGCGCGAGCTGTACCAGCCGCTGCAGGGCAGACTGATGGGCATGGTGTTCGAAAAATCATCGACCCGTACCCGCGTATCGTTCGAAGCCGCCATGGCTCAGTTCGGCGGCCACGCCATCTTTTTGTCCCCGCGCGACACCCAGCTTGGGCGCGGCGAGCCCATAGAAGACACGGCGCGGGTGCTGTCGCGCATGGTCGATGTGATCATGATTCGCACCTATGAGCACGAGAAAATCGAGCGCTTCGCCGCCAACTCGCGGGTACCGGTGATCAATGCCCTGACCGATATGTACCATCCCTGCCAGCTGCTGGCCGATATCATGACCTACGTGGAATTGCGCGGCAGCATCCGCGGACGCAAGGTGGCCTGGATCAGCGACGGCAACAATATGTGCCATTCCTATATCAACGCCGCGGTGCAGTTCGATTTCCAGCTGAGTATCGCCTGCCCGGCAGGCTATGATCCCAGCCCGGCTGTGGTTCGCGCCGCCGCCGATCACGTGGAAATCGTGCGCGACCCGGCGCTGGCGGCGGCCAATGCCGATCTGGTGGTAACCGATGTCTGGGCCAGCATGGGCCAGGAAGACGAACAGACGGCACGCCACCAGGCATTCGCCAGCTTCCAGGTGGATGCAGCGATCATGGCCCGCGCCCGGCCCGAGGCCCTGTTCATGCACTGCCTGCCGGCGCACCGCGGCGAGGAAGTCAGCGCCGAGGTGATCGACGGCCCCGCCAGCGTGGTCTGGCAGGAGGCGGAAAACCGCCTGCATGCGCAGAAGGCTCTGCTGGAATTTCTACTGACCTCGCCGGCCTGAATAACTGCGCCGCTGGCGTGACAAAAAAAAGCCCGGCAATGCCGGGCTTTTTTTCATTATGCTCTAGACGGGCCTTACAGGCTGGAGGCGTAGTCCGCCACCGCGTCGATCTGCTGATCGCTCAGCTTCTTGGCGATATCGTTCATCATGCCGGCCGGATCGTTGGTCCGGTTGCCGTCGCGCAGATCCTTGAGCTGCTTGACGATATAGGCCTTGTTCTGGCCGCCGATGACCGGGAACAGGTGATTGTCGGGCCCCTTGCCGCGACCGTTTTCGCCATGGCAATTCTTGCAGCCATAAACTCCGGCTTCGGGCACACCTTCCATGAATATTTTCTGACCATCAGGGTTGTTCTTGCCGCCGACGCCCTTCATGGGCTTCTGGCTGGAGAAATACGCAGCGATGTCTTCCAGGTCTTCCTTGGTGGCCACGGTGGCCGCCATCGGGCTCATGGTGTCATTATTCCGGCGCCCTGCCTGAAAATCCTGAATCTGCTTCTTGATGTAGCCGGAAAATTGTCCAGCCAGATTGGGATAGGTATTGGGATCTACGCTGATTCCCGCTTCCCCGTGACACCCCTGGCAAAGCGCGGCTTTATCCTTGCCGGCAGCGGCATCACCGGCAGCCAGCGCCTGGGTCGCGCTCAGGGCCGCCATCAAAATCACACCCAGTGTTCCAGTTTTCATTATCATCATTGATTCCTCTCTACCCCCGTGTTGATACCATCTTCTTTTCCCGCAGCATGACCGCGAAAAGCGTAAATGTATATCAGGCAATAGGCATCAGGTCAATGTCGGCCGGGAAAAATGCGACAGCACGGGCGCGCATGCGCGGTGCCGCCTGCTCGATTCTTGCGCGATCCCAGGCACTGAATCTGCATCTACCCCCGACCCTGAAGCGCGTCGCGCGGCGCCGGTAGGCGCTGCCCTCGCCACCGGGAGTCCGGATCCGGAACCCGTGGCGTCAGACCGGGCGGACCTCCCGCCGCGGGCGTGAACGCTGGCGGTTTATAGCCAGTTTTGATTAAATAGCGACACCTTAGCAGCAAGGCATATAACTGGCGCAGTGCGACGCGCCACCGCCTGGCGATTTTCCATAAACAAACGGGTAGACAAGTGAAATCAACACTCATTATCAGCAGCTTCCTGGTTCTGTGCGGGGTCTGTGGTCTGGCGCAGGCGAAAACCATGTATGTCAGCGATCGGTTGGTCATCACCTTGCGCTCGGGGGCCGGCAACCAATTTAAAATCCTAAAAACCCTTCCTGCCGGCACGGATTTAGAAGTCAAATCCGGCGATGAAAACGATGAATGGATCATGGTGGCGGTCCCCGACGGCACCGAAGGCTATGTGCAGACCCAGTTTCTGTCCGCCGAGCCCATCGCCAAGAACAAACTGACCGTCGCTGAAAAACGTATTACGCAATTGCAGTCGGAAAATGCCGGCCTGAAGGAACAACTGCAAAACCTCACCAAGGACAAGAGCGAGACCGATAAAAACTGGCAGGCGCTGATGGCCGAGTCGGAAAAAAACAAGAAGGAACTGGAGCAGGTCAAGGAAATATCGGCCAAACCCCTGGCGGTAGCCGAGGATAACAAGACCCTCAAGACCCAGACCGTCGCCCTGGAAAAGGAAACGGAAATGCTGCGCCAGGAAAATCAGGTATTGAAAGATCGCTCCAGCCGCGACTGGTTCCTGGCCGGCAGCGGGGTGATGCTGGTGGGCCTGCTGCTGGGCTTGATCATTACCAAGATCCGCTGGACCAAGAAATCCAGCTGGGGTGACGGCTTCTAAGCCACGGCGCAGCCAGCGAGCCGCGACGCCAGACCTGTCAATCCTGATCCGGCGGCGGCGGCACCTCCTCCGGGGGCGTCCCGCCGCCGCAGGCAGCATGAAACTGCCGGGCGGTACGCCCGCTGCGCACGCCGCGCGCCAGGGCGAAACGCAGGGCGTCCCGGTGCAAACTCTGCCGCGGCAGGCTGCTGTCCGCGAACACGTGATCGACGATGGCCAGATACTCGTCCTGACTCAGGGCGTAAAACGACAGCCACAGGCCAAAACGATCCGCCAGCGAGTGCTTCTCCTCCACGCTTTCCCCCGGGTGGATTTCCCCGTTGCGTTGCTGTGCCTCAAGATTTTCCTGCATATATTCCGGCAACAAGTGACGGCGGTTGGACGTGGCGACAAACAGCACGTTGGCCGGCGGTTGCTCTATGGTGCCTTCCAGCAGCGTCTTCAGCGCCTTGTAACTGAGATCGGGCGCGTCGAACGAAAGATCGTCGCAGAACACGATGAAGCGATAGGCGGCGACGCGCAAATCGTCGACGATCTCCGGCAGATACGGCAGATCTTCCTGGTCCAGCTGCACTAGGCGCAAACCCTGGTCACGCAACGCGTTGAACGCCGCCTTGACCAGGGAGGATTTGCCGGTGCCACGCGCGCCCCATAACAGCATGTGATTGGCGGGCACACCGCGGGTAAAGCGCTGCAGATTGTCCAGCAGCGCCTGTTTCTGCGCGTCGATACCGATCAGATCCGCCAGCGCCACCGGATCCAGCGCCGTCACCGGCTGCAGACGGGTGCGCATGCGGCGCCATACGGCGGCATGAATCCGCTGCCAATCGATAATTGCGGGCGGCACGGCGTGCTGCATCAGCTTGATTCCTTGCGAGGATTTACAAAATCGAGGGCACCGACCGGCAGCCCGGTGATCATAGTCGTCCTCCCATGGTACAAATTGTGGATTGCGCCTTCAATAACGTCAAATTCACGCCTGAGCGTCGCTGGCCGGACACCGTGCCCGCCGTCATTGGCACGCAGCCTGCTTTCCTTCCCAGTCAGCACAAAATCCTGGCGTCTCCGGTAGCCAGCGGTAACTACGTGATCTATATTAAATTTACAGTGCAGGCAATGAACGCGACCGATGTCCCGCGGCGCCCGAATCACCCACTAACCACCGAGACCACCTATGCACAATATAATGAGATTCTTCCTGACGCCCCTGCTCCTGCTGACCGTGAGCCAGGCCTACGCCAACCCCGCCCCCTGCGGCGAACCCAAAGCACCGGCAAGCCCCTATAAACAGCATACGCTGGTGGTCTGGCAGGATTGCGCGGATCTGACCTGGCATGTGCGCGCCTACCACGGCGTGCACAAAGGAACGATTTTCCTGTCCGACCCGGCCTCCATGTACACGGACGAGGTCTCCAAGACCAAAAACAGCAGGGTGACACTGCACAACGGTGAAATGAAAGCGACCCTGGATTTCACCATCGTCGTGGAAAAAGAGGGTGCCAGCAAGGAATTCAGCTTTGCCGTACCGCTCTACGCGCGCATGGTGTTGGTGATGAAACCCGGATCGAAAGCACAAGTGCGCTACGGCAACCTGCTGGATACCTCGGGCATCGTCAATCTTATCAATCCGCCCGATGTGGAAATGCACATCACCGAGGTGCAAACCCAATAAGCCCCCCGCCCGGGGTTACCGCGTCGCCGCTATCCACCGCAGCGGCGGCGCGGCAGGGCGCCGCTCGACCGATGCGGCTAGGATTCCACCGCGCCGAGATTCAAGCCAACCACACCGACGATGATTAGGGCGATGCTGACCAGCTTCAGAACGGTCACCGGCTCGCGAAAATAGATGAAACCGATGATCGCAATCAAGGCGGTGCCGACACCGGACCAGACGGCGTAGGCGACGGCAATTTCTATCTTCTTCAAGGAATAGGTGAAAGCGACGAAGGAGATCCCGTAGCAGACGAACAGCGTGACAGAGGGTAACACCCGGGTAAATCCCTCGGACAACTTCATCGAGGTGGTGCCCGCCACCTCCAGCACAATGGCTACAGCCAGCAGCAACCAATATTGCATATCCGAACCTTATGATTTAATGCCCACTCCCCGCTCCAGCAGCACCAGAGCGAAGGTACCCAGCACAAGCACGAACACTCCCATGATCAGGAAACTGGTCGTCAATTCGATATCAGATACACCCAGCATGCCAAATCGCATGGCGTTGACCAGATAGAGTATGGGATTGAGCAGCGACACCTGCTGCCAGAACTCCGGCAGCATCTTGATGGTGTAAAACACCCCGCCCAGGTAGGACAAGGGCGTGAGAATAAAGGTCGGAATAATGGAAATATCGTCGAAACTGTTGGCATAGACTGCGTTGATCAGACCGGCGATGGAGAATATCACCGAGGTCATCAGCACCGTCCCGATCAGCACCAGGGGGTGCTGCACATGCAGACTGGTGAACAGCAGCGACACCAGCGTGACTATCGAACCCACTACCAGGCCGCGCATGGTACCGCCCAGAACAAAGCCGGTGAGGATGACATAGCTGGGCGTCGGCGATACCAGCAACTCCTCCACATGGCGCTGAAACTTGGCGCCATAGAAGGACGAAACCACATTGGCATAGGAGTGGGAAATGATCGCCATCAGGATAATGCCGGGCACGATGTAATCGATGTAGGAAAACCCGTCCATGGCGCTGATCTGGGAGCCGATCAGATTGCCGAAGATGACGAAATAAAGCGCCATGGTAATCGCCGGCGGCAGTACGGTCTGCACCCAGATACGGGTGAAACGCAGCACCTCCTTCACCACGATGGTCTGCAGGGCGACGAGATTTGCCTGGATATATCCGCTCATTGCTCAAACCTCATGAACATCGTTGGCGACGCCGGGCTTCTTCTGCGCCAGCAGACTGAGAAACAACTGTTCCAGCCGGTTGGATTTGTTCTTCAGGCTGAGCACTTCGATGCCACATTGCTGCAGGCGCGCGAACAGGCCGTTCATGCTCTGCTCGCGATCGATATCCACCTCCAGAGTGGAGTCGTCGATACGGCGCAGATTGCACTGCGGAATGCTGCCCAGACCGGCAAGACTGCCGTGCGTATAGAGCACGAACGTTTCCTTGTTCACCCGCTGCAGCAGCTCCTTCATGGCCGTGTGCTCGATGATTTCGCCGTGATCGATGATGGCAATATTGCGGCACAGACTTTCGGCCTCTTCCAGGTAATGGGTGGTGAGGATAATCGTGGTTCCCTGGCGATTAATGTCACGGACGAAATCCCAGGTGGCGCGGCGAATCTCGATATCCACACCGGCAGTCGGCTCGTCGAGAATCAGCAGGCGCGGATTGTGCACCAGGGCGCGCGCTATCATCAGCCGGCGCTTCATGCCACCGGAGAGTTCGCGGGCCATGCCCTTGCGTTTGTCCCACAAACCCAGCAGTTTCAGCAGGCGCTCGCTGCGCACCCTGGCTTCGGAACGTTTGATGCCGTAGAAGCCGCCCTGATTGATGATGATTTCCTGCACCGGCTCGAAGACATTGAAATTGAATTCCTGCGGCACCACCCCGAGCAGCGACTTCACCGCCGCCGGCTCCCGATCCAGATCACGACCGAACAGCAGCACCTGGCCGGCGCTCTTGCGCACCAGGGAGCTGATGATGCCGATGGTGGTGGATTTGCCGGCGCCGTTGGGCCCCAGCAGGGCGAAAAAATCCCCTTCCGCGACCGTCAGGTCCACGCCTTTGAGCGCCTCCAGGCCGTTGCCATAGGTCTTGCGTAAACCGGTGATTTCGACTGCGTTGCTCATAAATTGATGTCCAGATCGCCGGTCGCCATGGCCCGACCGCGAGGCCTGATCAGGTTGGCGGCCCGGAGCCGCTGATATTGGCTTCCACGTCGGCCAGGCCGCGCTGCCACTGGGCGGTGGACTGGCCGTCGTTCAACAGGGAATGGACGTTGACTATCGCCCGCGCATAATCCTCCGGCTCCACCGCATCCAGCTGTCCGGCCCGAGACTGATTGATTACCGTCTTGCTGTCGTAATCTTCTGGACGCCCTGCCTGCAACAAGGGTCCAAACCGCCACAAAAATCCATCCTCGCCCTCCACTTGTCGCATCGCGTTCGCCAGGCGGCGGAACACGGCGGATTCGCCGCGATTAAAGCGCAACTGCCAGGCGAGGACGCCGACCACCGTGGCCGGCAACAGCACTATCCAGGTCATTTTATAGAACAGCTCATACGTAATATGGTCGCCGCTCCATGCCGCATAACTGGCGGCGAAGCCGCCAAGGTAGATCGCCAGCGCCGCCAGCACGCCGCGCAGCCGGCTGCCGCCCTGCAACAGGCGCATTTCCCGCCGCACGTCGAATTGCTCCGGCGCGCAGCGGGAGACGAAATAGTCATTGACCAGCTTGCGCGCCTGGCGCTTATTTGTCGCTTTCCTGCTCATGCCCCGTATCACCCACTCGCCGACTCAGGACGCATGCCGCATGCAGTGATCACGGGCGCGCAGAAAGCGCTGGCGCAGCACCTCTGCCGCCGCCGCATCCGCCGCGCAAGGCAGAGCGTACCAGGCAGCCAGCGTGGCGCGGAATTCGACCTGCGGTGGCCGCGCCTCGCCCCGCATTTTTTCCGCCAGGTGTTCCAGCTGATACTGCATGCGTTGCGCCTTGAAGGCTTCCGGAGTATCGATTTCCGCCAGCAGTTCCAGGCGCACGCACAGCTGTCCCAGAGCATCCATCGTCGCCGGCGTTACTCCGCCGCGCGCTTGCGCGCCGACGGCGGCCTCTACTGCCTGCTGAAAGCGTCGCTGAATCACCTCTTCCAGATCGTCATTGCCCGAAGCCAGCGCTTGCCAGGCCTGTTGCGTCGCCTCGACGGTCGCCGGCAGATCGACTACCGTCTCGCCGGCGGCGAGGCGTTGCAGCAGGCGTTCCAGGCGGCAACACAGCTCGCTCTTGTCTTCCAGGACATCCAGCCAGCGCCGTTTGCCGGCGAGCACGGCCCGTTGCTGCGCCTGCTCGATGTCCCGGCAGGCCTGGCGATAGCGCGCGGTCAGTGCCTGCATCTGCTCCTTGCCGGGATGGGCGGCCTGCTCCCAGTCGCGCCGCAGCTGCGCGTACTGTGCGCCGGCCTGGGCCACTTCTTCCGGCGGCCTGGCTGCCAGGGCAGCGACGTTATCTATTATTTGCACCCGCGCATCGATGACCTGCTGCAACTCCTGCTTCTGGGCCTCAGCCACCGCCTGGCGCCGACCGAACAACTGGTCGTTGAGCGCGCGAAACTCTTCCCACAGGGTCCGTTCCTTCTTCGCCCGGCCGACGCGCTTCCATTGCTGCTGCATCTGTTTGGCCTGTTCCAGCGCCTGCGCGAGCATACCCGCATCGTCACCCTGCGCCTGCGCCAGCAGCTGCCGCAGATTTTCCACCAGCGCCGCCTTTTCCTCGCCGTGGCGCTGCAGATGCTGATCGAGCCTGGCGCGCAGACTGTCCATCGCCGTCTTGTAACGCTTGCCCAGCGACTGCCCTTCCTTGCGCGCGACCGCGCCCACGGTCCGCCACTCCTGCTGCGCGGTCTTGATGATCTGGTCTATGCGCTGCCAGTCGTCGGCGCCGCTGTCGGACAGGCTGGCGATAAAGCCGTCCAGCCCGTCGCAGATCACCTGACGCCGCTGTTGATTGATGGCACGCTCATCGGCCTGCGCCTTGAAGTAGACTTCGCAGGGCGCGTATGCCGTGTTGCAGGCGGCATTGAAGCGCTCCCACAACTGATCGGCAAGGCCGGCATCGGTTTCCCCCAGGCGCTTCCACTCGGCGCGGGCGGCACGCACCTGCGCCGCCAGCGATTCGATATCGTTACCGGCGCCGGCGCTGACTTCCGCGGCCAGCTGTTCCATTTCCCTGACCAGCGACTCCTTGTGCGGCGTACCCGACCAGCGCTTCCAGTCGCGGATTTCCTCCAGCTGCTGGGTGGCATCGTGCAACCTGCCCTGCCAGCCTTCTTCCGCCAGTTGCCGTTTACCGGCCGGCGACAGACGGCGACCGATGTCGCGCAACTCCCGCTGGTGATCGACGGCGGCGGCGCTGACGCCCTGCGCCAGATCCTGTTCCAGAGCGGCCACCAACTCCCGGTAGCGTGCCATCTGCTGCTGCGCTTTTTCCTCCTGCTGCTGGCGCCGCGCCACCAGCTTGTCCAGCGCCTGGCGCACGGCCTCATATTGTTCCTTATCGAGCAACGCGGACCCATCGGCGAACACCTGCAGGCGGCGGCGCAATTCCTTGATGTCCTTCTCCTGCGCGAATCTGCCACTGGTCAGCAGGCGTTGCACGTCACCGTGCAGCGCCGTCAGGTCCGCCGCCAGCGTCTGGCGTTGCCCGAGGTCCCGTAGCAGCTGGCGCAGGCGATCCAGCGCCTGGCGGAAACGCTGATGCAAAGCCAGCTCTTCCTCACGCGGCAGCATTTCCGCCGCCGACCAGGCCTGCTGGTGCCCGTGGGCCATGGCCTGCGCCGCTTCCACTTGCGGCGCATCGGCCGCGGCGGCAGTCAACGCCTCGATCTGTGTTTCGATATCCGCGCACAGCGCGCGCTTGCGCTGTCGCAGCGCCTCATACTGCTGTTCGCGCTGGCGACGCTCACCGTCCTCGGCGAGAAATTCCTGATAGCGCCGCTCGTACTGCTCCACCGCCTTGAGCCAGCGCTGGGCGATTTCCGCCGGGAACTCACCCCAGGCGGAGTTCCACGACTGCTGTAGCTGCCGCCACAGGGAAAACGCGTGATCTTTCTGCGCCACCGTGGCCAGCATATCCTTGGCCTTGCACAGGGTTTCCACCTGCCCGCACAGGCCGCGCGCCTCCTGCGCCATATGCTCGGGTTTTTCCTGTTCCGCTTTCAGCTTGTCCAGCTGCCCCTGAATCAGGGCGTAGACTTTCTTGTCGCGACGGCGACTCTCCTTGGCCACCCGGGCCATGGTCGACGGCTGACTCAGGCGCTGCGCCGCCGCCAGCCGCACCTGGGCATCAGCATCGGCGATCGCCAGATCGCCCAGCAAGGCCTCCCGGTTTACCCGGGCCAGCGCCGCCAGGCGCATTTCCACTTCCCGTCCCTGACGGGCGAAAGCTTCCAGCAGCTCCGTTTGCGCTTCGCGCTGCACCCATTCCAGGCGGGCAGTCAGCGGCCACGGGCCCTGTTCCAGGCCGGCCACCATGCGAAAAAAACGCTTGCGCGCCAGCTCGCGCACTTCGCCGTCGCCATCGCCGTCGCCGATCGCGCGCAACACCGCCAGATCCAGCACCCGGTTGACCGCCAGCCGGCGCACACCGGCATCGCTGTCCTGTTGCGCCACCCGCGTGTAGATATCCAGGGTTTCCGGCGCGCCCTCCTGCAGAGCCAGCAGCGCCTGCTTGCGTACCTCCGGCTTGTTGTGTTGCCACTTGGGTTTGAAGAATTTCTCTAACACGGTTTATCCCTTACAATCTGCCGCTTGCCTGCGCACGGGGCCGCGCGCATTGCACCTATGCCTAGCCCCTGCCCGAAGCAAGGTATCATACACTAAACAAAAGGAGGGGCAGCAGCCATGCAGGGTAGTTTGCGAAAAATGGAATGCACCCTGGAACCGGAACCGCGCTATCACCTGCCCCTGGGCGAAAATCGCCTGGCCCTGGGCGATGCCCTGGGCAGGACCCTGACCCTGCGCTTTTCAGGGCAAATTCTCTGTCTGGGCTGCGGGCGCCAGACCAGTAAAAGTTTCAATCAGGGCTATTGCTACCCCTGCTTCGTCCGTCTGGCGGCCTGCGACCTGTGCATCGTCAAGCCCGAACGCTGTCATTTCGCCGCCGGCACCTGTCGCGAGCCGGACTGGGCGCAAAACCACTGCTTCACCCCCCACAGCGTCTACCTGGCAAACACCTCCGGTCTGAAAGTGGGCATCACGCGCAATTCACAGATCCCGACGCGCTGGCTGGATCAGGGCGCGACCGCGGCGCTGAAAATCCTGGAGACAACCGACCGGCGGCTGGCGGGTCTGGTGGAAGTGATCATTGCCCGCCATGTGCAGGACAAAACCGATTGGCGGCGCATGCTGTCGGCAGAGCCGCCGGCGCTGGACCTGGAACGGGAACGAGACCGGCTGCTGGAACAGTGCGGACCGGAGCTGGAAGCACTGCGCCAGAACGAAGGACCGCAGGCCTGGCGGGCGACGATGGAGGCCACGGCGCAGACCTTCACCTACCCGGTACTGAGCTACCCGCGACCGGTGCGCGCCCTCAATCTGGACAAACAAGCAGAAATCAGCGGCAGGCTGCAGGGCATCAAGGGCCAGTACCTGCTGCTGGACTGCGGCGTGCTCAATATTCGCAAATACGGCGGGTACGTGGTCAGCGCGGAGCTGCAGGACTGACGGGATGCGGGGTATCGGCGGGAATCCGCACCCTGGACCGGTCGGCTTGCCCGATCCAGGGTGCGGCGCGACTCTGCCGATTCTTCTATTTACCGTACACAGTAGTCAGATACTGCACCATCAGCTTCTGGTGCTCAGGGTTGAGATAGCTGTTGATTGCCGCCGGATCAAAACGATCCGACATTTTCTTCACTACCTTCGCCCAGCCGGTACTGTCCAGCAAGGGCTGCGAGCTGACGTAGTCCGCCGAATGACACTCACGGCAGAACTCATTGACCACCTCGTAGTTTGGACCCTGCGTGCTGGCGGTAAACTCGGCGGCGTCACCGCCGTCATGACAGGCCAAACAGGGCGTGGCATCGGCCAGCGGCATCGGCGGCCCCGGCTGAAAACGCGACCGATCCGGCGGCAACGAGATGCTGATGGTGTCGCCATTGACCGTCACTCCACCGCCGGCACCACCACCGCCGCCACCACCTCTGGAGGAGCCACCGCCACCGTCAGTCTCGACGGCAGTAGTGGGACTCCCGCTGGCAGTGCCACCCCCGGCATCACCACCGCTGGTGTTGTCGCCGGCGGTATCTTCGGTGCTGGATTGCTGTTTGTCGCCGCTGGAGGAACCACCACCGCTGCTGCTGCAGGCGCTAAGCGTCAGCCCCAGGGCCAGGGATAGAATCAACAATGATGCAATCCTGCCACCGCTCACACGGCGAAATTCCATATTGCTTTGCATATGCATGACGCCTCCTAATTAAATGGCCGTGACATTAACGGTTTCGATGGGGTTGTAGCCGTAACCGGTGGGTTGCCAGAACTGCTCCACCGGCTGCGTTTCACCCGAAACCGCCGTGGCCTTGACCTTCAGCGCCAGGGGACCGGCCGCGCCGGCTGTGAACTGCGTGCTCCAGGCGCGAGCAGCGTATTTACCCAGATCCTCGCCCAGCACCGCATCCTTCCAGGTGGCGCCACCGTCATTGGAAAACTCCACCTTGGCAATACCCGTTCCGCCATCAAAGGCAAAACCTCGCACCGTCACCGCGGTACCGATCGCCACATTCGCGCCTTCAATCAAATTGGTAATGAAGGAACGGATACGCGGCTTGGTCACCGGACGAGTGGCTGCCGGCGCCGTTCCCGGAGGAACGCAGGCGCAGTCGTTGTCCGGTTCGCGGTAGGCGACCCCCATGTAGAAACCATCGAACACGGTATCGATGACATTAATCTCGGTCAGGTGCTTGACCCAGTATGTACCGGTATAGCCAGGCACCACCAGACGCACCGGGTAACCGTTAAGCACCGGCAGATCGGCGCCATTCATCTCGTAAGCCAGCAGGGCGTCGCTGTTGCGCGCGAAATCGATATCCAGCGCCTTGACAAAATCCGGCACCGACGGCTTGGCGCCCTGATCCATCCCGTTGAAGGTAACCTGCACCGCCCCGTTGCCCACACCGGCCATGTCCAGCACATCCTTCAGCCGCACACCTTTCCAGCGCGCATTGCCCATGGCGCCATGCGCCCACTGCCCGCCAGGCACGCGCGGTTTGTTGAACCCGCGGCTGTTACCGGTACAGGCGCACACGGCTACCAACTCCACCGGAGTGAACTTGGATTTAAGATCGGCCAGGGACAGGCTCAGGCTGGTGGTAACATTGCCGCCGACGCTGAGCCGATACTGGGCGCCGTTGATCGACAGAGGATTTCGCGAATTATGGTAACGGACGAAAAATGCGTCATTGGGGGTAATAATATTTTCGTCGAACACCGAAAACGGAGTCTCCAGCTGCAAACCGTTGCTGGTGAGTATCATCAACGGCCGCTTTTGCGGATATTGCGCCAGTACGCGCTCACCATGCTCAAAGGGCAAAGTAGCCGTCTGCGGAGATGCCGCGGTCCCCGCGCCACCGCCGCTGTCTGCCAGCGCTTTGTTGATTCCGCCACCGGCCAGCCCCGCCAAACCGAGCATGCCGGCCGAATGCATGAATTTACGCCGGGTAAATTTCGAATCTTCCATCCGTGTACCTCCTCGTGTGATCCCGCTGCTATGGTATACATCCGCGTTGCAAACTGCGCCCAGACCGTGACCGGGCAGGGGCCGCAGTGAGTTGCCGCATCTTCTCGGGGAGTATCAGTAGACGATGGAAGATCGTGTCGAGGAATTGTGTATTCGCGTGAAACTTACAACTAGACACATCCATTGTTTTGTATATAGCGACGGTAGCAGACGAATCGCTCCCGGCGCCCCTGACTGTCCCGTACTCTGTCGCAGCAAATCGCAACATCTTAATTTCGCAACCCCCCGCGGCAGATGATCCCCCAGGGTCGCTTAAAAGACACTTAATGTCTGCGGATTGATAAGCCAGGCAATTGATTTAACAGGAAAACTCCCCCTGGTTCGCGATACAGCTGCGCCAGGGGGGGGGGCGCTGACGCTACTCGTCGGTGACGCAGCCTTCGGAGGCGTTTTTCACGTTCTTGATGTATTTATAAAGCGTGCCGCGGGTGAACTTATACGCCGGCATTTTCCATTCCTTGCGCCGCTTGGCCAGGTCGGCGTCACTGACATCCACCGACAGGGTGTTCTGATTGGCATCGATCGTGATGACATCACCATCGCGCACCAGGGCGATAGGCCCGCCCTCCTGCGCCTCGGGCACCACATGACCGATGATGAAGCCATGGGAGCCGCCGGAAAAACGCCCGTCGGTAATCAACGCCACGTGCTCGCCCAGACCCGCGCCCATGATGGCGGAGGTGGGGGTGAGCATTTCCGGCATGCCCGGTCCGCCCTTGGGACCTTCGTAACGAATGACCACCACATCACCCTTGCCGATGCGGCCCTCTTCCAGCGCCTTGAGCATGTCCTCCTCGGCATCGTATACCCGCGCCGGACCGGAGAAGCGCAGCCCTTCCTTGCCGGTGATCTTGGCCACCGAACCGCCCGGCGCCAGATTACCCTTGAGAATGCGAATGTGGCCGGTGGCCTTGATGGGTTTTTCCAGGGGGCGGACCACATCCTGACCGGCTTTCAACGCCGGCAGGCTGGCCAGGTTCTGGGCCACGGTATTACCGGTCACGGTGAGGCAACCGCCGTCGATCAGGTTCTTTTCCAGCAGATACTTCATCACCGCCGGCGTGCCGCCAACCTTGTGCAGATCTTCCATCACGTAGCGGCCGCTGGGCTTGAGATCGGCGATGAACGGCACCCGGTCGCTGATGCGCTGGAAATCGTCTATGGTCAGTTCGACATTGACCGCGCGCGCCATGGCGATCAGATGCAGCACCGCGTTGGTGGAACCGCCCAGGGCCATGACCACCACCATGGCATTCTCGAAGGCCTGGCGGTTCATGATGTCGCGCGGCTTGAGGTNNCCGCCGCAGGCGCCGGCGCCGGGGCAGGCATGCTTGACGATGTCCTCGCGCACCGTTTCGTCGATACGCTTGGAGAAATATTCACCGTAACTCTGGAACGCCGAAACGATATCGATGGGTTGTTTATTGTCGCTGCGATAGCCGGGACGAATGGTGCCGCCATAGATCATCAGCGCCGGCCGGTTGAGACGCCCCATGGCGATCAGCACGCCGGGCATGTTCTTGTCACAGCCGGGAATGGAAATATTGGCGTCGTACCACTGGGCGCTCATCACGGTCTCGATGGAATCGGCGATGATGTCGCGCGATTGCAGGGAATAACACATGCCTTCGGTGCCCATGGAGATACCGTCGCTGACGCCGATGGTGTTGAAACGCATGCCTACCATGCCGGCAGCCTGCACCCCTTCCTTGACCTGCGCCGCCAGATCGTTCAGATGCATATTGCAGGTATTGCCGTCATACCAGACGCTGGCGATGCCCACCTGCGCCTTGCCCATGTCCGCTTCGCTCAAGCCGGTGCCGTACAGCATGGCCTGGGACGCTCCCTGGGATTTCGGCTGGGTGATGCGCGAGCTGTATTTGTTCAATTTTTCTGGCATGGTCTGTTCCCTATCCAAAGACGACGAAAACGCCTATTCTACCCCGCCGCCTGCGGCGCAAACAATCAACGCCGCCCGGATCGCACACCTGAATTTGCCAGTGGAGTTTTCCCCCACGCTTCTGTAAGAATAGGCGGGTGAACAACCTTGAACATCAACTGCTGCTGCAAACGCTGGCGCTGCCGACCGCGCCGTTTCGCGAGGACCACGTCAAGGCCCATGCAGCCGCGTTTCTGCAGCGCCACGCCATTCCCTGGTTCGAAGATCCGGTGGGCAACATCGTCATCGGTTGTACCGACGCCCGCGGCTACCGCGCCCTGCTGCGCGCGCCGACGCGGGAACCGGTGCGCTTGTTTGTCGCCCACATGGACCATCCGGGATATCACGGGGTACGCTGGCTGGACGAACACCGCCTGCTGGCCCGCTGGCACGGCGGTTCGCCGGTAAAACGCCTGCGCGGCGCCGACGTCTGGCTGGCCGACCGCCAGCGGGAAATCGGCCGCGGCCGCATCGCCAAGGCCACCCTGGCGGAACACGGCCATGCCATGGACAGCCTGGAAATCATCCTGCCACGCGGCAGCTTCGACCAGCAACGACGGCCGGCGGCCGGCCGGGTTTTCGGCGGCTTCCTCTTCCGCAGCGCCCTGTGGACCCAGGGGCCCCGCATCTATACCCGGGCCGCCGATGACCTGGCCGGAGTCTTTTGCATCCTCGCCACCGCCCGCCACTGGTGGCGCCAGGGCGCCGGCCGCAGCCGGGCACCGTTTGTCGGCCTGCTCACCCGTGGCGAAGAAGTGGGTTTCGTCGGTGCCCTCGGCCACCTGGAACTGGGCTGGCTGGCGGCGGCCCGGCGCCCGCTGTGCGCCATCAGCCTGGAAGCCTCGCGCACTCTGCCCGGGGCGGTGCTGGGCAAAGGTCCGGTGCTGCGCCAGGGGGACAGGCGCACGGTGTTTTACAACACCTACCTGCAACTGCTGACCCGGGTGGCGCAAAAAGCGCTGCCCGGTGGATTCCAAAAACGGGTGATGGATGGCGGCACCTGCGAGGGCACCGCCACCACCGCCTACGACATTCCCACCATCGGCCTGTCGGTTCCCCTGGGGAACTACCACAACGAGGGCTTCGAGGGCGGGCCGGATTGCCGCGCCCCCCGCGCACCGGCGCCCGAATGCATACACCTTGACGACGTCGCTGGTGAATTGCGCATCTGCAAAGCGCTGCTGGCGCCCGGTCTGCCCTGGGATCAGGCCTGGACGCCGGTGCGCGAACAGCTGCGCAAACGCCTGCGCCAGTACCGTAAATACCTCTGACCCGGGGCACGCCCACATCTGAAGCCAGCATTATCGGCCGGCGCCGCGCATGCTCTCCCCTTGGCCGTATACACCCCCGCGGGAGATAATCTTCGCCTTGAACGGCCGGCGCACGCCGCCGGGTCAATTTTGCAAAACTATCCGCAGGAGATGTAACGATGAAGAAGTTTAGCGCCGCTTGCCTGGTTGTCCTGAGTCTGATCAGCGCCGCTCCGGCCGGGGCCGATGGTGCCGGCATTGAAGGCATGCTGACCAGAATCGAAGACGGTTTCTATACCGTCAAGGATGACGCCGGCAAGGAACACCGTCTGCCCTACGACGCCAAGGTGCGCAAGCGCGGCGGCGAAATCAAGGAAGGCATCAAGGTGGAGCTGTATGTCCACGACGGCAAGGTATCGATGATCGAGATAGTAAAGTAAGAACGGAATCGGGCGGGGCACCCGCCGCTTGGGCGGAGCGCCCCGTCGCCGGTTTGCTAATGACCGCAAGCCATAGGCCAAGGAATCGTGGCCGTCTGTCGGTGCCAGAGCTGCCACACTTTACATCACACTTTACATCAGCCACTATTTTCTTCTACCCCGCCGAATACAACTCGGGCAGATCGGTCACGCCCTTGCCTCGCTTGCGCTTTGCCTCCTCTGGCCGCAGGCGACGCAGCACCGGCTGCAGCAGCGCCTTGAACTGCTGGCCCTGCCAGGCGCCGCCGTCGCGGCTGTAAAGCTGGCGCTGCAATTCCTGCAAGGCTTCGACCACCGGCGCATCGCTGAACAGCTCCCGCACCTGGCCCAGGTTTTTCACCCCGGGGTCGGCGCGCAACACACTGACCAGGCGCACCAGCGCCGCCGCCGCCTGCTGTGGCTGCTGGGCTTCGCAGGCGAAGTCGAATTCGCGGCTGGCGGTGGCGAAGTCGGGCCGAATCGGCGCCGCTACCTCCGGGGCAGCGACCGGCCGACGGTAGTTGCGCCGCTCCCGCCACCACACCCCCAGAGTCAGCAGCCACAGCAGCAGCGCCGCCAGCGTCAACCAGCGCCAGCGCGCATCACCCTCGGCGGCGATCCCCGGCGGCGCCACCGTGGACACAGCCGCGGGCGCGGCGGACGGATCCGCGGCGCTCATCGCGGGGGCGGACCCGGCGGCCACGGGTGCCGGTGTCGCCGCCGGTACGCCACCGGCTACCGTGATCTGGCGCGCCGGCAGGCGGGCGGTTTCCATGCGCCGCAGTTTCGTGTTCCACCAGGGAACCTCGATCTCCGGTAATGTGTAGTTGCCCGCCGTGGTCGGCATCAGAGCGATCTTGAACTCCTTGCTTGCCTGCAAGGCCTCGGCGCCGGCGGCGGTCTTGCTCACCGGCTGATCGGGATAGAATTTGATGCCATCGATCACGGCCGGCGCCAGATCCGGCAACTGCGAATCCACGGAGCCGGTGGCCTGCAGGCGCAGGGTACGGGTTACCGGCTCGCCGACCTTGAACACCGGCGGATCGGGCGCCCAGCTTTCCTCCAGGGTCAGCTGCTGCACCGGCAGCCAGGCGCCGCCGGTCTGCACCGGTTGCGGCAGCACTTCCAGCTCGACGCCGTCGGAGCGCAGACGCACCGGCCGCGCCTGCTGAAAGAAGCGGTCAAAGGGATCGAAACCACCGAAGGCACGGGGGCTGCGATTAGCAACCACCATCTGGCCGTCGAACACCACCGGTGGTATGTTCAGCCGGCCGCTGGCCTGGGGAAAAATGGCGAAGCGCCTTTCGGTGACATGGTAGCGAACACCGTCGCGGTACTGGTCGGTGATTTTGTCATCGCCCAGTTTTTCCACCACGGCATCGGCCAGCTCAGGCTTGGACAGGCTGCCCTCGCGGATGTCGATGGCCTGGTAGAAACGGATGGTCAGCACCGCCTGTTCGCGCACATACACCTGGTGTGGACTGACTTCCAGCTCCAGAAACAGATCGTCATTACCGGAAACATTCACGCCCTTGCCGGCTTTGTCGACGGTAATGGCAATAGGCTCGGTTTTTTCGCTGCCGAAGGTCAAGGCCGGGATCTGCAGGGTACCATCGTGTTTCGGGCTGAGCTGCACGCTCCAGCTGGAACGGGAATTCACCTTGCCATTGATGATCTGAATCTGACTGCTGTGATTGGTGCCTTGCACCTCGAAGTCCTGGCGCAACGGTTCCAGATCCGGCTCGCCGTCACCACCCTCGAGCGTCAGGGTCAGGAATTCGCCCTCGGCCACGCGGTTTCGATCCACCTGGGCCACCACCGCCGCCGTGGCCGCTCCGCTCGTCAAGCCGAGGACCAGCGCCATTGCCCACGGCAGATGATATCTCGTCACTACCATTGTTCCTGTACCTTATCAGCCTTGTTCTGCCGGCGTTCATATTGCCGCCGCATTTTTTCCCGCAGCAGACCGCCGGGATCGTCCGGAATGCGACCCAGCCACTGCTCCACCGCCTGTTGTTCCTCCGCTTGTTGCGCATTCTGCTGCGTCGCGGCTGCGCCGGGCACCGTCTGCGCATCCGCCTTCTGATCTGCTGCAGCGGAAGAGGCGGGCGGCGCATCCGGCGACGGCGGCGATCCGGGAGCCGGCGGCTGTGCACCGCCGGCGCTTTGTGCATTGGCGCCGGCGTCCTGTTGCCTTGGGGATGGCGGCGGCGAACCTGCCGGTTGCTGATCCTGCGCCTGCCCCGGTCCGTCCTGGGACGACTGGCTGTTTGGCTGCTGGCCCTGCTGGCCCTGCTGGCGCTGATCTTGCTGTTGCTGGCCCTGCTGTTGCTGCCCCTGCTGCTGTTGACCTTGCTGCTGTTGACCTTGCTGCTGTTGACCTTGCTGCTGTTGACCTTGCTGCTGTTGACCTTGCTGCTGCTGGTTCTGCTGCTGGTTCTGCTGCTGGCGCTGCAGCAGCTTCTGCAGCAGATCGCGGTTGTACTGCGCGTCCTGGTTCGCCGGATCCAGCTGCAGGGCCTGGTCATAGGCGGCGATGGCGTCTTCCACCTTGCCCAGGTGGGCCAGGGCGTTGCCGCGGTTATAGTGCGCCTCGGCGCTGTTGAGTCCGCTGAGATTCTCCACCGCCTGATTATAGTTGCCGGCCCGATAGTGCGCCGCGCCCTTCCACGCAGGATCGTGAAATTGTTCCGCCGCCTGTTGCTGCTGGCCGGCGGTGAATGCGGCGGCCGCGCGCTGGTCGTTGTTAAGCCACCAGTCGCGCCAGCCTTCGGCCTGGGCCGGTGGTGGCGCCGCCAGCAGCGCCGGCAACAGCAGCACGCTCAGCAACCAGCCGCGACGGAAACCCAGCCAGGCCAGCACGACCAGCACCGGCAACAGCCAGACGCCTTCTTCCCGCCACTGATCGGAAGTGCGCCGCCAGTTTTTTTCCTGCTCTGTCACGGTACGCCGATCGACACTGACGGCCAGACGCCGCAGGTCCGTGTCGTCCACCGTCAATTCGCTGTAAGCGCCGCCACCGACAGCAGCCAGCTCGCGCAGCCGCGGTGACAACCGAGGTATGACAATGGCCCCGGCCGCGTCCTTGACGAAACCGCCGCCGGCGGCCGGGATCGGCGCGCCATCGGCACTGCCCACCGCCAGCACCGACAGGCGAAAACCCTCGCTACGTAGTTTGCCGACATAGTCCAGCGCCTGGCTGTCATCGACGTCGTCGCTGATCAGCAGGATATCCGCCCGTGTCTCACCGCTCTGCCGCAACAATTCCCGTGCCTGCTGCAGCGCCGGCAGCAGGCGGCTGCCCTGCGCCGGCATCAGGTCCGAGCTCAGCACCGGCACCATGGCGGCAATGGTGCGGGCATCGTCGGTGAGTGGCGCCACCACGAAGGGCTGGGCAGCGAACACGATCAGGCCGGTCTGCCCCTCGCGCCGCTGCGCCAGTAAATCGAGTATTTTATGCTTGGCGCGGGTGAGACGGCTGGGCCGGATATCCTCCGCGTCCATGGAGCGGGAAACATCCAGCAGCAGCAATTGTACGGCGGCGGCGCGAAACACCGGCTCCGGCAACTGGCGCCAGGCCGGTCCGGCCAGGGCGATGATGCACAGCAGCCAAGCCAGGGCCAGCAGCAGCCACGGCCAGTGTTCACGGCCGGCAACGCCCTGCTGGCGGGTAAGATAGGTCAGCAAGTGGGCATCGACCACACCGCGCCAGCCGTGCCGCCCGCCGCGCTGGCGTCGCAGCCACCACCACAGCCAGGCCGCCGGCAGCAATGCCAGCAGCCACCAGGGACGAAGAAAATGCAACTGTTGCAACCAGTCGATCATGATGGCGACACCGGGTCCGCCGCAGCGCCCGCCTGTGGCTGCCGGCGTAGACTCCATACCTGCCCGGCGGCGACCAGCAGACTGATGAGAAAAACCGCCGCCAGCGGCCAGGGATACAGCTCGTGCACCGGCCGGAACACCTGTTGGTCTTTTTCCGCCGGTTCCAGGCGATCGATTTCCCGGTAGATTTCCCGCAACCCTTCGCTATCGCGGGCGCGAAAGTAGCGCCCGCCGGTGGCGGTGGCGATATTTTTCAGGCTGTCCTCGTCCAGGTCGGCGGACGGATTGATGGTGCGCGGCGCGAACAGGCGATTGATACCCTGGGCGGCGGCCAGACGGCTGACGTCGAGGGAATCGGCACCTATGCCCACCGTGTAAATCTTCAGCTGCTCCTCATGGGCCAGCTGCGCCGCCTGCTCCGGCGTAACCTCGCCGGCGGTGTTGGCGCCATCAGTCAGCAAAACCAGAATCTTGTCGGCGGCGGGTTGCGCGCGCAGTTTCTTCACCGCCAGACCGATGGCGTCGCCGATGGCGGTTTCCTTGCCCGCCAGACCTATCTCCGCCTCGCGCAGCATGGTGGCGGTGGTCTTGCGATCAAAGGTCAGCGGCGTCTGCAGGTAGGCGCGGCGGCCGAACAGGATCAGGCCCAGGCGGTCGCCCACCCGGCGTTCGATGAAATCGCCGGCCACTTCCTTTACCACATCGAGGCGCATGACCGGCTGCCCGCGCAAATCCAGATCAGGCATCTCCATGCTGCCGGAAATATCCACCGCCAGCAGCAAATCGCGGCCCGCTGCCGGCAAGGCCACCGGCTCGCCTATCCATTGCGGCCGCGCTGCGGCGGCCAGCAGCAGCGCCCATAGTGACCACAGCAGCAGCAACCGGCGAGTGCTGATGCCAGGACGCGGCGCGCGCGCCGCCGCTGTCGCCAGCAGCCGGTAAAATGGTACGCGCAAGGCCTGCACCGACGGCTGACGCGCACGCGGCATCAGCAGCATCAGCAGCGGCAGTGGCAACGCGTAGAACAGCCAGGGCCAGACGAACTGCATGTTCAGAGGTTCTCCCGCAACCAGTGCCGCGCCAGTTCGCCCAGGGCGGCGACGTCGATCTGCGGCGCACGCTGATAAGGCGCATCCACCAGGCAGGCGCCGACACCGGCGACGAACTGTTTGTGGCTGGATTCGTGATCGAGAAAACGCAGCCACTGCTCGCCAGTCAGCGCCGCCACCTTGTCCCGGCCGTGACCGGCGATGGCGGCGCGACGCAGCAGACTGGAGACCCCCACCGCAAAGGCGCGGGCGTCGCTATCCGCCAGATAACTCGCATGCAGCGCTTGCAACTGCCGTCCCGCCCGTTGGCGCAGAGCACGTCGCCGCCCCAGGTGCAGCCAGAAATACAAAGCCACGGCCAGCGCCAGCAGCAGCGCGATCAGCAGCCACCAGCCGGGCGCCAGCGGCCAGTACGCAGGCGGTGGCGGCAAGTGAATATCATGCAGCTGCGCCAGTGCCGACGGCAGGTCATTCATGCCTGCCTCCGTTCGGGCGCCGCAGCAGGAAGGCGCGCAGCCTATCCGCTGTATCCAAATCACTGGTGCGCACATGCAGATAGGGCGTGGCCAGCTGCTTGCTCAATGTCTGCAGCGCCTGCTGGCGCTGGCGGAATTCCTCGTGATGCCGCCGTTGCAGGACGGCGCTGCCGCTGTCGACGATGCGCACGTCGCTGCCGTCGCTCACCGCGTACATGCCAGGTGGCGGCAGCTGTTCCTCCAGTGGGTCGCTGACATGAATCGCCATCAGTTCACAATGCTTGCGCAAGCGCGCCAGATGATGCTCGGCCTGCGGGCCGATGCCACGAAAATCACTGATCAGAAAAATCACGCTGCCGGGTTTCGCCACGTGCCGCAGGCGCTGCAGCGGTTCCGCCAGATCGACAGCGGCAACGATGTCCTGCGTCGGCAAATGCGCGGCATCGGCCAGGCCGTTGATCAGGCGGATGACCCCGAGCTTGCCCGATTCGGGCCGGTATTCATGGTGACCGGCGCCGGAAAACACCGCACCGCCCACGCGATCGTGATTTTCCATCGCCGACCACGCCAGCAGGGTGGCGATGCGCGCCGCCTGTACCGACTTGCAACGCACGCGGCTGCCGAAAAACATGCCGGGGCTGTAATCCACCAGGAGAAACAGCGGACGCTCGCGTTCTTCACGGTATAACTTGGTATGCGGCCGGCCGGTACGGGCGGTGACCTTCCAGTCCATGTGCCGGATATCGTCGCCAGCCTGGTAACCACGCACCTCCTCGAACTCCATGCCGCGCCCCTTGAAGCGGGAACGGTAGGGACCGGCGGCCAGGGCCTGACTCTGTTGACGCGGTTGCAGCTTCCAGCGCCGCACCTCCTGGCGCAAACGCAGCAAATCGCTGATCTGCGGCAGTACCGCCGGATCGGCCGCTGGACGCGTGGATGCGGATTTTTTTGCCAACATGCGATCAGTTCCTTGCCGGCGCCGCAGCTTGCTGCTGACGCCTTGTCAGGGTACGGCGATGCGCCGCATCAATTCTTCGAGAAAGGCGTCGACCGCCACCCCTTCGGCTTCCGCCTCGAACGACAGCAGCACCCGGTGACGCAGCACGTCATGGGCGATGGCGTGGATATTTTCCGGGGCGACGAAATCCTTGCCCTGCAGCCAGGCGTGGGCCTTGGCGCAGCGATCCAGGGCGATGGTGCCGCGCGGGCTGGCGCCGAAATTCACCCAGCGCGCCAGGTCATCGCCATAGCGCCCGGGTTCCCGGGTACCGATCACCAGTTGCACCATGTATTCCTCGAGGGCGGGGGCAACGAAGACCCCCAGCACCTCCTCGCGCATGCGGAACAGCTCCTGCTGACTGATGCGCTGCTCCTTGCGCGGCACCGGCCGCAGACGCTGCCGGGCCTGTTCTCTGGCGAAGTGCAGAATCTTCTGCTCGCTGTCGGCGGACGGGTAGCTGATGGTGACATGCATGAGGAAGCGATCCAGTTGTGCTTCCGGCAGGGGATAGGTCCCCTCCTGTTCGATCGGNNGCGCGATTGATCTCGTCGGCGAGAACGAAGTTATGAAAAATCGGCCCCTGCTGGAAAATAAAGGATCCATCCTGCGGCCGGTAGATATCGGTACCGGTGATGTCCCCCGGCAGCAGGTCGGGGGTAAACTGCACCCGGTGGAAATCCCCTTCCAGCCCCAGACTCAATTCCTTGATCGCTGTGGTCTTGGCCAGGCCCGGCGCGCCCTCGACCAGCAAATGGCCATCGGCCAGCAGGGCAATGAGCATGCGTTCGATCAACCGCTCCTGGCCGATGATATTGCGACTGATGCTCCGCTCCAGGTCTTTGATTGCTTGATTGTTCATGACGGCAATGACTTCTATCCCCTGCGATTTGAGCGCATAAACTACCCAATGGCCGGCGTTATTGCAATAATAGGCGGCACCACCCGCCTGGGTGGCGGTTTCCGAGATACTACGGCAATTTTACCAAGGGGAGGTTCCCATGGACCAGATATTAGTCGAACACAACCCGGCCCCGGCCAAACTGGACGTGATGGGCGTGTTCCAGTGGCCGATCTGGACCAAGGAAGAGTCGACCTTCCCCTGGACCTACAGCAGCCGCGAAATCTGCTATATCCTCGAGGGCGAGGTGACGGTCACCCCGGAAAACGGCGATCCCGTGCACATTGGCGAGGGCGACCTGGTGATTTTCCCCGCCGGCATGAACTGCCAGTGGCAGATTCACCAGGCCATTCGCAAGCACTACGACTTTACATAACGTCATCACTTGTTTTATAAATGTCACACTTCGGTGCTATTCAAGTAATCTGTCGGAATGGTCGATATTAAAAGGTAAGAGTCATACATCTGCATCATCATGCTCGGAGACAGGCCGTAATGAGTTCTGCACCGCCGATGATTCTAAGATTGGACGCCAGCGGCAATCCGGTAGCCTGGACCCACTGGCAGGAAGCGATATACCTCTACACCCGTGACAAAGTGGTATGGACCATGGGTGCCTCGGAATTCCGTTTCTACGGCGGCGTCAATCGCGGCACCGGCCAGCGTTCCAGCATCGCCATCAATTCCATCATAGCCGTGCACGGCTCGGCCCGGCACTCGGCCTTCCTCACCGTCGTACCGCCGCTGTCCAACCGCGAGCTGTTTCACCGCGACGCGCACATGTGCATGTACTGCGGCGCGCAACTGCCGGGCAAGCAACTGACCCGCGACCACGTGGTGCCCATTCACCAGGGGGGCAAGGACACCTGGTCCAACCTGGTCACCGCCTGCCGCTCCTGCAATTCGCGCAAGGGCGGGCGCACGCCGGAAGGAGCGCGCATGCCTCTGCTCGCCATTCCCTATGTCCCCAACTGGGCCGAATACCTGGCCCTGACCAATCGCAAGATCCTGGCTGACCAGATGGAATTTCTGCGCGCCCAGTTCGGTCACAACAGCCGCCTGTTGCAGCACACACAGTAAACGGCGCGCATAGTAAGTCCCGGCATTGATCAAGCCACATCGCTATGACGACCCCAACCCTGTCCCACCCCCAGGCAGGGAGCGGGAACGCGATGTAAACCTGCGGCTATCTACCTGCAGCTCTTAGTATCACCCGCGCTTATATCAAAGCGCCGTGTCATACGTTTTTAATTGCAAACATTCACCTGGCTGGCGGGTTCGTCACCCCGTGATTGCCCAGGGCGTCACAATTTCCCGTCGGCAACGTGATCTGGCTAACATTTCTCCCCTGCCCGCCTGCGGTAATCTAGCGAAAAGCGCAAGCCCAACTTATTTCAGGTGTCCGATGAAATCCACCGCCAAACCCCGCATCCTGCTCGCCGAACAGAAGTCCATTGACCATTTCATTTGCAAGAAAATGCTGACTCAGCTGGGGTGCGATGTCGACACGGCGGACAACGGTTTTCACGTCATCGACGCCATTCGCGAACAACGCTACGACCTGGTACTGGCCTGCAGCCGCCTGCCCTTGCTCAATGGCATGGAAACCGTGCTCAGGATACGCGGCATGACCCAGGGGCGCAGCCTGCCACTGATCATGATGGTGGACGACAACCGCATCGACGAGGTATTTCTCAGCGTCAGCGCCGGAGTCAACGATTTTCTCCTGCGCCCCATGGCTGGCTACAAATTACGCGAACTCCTCGCCAAGTGGCTCGGTGACTTCGACCTGGGCGCGACCGAGGACCTCACGCCGCAGGCTGCCAGCGCCTGATACCCACGGCGACCTCAGGGCGCAACGTCCTGCAGCACATGCGCCGCCACCAGAGTCTCCGCCCCGCCCTCGGTCAGCGCCGACGGCTGGATGCCACGCACCTGCTGCGCCTCCTGCCCAAACACCGATAGCACAAAAGCCGCCACCTGGCGTCGCTCCTCCAGCGACAGGGTCAGAATATCCTCCTGCATCAGCAAGCGGGCGGCGGTATAGAGGGGAAAAGCCTCGTCTTCGCCGGTGTCCCCCAACGTGATGCGACCACTGTACTGCTGCATGTACTGCGCGTTGAAGCTGGCTTCTCGACTGATGGCGCGCTTCATCAATTTAATGATGCGGCGCCGGTTGGTATTCTGTTCGGCTTCCCAGCGTGACAGCACGAAACGGATGCTGTCCCATTGCCGGCGCAGGGCCGGATCGTCCAGGGTAACGGTCGGCGAAACGCTGGCGATATGTCGCACCTGGTGAATGGCCGCCACTACCCTGACCAGATCGAAGCTCAATTCGGCATCGTACTGATCGGCCTGCCGGGACTCGTGCAGAAATATCCAGGTGGATACCAGGATTATGAGTAACACCAGGGCTGACAACATTGGATGACGACGCACTGCAACAGCCTCCCGACCCGAACCTCCAGACCAAGGAGCAAGAATAGCATCGTCCCTACACTAAGGACAGACGGAACATTCCCGAGCCAAGCACACGGATAAGCGAGGACCGGCCCAAGCGGCTGGCAGCGGTGTTCAAACCACGCCATTCCCTGGTAAACTGCCTACTTCTATTCTGTGATCGCACTGGTGGAGTTGCCGTATGGTTGAGTGGGTGGTGTTTCTCGGTATCGGACTGGTTGCCGGTATCGGCATCGGCCTGTATTTGAGCCACATTGGCCTGTTGCGCTCGAAAAAACAACTGGAGCTGGAAGCCGAACTGCACCATGCCCGCGACTCCCTGCACCAGTACCGGCAGGAAGTGGCGCAGCATTTCGTTCATACCTCCACCCTGATCAACGAAATGACGCAAAGTTATCGCGCCGTGTTCGATCATTTATCCACGGGCGCCAGAAAATTGTGCGGCAGCGATGTCACCGCCCGTCTGCAGGATATCCCGCAGAAAACCCTGTTGCACGGCGTCAACTCCGGCAGCCGCCCGCCGGCGCGCGAAGCAGCGGACGCGGGTGGCCTTCCCACCACCGCCCCGCTCGATACCCCGGCTACCGAAAGCGATGCCATCGATGAACATGAACAACTGGCCGACGCGACGCCCACCGCCGGCCATGCCACACCAGCCTCTGTCGCCGCAGCGACCGACGCCGCGCCCAGTGAGCCACCGATCGATGCCGCCCAGGTCAAATCGGTAAGCGAGTCCGAGCCGCTGGACGACGAACACGCGGACTTCGCCGGCGAACAGGACGCGCCCCCCGGCAAAACCAGCCGCACCGTACACTGATCCGATCCGCAGCCGCCGCCAGCGGATCAGTTGATCCCGGCGGCGCGCTGTTCCTTGCGTACATAGGCGACGATGTGCGCCACTTCCTGGGGTGTTATCCCCGCGACGGGCGGCATATTGCCGAATTGCCAATGGTGCGCCGCGACGCCTTTGCTGGCCGCGTAGAAAAACGAAATATCGCCGTGGTGTCCGCTTTCGTAGATCTTGTGAATCAGCGGCGGGCCCNNAAATCCGGCGCCCTGCCCCGCGTCCGCCTGAAAACCCGGCGGCGGCAGGAAATTATCTCTGGCCAGTTGCGCCGGATCCGGTTTACTGCAGGCGCCACCGGCGGCAACGCCGACCAGCAGCAACAACGTTAGATACCTACGCATCACTTCCCTCCTTATCAGAAAGTATGTTGTCATTCGCGCAATCGGCCGGTGGCGCAGCGCAATACCCCGGCGGCGCCAGCCCCCTGTTGATCGCTTGTCGCTGGACCAGCTTGCTCTAGCTGGAGACTGCGCTCTCAGCAGCTGCAGGACCGACCACGAACACAGGGCCTTGCTCATTTTTCGCCAACGGCGATATAAACAAACCCGCCGTACAATTCCCTGACGCTCACCTGGCGGAACCAGCGCCGCATCTCCAGCCACGGCTGGCGCTCGCCAAGATCCAGGGAAACGCCGAACGGCCGGGTAATGGCTACTCCCAACTTCGTCAGCCACAACGGCCAGGTCACGGGCATCTTCAAATCAAGCACTACCATCCGTCCGCCATCAGGTAAAGCACGCCACGCGCGCTCGATAACGTTTTGATACTCGGGCACCAGCGTCAGGGCAAACGAGGAAAAAACGCCATTCACTCGCCTGGGAAAACTATAGCGTGCCGCATCGCTGTGTACGAGGCTGACATTCCGCCAGTCATTGGCGCCAACCCTGGCCTCGGCCTAGCGCAGCATCGCGTCAGTCAAATCGACGCCGATCAAGGTGCCGGTCGGACCGAGCTCACGCAGTTCATACTGGAAATTCAGGCCGGTGCCGCAACCGATCTCCACCAGCGTATCACCCGGCTGCAAACCCAGTTGCGCCACCGCCAGCCGCCGGTACATGGCCTCGCGAAAACCGATCAGGTAATAGAGGTTGGCGCTGATATCATAGTTGCGCGCGCGTTTGCGATACAGGTCCTGAATTTCACTTTTCCCTAAAGCCATATCGCTAACCCTCCCCTCACGGTCGCAAACGGAACCACCAGACGATAAACACGATCAGCGCCACCGCCAGCAGATTGAGCAATAGCGTCATGGCGCCAGACTCCGCACTTTGTACCAGCGCAAGCGATTAGCATTGGACACCACGGTGACCGAAGACAGGGCCATGGCAGCGCCGGCCAGCACCGGGTCCAGCAGGATGCCCCACGACGGGTAAAGCACGCCGGCCGCCACCGGAATTCCCAGGGCGTTGTAGATGAAAGCGCCGAACAGATTCTGTTGAATATTGCGCACCGTGGCCCGCGAGATATCGATGGCGTCAACCACGCCGCGCAAGGCACCGCCCATCAGGGTGACATCCGCGCTTTCGATGGCAACATCGGTGCCGGTACCGATGGCAAAACCTACATCCGCCCGGGCCAGGGCCGGCGCATCATTGATACCGTCGCCCACCATGCCCACCACCGCTCCGGCCTGCTGCAGCCGCGCCACATGCTGCGCCTTATCCTGCGGCAGTACCTCGGCGATGACCTGGTCTATGCCCAGTTGCGCCGCCACCGCCTCGGCGGTGGCGCGCACATCGCCGGTCAGCAGCACCACCTGCAATCCCTGCGCGTGCATCATGCGCACGGCGGCGGCCGCATCCGCTTTCACCGGATCCGCCACCGCCAGCAGACCAACCGCCACGCCGTCCACCGCCAGGTACACCGGGGTGGCGGCCTGGGCACTCAACTGCGCCTGCAACCCGGCAAACACCTGGGTTTCGACGCCAGCGCCCTGCAGGTAACGCGCGCTGCCGCACATCACCCGCCGGCCCTGCACCTCGGCCGCGGCGCCATGACCCGCCAGGGCGCTGAAATTGTCACTGTCCAGGACAACACCACCGCGCCGCTGTGCTTCCTGCAGGATCGCCGCCGCCAGCGGATGCTCGGAGCCACGCTCCACCGCCGCGGCATAATCGACGATCTGCGCCTGTGACCAGCCGTCGGCGGTGTGGACGGCGATCACCGCGGGCTTGCCCATGGTGACGGTACCGGTCTTGTCCAGCACCACGCAGCTCAGATCGCCGGCGCGCTGCAGAGCGTCGCCGTTGCGGATCAGGATGCCCTGTTCCGCGGCCCGCCCCACCCCGACCATGATGGAAATCGGCGTCGCCAGACCCAGGGCGCAAGGGCAGGCGATGATCAAGACCGTCATCGTTGTCACCAGGGTGTAACTGGCCTGCGGCGCCGGACCGAAATTCAGCCATGCCATAAACGTCAGCAGCGCGATGATCAGCACACCGGGCACGAACACCGCGGCAATGCGGTCGACCAGGCGGCCGATGGCCGGTTTTGAATTCTGCGCCTGGCGCACCAGAGCGATGATGCGCGCCAGCGCCGTGTCTTCGCCGATGCGGGTGGCGCGGTACAGAAAACTGCCGCTGACATTGAGCGTGCCGCCGGTAACTGCTGATCCCGCCACCTTGTTCACCGGCATCGGCTCGCCGGTCAGCATGGACTCGTCGACGCTGGACTGACCATCGATTACCACGCCATCCACCGGCAACTTCTCTCCCGGCCGCACCCGCAGCGTCTCGTCCAGGCCGACGCTGTCGATAGGCACATCCTGTTCAACGCCGTCGCGCACCACGCGCGCGGTCCGCGGTTGCAGACCGATCAGGCGCTTGATCGCCTGGGACGTCTTGCCGCGGGCGCGCATTTCCAGCGCCGAGCCGAAATTGATCAAGGCGATGATGATCACCGCCGCTTCGAAATAGACGTGCCGGGCCTGCGCCGGCACCAGCTGCGGGTAGAGCAGAATCGCCGTGGAATAAAGCCAGGCGGCCCCCGTTCCCAGAGCGATGAGGGTATCCATATTGGCGTTGTGATTGCGAAATGACTGCCAGGCACCGCTGTAGAACCGCCCGCCCGAGTAGTACAGCACCAGCAGGCTGGCGATGCATACCGGCCACCAGAACCATAGTCCGTTGCCGCCAGGCATGGGCATGGCGCCGGCGATGCCCATGACAAACAGCGGCGCGCCAATCGCGCCGGCGACAACGCTTTTACGCAGCAGCGCGCGGTAATGCCGCAGTTCCGCCGCTTCCTTTTCCTGTTCGTCCGCCGCGCTCTTCAACTGTGCCGCGTCGTAGCCGGCGGCGCGCACCGCGGCCACCAGGGTCGCCACGTCCGCCTCGCCCTGTACCAGAGCCGTGTGTTCCGCGAAGTTGACATTGGCCGCCACCACGCCGGGCACGCCACGCAATGCGCCTTCCACGGTGGCTACGCAACCGGCGCAACTCATGCCGCCGATGGACAGGCGGGTGGATTTCGCAGGCGCCTGGGGGCTCATGCGCCGTCTCAGCCGCTGTTGACCACGGCCGGATAACCGGCCCGGGTCAGAGCCTCACACACCGCCTGCGGATCGACGTCTCCCGTAACCTCGGCGCCTCCCCCCTTGAGATCGAATCGCGCACTTTCAAATCCGGGCAGCGTCCGCAGGGCTTCGTTGGCGCGGCTGACGCAGCCATCGCATTTCATCCCCTGGACGTGAAATCGTGTAGTCACCGACATGGCTGGCTCCTGCTGTTACTGGTCTATTGGAATTTTACAACCTGGGACTCACTCCTATGTCAACCCGGCCGCTATTTACTTTTATTTATAGTGGAAATAAAATTGTGACGGGCGGCGCAAACCTGCCTCCCCGGGTACCGGCACAATCTTGTATTACGGATTCATTTTCATTATGGTGGCGGCCCCGTCGATGGCTGTCTTGAGACTTCAGCAATGTTACGTAACCTGCGGATTAACATAAATTATTATTTTCACTCCCTGAACCGCGGGTGGTTGCTGGGGGGGGTGACCGGTGTGCTATTGGCTGGCGGCCTGGTCTGGCTGGTGCAAACCATGCTGGAAAGTCGCCATGATGCCCGCGAGGTGGAATGCCTGGCACGAAATATCTATTACGAAGCGCGTGGCGAGCCGGAGGCGGGCATGTACGCCGTGGGTGTGGTCACCATGAACCGGGTGCGCTCCCCGTCCTACCCGAACGAGGTCTGCAAGGTTGTCTATCAATGGGTCTGGGATGCAAAAAGCCAGCGCAATGTCAGCGCCTTCTCCTGGACCACCCAGCGGGTGGATCTGGCGTTGCAGCAACCCGCCTGGAACCAGGCCCGGGAAATCGCCCGGCAAATCTATTTCGCGGAATATACCGACACCGTGGACAATGCCCTGTTCTACCACGCGGACTACATACGGCCGTCCTGGGCCAGCAGAAAGATAAAGGTTAAAAAGATCGGCAGGCACATCTTCTACAAGTAAATGCCGCTGATAGCGTCTTTACTGCCCCTGGGCCACCGCCAGCAGACCCGACAGCATACTGCCGAACAGCGGGATACATTGCACATGCTCCAGCTGCGGATTGAGGTTGGCGGTTTGCAGCAGATAAATACGCGTCAGTTTCGCCAGATTTTCGTGCCACTGCTGGATGATCTGCGAATTGCTGGTGGCAATGACCTGAAACGTCTCGATCGCTTCGAGCAGATGTTTGGTGGCCGCCGGTTCCGCCAGCACCTGGTAGAAATTTCGCACCAGAATGACGCCAACTTCACGAAAATCCGTGGTCACCCCTGCCAGCTTGAGTTCCGAGTGCATGCCCGCCAGCAGAAACAGGCCGTAGGCCACGACCAGATCCATGTCGCCGGGAATCGCCTGCGGATCGATCTGGTTACTGCGGCCAATATTATCGCAGGCCACGCGGGTAATGTGCTGGGCCGCCGTCACCATCGCCAGTGCCACCTGCGCCGGTGAGGCATGACTGCCGATCTCCGCCGCCAGCAGTTGCGCCTGTTCGTCGGCGACACCGATATCGCCCAACCATTGCCGGCCACAGACCAACATGGCATGAACAATGGTCTTGTCCTGCAGCGCGACGGTCATTTCAGTGGCATGAAAGGGATTGGGATGGGTGAGCGTCATGTTACACCTTCCTGAGTATGAGGAGTGCCGTCTCCGGGATCCGCCCGGGACTGCCACTCGGAGAGACCGGCGCCCTGCTGACTAGCAACGCCCGACCCGTAGAGAAACGCAGCAACTCACTACCGCGAGCCGCAATGCAGTGCGCGAGCCAGTAGGAACGTTAACGTATGGTGGGTGGATAACTTTAATTTACCCGGGGTTCAGTCTAGCCCATTGGCGCGGATAAGCCAACGGCGCGCCGGGGTTTTCAATGGCACTCGTTGTCGTCCGCGGTCACCGATTCGATCAAATGACACACCGAATGGCCGGTGGGCCGCTGGTCGGGCAGATTTTCCCAGTGTGCCAGCGCGTCTTCCATGCGTTTTTGCAAGGTCACCAATTGTTTGACCTGACGCCGCGTCTCATCGATACGGCGGGCGATGATTTCCCGGACCTGCGGGCAGGGGGAGTCCCCCTCACCGGCCTGGTGCAGAATGCGACGAATTTCCGTCAGGGTAAAGCCCAGATGCTGCGCCTGGCGAATGAAGTGCAGCCGACGCACGTCCTGTTCGGCGAATTGCTTATAGCCGTTGCTGCTTCGCGCCTGGGGCGTAATCAAGCCGATACGCGCGTAATAGCGCACCGTATCCGCCGATAATTGCGCCTGCCGGGCCAGTTGCCCGATAGTCAGTTGCATGGCGCGATCACAGCGCGTCGCGCACCCGCATGAGTTTTTCGCGGACTTCCATGCCGATGCGGGTGATATCGGGGCGATTGACCAGACCCAGCACCGCGGCCGGATCCATGAAACTGACATCGATCGAACCATCGGCTTCTTCACGCACCACCACATTGCAGGGCAGCAGCAGGCCGATATCGGGTTCCGTATTCAACGCCTGATTGGCATAACCGGGATTGCAGGCGCCAAGAATCTTGTAGGGTTTGCGGTCGATGTTGAGTTTTTTCTTGAGCGTGGCCTGCACGTCGATTTCGGTCAATACACCAAATCCCTCGGTCTGCAGTGCCGCGGTCACCTTGCCTACCGCCTCATCCATCGAACACTTAAGTCGTTTGTTGAAACCGTACATAGTCTTCTCCTGCAGGTTATGAGTGGTTCTGAAGTGCGCCGGAATACTGCGGGCGGGCTTGGCGCCGCCACCCCGCGTTGGTCACCGGGCGCACGGCAGACCAAATCCCATACTGCCCGCACCGGTGAATTCCTTCAATACCTCCGTGGGGTGGTGCCCGGCGCCGGTTTTACCCTCCGGCGGATTGGGTGATTCGCCGCCGGCGGGCCAAAATCCAAAGACACGACTGGCGCTTAGTTTGCGTCCGGGTGTGCATGCGGCTGCGCCGCCTCGTGAACGTGCGTATGTCCATCGGCGTGCGTGTGCTCCTGCCCGCCGTTACCCGCGGCGGCGGGGGCCGGGTCGTGATCATGATCCGCATGTTCATGCGCGTGTTCAGCCTGCTCCTGGTCATGCGCCGCGGCGTGTTCATCCGGGTGTGCATCCGCACCATCATGGCTGTGAGCATCCGCATCATCGTGGTCATGGCCATCCGTATCATCATGGCTGTGGCCATCGGCGTGATCATGGCTGTGGCCGGCGCCTTCCGCCTGCGGCAGAGCCATCACGCCCAGACCATGGCGATAGACCAGTTCGCCACCGCGCCAGGCGGTTCCCGCCAGCGCCGCCACCGCCAGCAGCAGAAAAACGTAAAACGCAGCCTGCGGCGCCGCACCGCGCCGCGCCCGCCAGCCGGACCAGGCTGCCGCGGCGAGGTACAACAGAAACGTCGGCAGCGCCCAATTGCGATGATCCAGCATCGCCAGGTGCGAGTGGCCGTCATGATTCACCGTATTGAAGGCATAGACGCCGGACCCGACCGTCAGCAGCGTCAGCGCCGCCCCCGTCCATAACATCCAATTGGCCACACTCAGCCAAAGCTGCGGATTCGCACCCACCCGCGCCGCTGATAACAGATAGAACAGGGCAGCCACCGGCAACAGCGCTACGCTGAAATGCACAAAAATCGGATGTACGTTTGGAATGATTTCCATGGTTGTCCTCAGTCGTTTAAAAATATTATCGTCAGGCAAGGCTGCTGCAGGCCAAACGCCGCCACAAGAGCACAGTGCGTTGCTCGCCGTTAACCGCCGGCGTAGGGACTGTCGCCCAGACCACCCGCGTCGTATTCACCGCGCGCACCCTGGCCGGGAGCATAGTCCGGCTGGCGAGCGGCGGCGCGCGGCAGCTGCTGCGGCAGGCCGCGGCCCCGCCACAGCACATAGAGCACCGGGATCAGCACCAGCGACACCAGCGGCGCGGTAATCATCCCCCCCAGCATGGGTGCGGCGATGCGACGCATGACCTCGGAACCGGTACCGCCGCCGACTATGATGGGCAGCAGACCGGCGATGATGACCGCCGCGGTCATGGCCTTGGGACGCACGCGCATGACCGCGCCCTCGATCACCGCCGCGCGCAGCTCCTGGTGATTGCGCGGCTGCTTTTCGTTGAACGCCTGATCGAGATACACCAGCATGACCACGCCGAATTCGGCGGCAACACCGGCCAGGGCGATAAAGCCCACGCCTACGGCCACTGATAGATTGTAGCCCAACAGATAAGTGAACCAGAATCCACCCACCAGCGCCAGCGGCACGGCGCCCATGACCATCAGGGACTGGGTGAAATTCTTGAAATTGAGATACAGCAGCAACAGTATGATAATCAGCGTCAACGGAACCACGAAAGTCAGCCGCTCCTTGGCACGCAGCATATACTCGTACTGCCCGGACCAGCTGATGGAATAGCCCGGCGGCAGCACCAGCTTTTCCTCGACCCGCTGGCGCGCCTCTGTGACATAGCTCGCCAGATCGTGCCCGGGCGCGATATCGACGAATACCCAGCCGGTACGGCGGGCGTTTTCGCTGCGTATCATGCCGGGACCATCGACGATCTGGATTTTGGCCACCTCTTCCAGGGGAATATGCGCCCCCATGGGGGTAACGATGGGCAATTGCTGCAAGCGCGTCAGGGAGTCACGGATATCGCGCGGATAGCGGACATTGACCGGGTAGCGTTCCAGGCCTTCGATCGTTTCCGTGACGTTCATCCCGCCCACCGCTTTACTGATGACCTCCTGCACGTCCATCACGTTCAGGCCGTAACGGGCAGCGACGGCGCGATTGATGTCGACGTCTATGTAGCGGCCGCTGGCGATTCGCTCGGAAAACGCCGACAGGGTCCCCGGCACTTCCTTGACAATGGCTTCCACATCCTCGCCGACCTTCTGGATCGTATCGAGATCGGGGCCGGCGATCTTCACCCCCACCGGCGTTTTCAACCCAGTGGTAATCATGTCGATGCGCGTCTTGATCGGCATTACCCAGGCATTGGTCAGACCGGGAATCTTCACGGCATTGTCGAGCTCGGTTTTCAGCTTGTCGATGGTCATGCCCGGCCGCCACTGATCGCGCGGTTTGAGCTGAATCGTGGTTTCTATCATGGTCAACGGCGCGGGATCGGTGGCGGTTTCAGCGCGCCCGGCCTTGCCGAACACGGTCTGCACTTCAGGTATGGCGCGAATCAGCCGGTCGGTGATCTGCAACAGTTCGCCGATCTTGCCGATGGAAACACCGGTGAAGGTGGTCGGCATATAGAGCAAATCGCCTTCATCGAGTTCGGGCATGAACTCGCCGCCCATGAGGCTGCGCGGAATATAAATACTGGCCACCAGCAACACCGACACCACGATGGTAAACAACGGCCGGCGCAGCACGAACTCGATCACCGGCAGATACAGGGCGACCAGCACCCGGCGCACCGGGTTCTTGTGTTCGGGCAGAATGTGGCCGCGGATGAAAAAGCCCATCAGCACCGGCATCAGGGTGATGGACAAACCGGCGGCGGCGGCCATGGAATAGGTCTTGGTGAACGCCAGCGGACTGAACAGCTTGCCTTCCTGCGCTTCCAGGGTAAACACCGGCAGAAAACTCAGCGTAATGATGAGCAGGGAAAAAAACAGCGCCGGCCCCACTTCCGCCGCCGCCCGCCCCATGATCAACCAGCGGTTGCGCTCCGTCACCTGCTCCTTTTCCAGGTGTTTGTGCGCGTTCTCGATCATGACGATGGCCGCATCGACCATGGCGCCGATGNNGATGGCGATGGCGATACCGCCCAGTGACATGATGTTGGCGTTGATACCCTGGGCCTTCATGACGATGAAGGCAATGGCAATGCCCAGCGGCAGAATGATGATGGCGATGAAGGCGGAGCGCAGGTGGAACAGAAAGATCATGCAGACGATGGCGACGACGACGAACTCTTCCAGCAACTTGTCTTCCAGCGTCGCCACCGCGCGCTTGATCAGGGTGGAGCGATCATAGGTCTCCACCAGCTCGACGCCCTCGGGCAGGCTTTTTTTCAGCTGCGCCAGCTTGTCCTTGACCGCGGAAATGGTGGTAAGCGCGTTTTCGCCCCAGCGCATGACGACAATGGCGCCGACCACCTCGCCCAGACCGTCCAGCTCCGCCAGCCCGCGCCGCATCTGCGGCCCGATGCGAATGTGTGCCACTTCACCCAGCAGCACCGGCGTACCATTGTCGTTGAGACCGACGGGGATCTGTTCCAGATCCTTGATCCCCTTGATATAACCGCGGGAACGTATCATGTATTCCGCTTCCGCCTGTTCGATTACCGAACCGCCCACCTCCTGGTTGGCGTTCTGAATCGCCATGCGCACCTTGTCAACCGGTATATTGAAGGCGCGCAGCTGATCGGGATCGATCACCACCTGATACTGCTTCACCATGCCGCCCATGGTGGCCACCTCGGACACGCCGGGCACGGTCTGCAATTCGAACTTCAGGAACCAGTCCTGCAGGCTGCGNNGTAGACCCAGCCCACGCCGGTCGCATCCGGCCCCAGCTCCATGCGCGCCGAGGCCGGCAAGCGGCTCGCTACCTGGTTCATATACTCCAGCACCCGCGAGCGCGCCCAGTAGATATCCGTGCCTTCCTCGAAGATGACGTAGACGTAGGAATCACCGAAGAAGGAAAAACCGCGCACCGCCACCGTGCCCGGCACCGCCAGCATGGCGGTGGTGATGGGATAGGTCACCTGGTCTTCCACCACCTCCGGCGCCTGTCCCGGAAAGCGCGTCTTGATGATGACCTGCAGATCGGAGAGGTCGGGAATGGCGTCCAATGGCGTGGTCAGCACCGAGTAACCGCCCCACCCCATCAAGATCAGGGTGCAAAGCAGCACCAGCGGCCGATTGTAAATGGACCAGTGAATTATATTCTTGATCATGGACGCCTCTCGTACCCCATGGCCACGCCGCTTACCGGCGCCGGCGAACTATGCGACCGGTCATTTGCCGCCCAGACGCATGACACTGGCGCGCAGGCTGCTCTCCGAGTCGATCAGGAACTGGCTGGAGGTTACGATCTCCTCCCCCTCCTGCAAGCCGCCGAGGATTTCCACATGCGCATCGGTTTCGATGCCGGTGCTCACCGTCACCGGTTTGAAACGTCCGCCGCCCAGCGCCACGATCACCCGGTCGCTGCTGCCGGTGCGAATGAGGGCTTCGCGGGGAATAGCCAGGGTCTTCTTCTTCGGCTGCGCATATAGCTGTACATCGGCGTACATATTCGGCTTGAGCTGCTCGCCAGCGTTGTCGAACAGCAGCCGCACCTGCAGGCTGCGGGTTTTCGCATCCAGGCTGGGATAGACGTAATCGACCATGCCTTCCCAGGATTTGTCGGGGTAGAACGGCAGACTGGCGGTGGCGCGGTCGTTCACCGCCACCCAGTCGGCCTGACGCTCGAACACATTAGCGACCAGCCACACCTTGGAAATGTCGCTGAGGGTAAGCACCGCAGTGGCCGGTGGTACGAAACTGCCCTCGCGCAACTGCAGCGACTGGACGATGCCGCTCTGCGGCGCATACACCTTGACCAGGTGCTCGGCGATATGGGTCTGCGCCAGACGATTGATCTGGCTGTCGGCGACGCCCAGCGCCGCCAGGCGGTCACGCGACGCTGCGATCAGACTTTCGTTGCCGGTGGTCATGGCCTGCAGATATTCCTCCTGGGCATTGACCAGCTTGGGCGAGTACAGCTCGAACAACAACTGGCCTTTCTCCACCCGTTCGCCTACCGCCTTCACCGCCATCCGTTCCAGCCAGCCTTCGGTGCGCAGACTGACGTTATAGATACGGTTCTCGTCATAGGTGACATAGCCAACGGTATCGATTTTGCGATACAGGTTGCGTTTCTTCACCTTGTCGGTGCGCACGCCCAGCATATTGATCACATTGGGTGAAAGAGTGACCACGTCCGCTTCGCCACCGCTTTCCACCAGCACCAGATCCATGCCGCAGATGGGACAGGTAGCATTGGGATCCTTGGATTGCACTGAAGGATGCATGGGACAGACATAGGTGGGATCGGCGTGCTTGGCCGCATGCTCCAGTGCTGTTTCACGCGCCGGTACCGGCTCCTGCGCCCGCGGCGCCGCGGTTGCCACCAGGTTCTCCGCCACTGGCGACGTCTGGCCGCCACCGGTCGCCGGCGCGGCGGCTGCCGGCACCACCGGCTCCGACTCCGCCGGCTGCGCCGCCGACGGCATCACGCTGGCGGGAGGCGCGGCGGTGATCGCCGCCGCCTGCCGGTTGTCAGTGGGTGATTCCACTGCCGGCTGCACCGGCAGCGGCGGTAGAATATCCTCCTGCTGCTCGGCCAGCTGCTGCTGGTCGACGCCGTGGTGCAAGGGTTTTTCACTGACAAACGTGCGCACGGTGAGGGCGAGCAGCACCAGCCCGGCGGCAATGACCACCTGCCGGACCCAGCTGCCACCCACTGCCGAGGTCTCACCTTCGCCCTGCAAGCCCTTGGCCACCCACATGCGATAGCGAATATTGGACCACAGATCGAACAGGCTCATGATTTCCGGTCTCCCGCAAGATACAACAATTCAGCCTGCGCCTGCGCGTGTTCCACCAGCAGCTGCAATGCCGTCAACTTATTGGTCAATTCCGTGAGGCGCGCGCGAATCAAGGGCGTGAATTCACCGGCGCGGCTCTTGTACGCTTTGAGCGCGGCTTCCGCATTCTGACTGGACTGCGGCAACACGGTATCGCGGTAAAAGGCCAGACGCAGCCGCAGTTTTTCCATGCGTGCGTACTCGCTGTCGACCATGGCCAGCAGAGCCAGGCGCGTATCCTCCACCTCGTCGCGCGCCGCGCTGTATTCCTTTTCGCTCGCTGCCAGCAAACGGTCCTGGCGCTTGGCGGTGAAAAACGGCAAATCGACCAGAATCATGGCTGACAGCATGTCGGAGCGTGTCAACCCGGCAGTATCGGGCTGGCGAAATCCGTAGGTGACATCCAGCATCCAGCCGATATCGTACTTGGCGCGTGCCACCTCGATGCCGGCCTGGGCCGAGGTAGCCAGCATGTCCTTGACCAGAAACAGCGGATGCTGGCTTACATTGCCCTTGAGGCCGGTCAGTTCCGGCAGCGTCGGCAAACTGAGATTTTCCAGCAGCAGATCTTCCACCGCCACTTCATCGCCCGCCCAGCGCCGCAGCTGCGCCTGTGCCACTTGCAGCGTGCTATCCAGTTCCAATTCCTTATCCTGCAGCATATTCAGCTCCAGTTCGGCACGAATCACATCCTGCTGATTCCCCTGACCGGCACGGTATTGATAGCGGGTGACTTCCAGCATGTCCTTGAACAGTTGCTGCCCCTGGCGGATGATGCCCAGCGCATGATATGCCTGATAAACTTTCAGCCAGGCTTTGCGCAGCTCACGCAGCGTTTCCAGCCGGCGATTCTGCGCTTGCGCATCCCGCGCCTGGCCCATGCGCGAAACCCGCTCGCCCATGCCGCGCAACAGATCGGCGGGCGGGAAATACTGCTGCACACCGATGGCTTCCTGGGTCATGCCTTCCTGTGCCAGATCGAAGGAATCCACCGGCACATTGAGCAGACCAAGCTTGAGCTTGGGATCGGGTTGCTGCGCCGCCGCCTCGGCCTGGGCGGCAAAGGCTTGCGCCTCGTCCTGAAACTTGCCGATCAGCGGATCACGGCGCAAGGCCATGTCTTCCAGCTGCTGCAGACTCAGCCCGCCGCCAGCGCCGGCCGCAACAGCGCCCACAGGCGCGCACAGCGCCGCCGCCAGCGCCCAGCCCAGGAATTTATAACTGTTCATACCGCCCATACCCGTTATACCCGCCCCCCGGCAAACCCACTGACCGCCGACGGCGTGACCCCTACCCTTGCATCCATTGTTCTAGTTTTACATCATCATGTACTGGTAACGCAGACTGAACAGCGAGGTGGTGGTCATCTGCGGCCCGTGCAGATCCTGCATCAGAGGCACGCCGAGCTCCACGCTCAAAGCATGTCCCGGCGCGAACACGGCATCGACGCCGATAAGAAAATCCAGGCGGNNTCCGCCATAGTTTTTCGGATCGGCACCCGGTGATGCGCCCATCACCCCACCCATGCCCATGTCCATGGTCGCCTCGATATCCGGGTCCTGACCCCGGATCGCTCCCCATTGGCTGTAAGCCAGGCGCCCGGTGCCGGTCAGCACCGGATACACCACCCAGCTGCCGTTGAAACTCAGATCGAAGCGGTCGCCCAGGGTATAGTGATTGGCGTTCTCCCCCAGACGGTAAAGATAACTGCCGTCGATACCCCATCCCAGCCGACCCTGCCTATCTTTATATTGTACCCTGGGCGACAGATCGTAGGTACCGGAACCCAGCTGCATGTCATAGGTCAGCTTTTGCGTCGAAGACGGGCAGGTCGCACCCACCCTCATGTCCATGCTGTCTTTTTGGTCGATGCTGCCGGTGGGCAGGCTGAGACCGCCGCTGACGGAGATCTTGCCCGTTGCCTGGTACATCAGGCCCAACTGGGTATCCCCCAGGCCGCTGGATTCCATCGTGTCCTGGGGGCAGCCGCCATTTTCCATCTGCATGACATTGACCAGATAATTGCCCATGGCCATCAGCATCAGCTTGTCGGTGAATCCATACATGGCCATCAGCATGTGCATGTCCATGGTCATGTTTTTCGGAACCATCATATAGCCGCTACTGGCGGACCAATTGACCACCTGGGCGGTGCTCAACGATCGGGTTCCATCCTGCATGCCATCCATGGTCATGCGCATATAGCTGTAATCAAGCATCCAGCCGCCAGCCCCGTGACCATGGTCATGAACCATGGCGCTCATATCATGGGCGCTATGCTCCGCCATGGGTTCTGTACCGCTCATATCGTGACCGCTGTGCTGTGACATGTCATGATCGGCGTGCTCCATCGCTTCGTCGGCCCAGGCCGAAGAAGCCGCGCCCAGCGCCAATGCCAGCGTCCCGATCATGACCAATAACCGACGATTCATTGTTCTGGTTTCCTCTTACCTTAGATACGCGGCCGGCGCCTGCATCTTTGTGGAATACAGGCGCCGGCAGGACCCCATCAGCAATTCTTAGTGCGAGTGCTCGTGCCCATCATCGGCATGGGCGGTGCTCTCACCCGTGACTTCCAGATCGGTGATGACAAACGCGCCCTTAGCATCCTTACCCAGACTGAATTCGATGGTATTGCCCGCCTTCACGTCGCTCAACATGGCAGGATCGGCAACTTTGAAATCCATGGTCATGCCTTCCATGTTCATGCTCTTGATCGGTCCGTGACTGATATTCAGCACGCCTTCCTTGACCTTGACCGCATTCACGGTACCGGAAGCGCTGTGATCACCGGCCCATGCCAGCGAGGCCGCCAGGGTCAGCGCCATCAACATCAGATTTCTTTTTGCCATAATCTCCCCCTTTGTTCGTCTTTTAGAATTAATAATGTCTATCCGGTCATTACTGTAAACCGGCGAACTTGCAAGTAACGCATTGCCTCCAAGGCTTGTCAAGGCAAGAACGCCGACAAATCCGGGTCTGCTTGATTATTGCCAGATCCAGACTGCAAAGACCCCGGAAGACAAACAATTAATTTTTACATAACTTTGCCGAGCACCGAAAGATAGCACTCCATAAGCATTTGGAATTAAAACCTGGCTTGATATCCTCAAGAAATGTCCACAGAGCGGAAAGAAACACACATTGCGGGAGTGGAAGAAAGGACCATTGAGGGCGCGCCCTCAGGCTTTACCTTCCGCCTTTTTGCTGAGCGGCAACTCGATCCAGAAAGTGGCACCGGCGCCAGGCTGGCTGTCCACCCCCAGCGTTCCGTCCATGGTGGCAATAAAGTTCCTGGCCAGAGACAGGCCGACGCCCCCGCGATGCGCGCCGCTACCGGCAACCACGTCGAAGGTGGTGAAAATCTGCGCCCGGTCCCGTTCGCTGAGGCCGATACCGGCATCGCGCACATGGATACGCACTGTGAAATCGCCGCGCATCTCGCAATCAACCCCCACCTTACCGCCGGGCGGGCTATGGCGCACCGCGTTCTTCAACAAGGTAAGCAATACCTGGAGCAATATATCGGCATCAGCCCTGACCCGCAGGCGTGTCGCCGGTACCGCCACTTCCAGCTGCAGGCCACTGGCGCGGACTTCATCGTCGATCTGGCGGGTGGCGGTGTCAATGAGACCGGCCAGATCCACATCCCGCAGACGCGGGCCGAACTTGCCAGATTCAATTCTGGTCAGATCCAACAGCTTGTTGATCAGATCCAGCAGCCGACCACCGGCGCCGAGTATATCCTCGACGTATTCGCGCTGCTCGCCGGCCAGCGGTTGCCGGAGATCATCGCGCAGCAATTGCGCGAATCCGAGTATAGCGTTGAGTGGCGTCCGCAGCTCATGACTCATGCGTGACAGAAACTCGCTTTTAGCGGCGCTGGCCTGTTCCGCCCGCCGCATGGCCTGCTGCAGTTCGCCGGTGCGTTCGCGCACCCGCTCTTCCAGCAGTTGATTGGCCGCGCGCAAGCTGTTCTCGGCGTGCTTGAGCGCGCTGATGTCATGCGCCTCCATGAGCACGCACTCCAGCTGTCCGCCCTCATTCATCACCGGATTGAGGGAACAGGCGAAGATAACCGTGCGGCCGCGCCGGTCGGCAATGGCCAGCTCCAGGCGCGACAGCACACCCTTGCCCGCCTGCAACAGGGCGGCGCGCAGCCGCGAATGGGCGTGCTGATCCAGACAGGGTGCCAGCAGCGCCAGCAGCGACTGCCCCACCACCGCCTGCCGTTTCCCCCCCAGATAATTCACCGCCACCTCGTTGGCATCAGCCACCTGGCCGGCGGGATCGGCTACCAGCAACCACTGTAAAGTCTGCTGAAACACTGCCTGAAAACGCCGTTCCGCCGCACGCTGCGCATCGAGCAGGGATTTGCGCGCTTTGTAGTCCCGCACTGCGCTCAGCAATCTGTCGGGATCCACCGGCTTGAGCAAATAATCATCGGCGCCCAGACGCACCGCGGAAATGGCGTACTCGGTATCCCGGAACGCCGTCATCATGATGCAGACGATCCCCGGCAGGCGCTGCTTGAGCCGCGGCACCAGGTCCAGTCCGCTGCGACGCCCCAGCTTGATATCGAGCAGAGCGATATCAGGTTTGAATTCCGCTGCCAGTTGTTCGCCGTCCACGGCATTGTTGGCCACTGCCACCCTGAGCGAAGCATCTTCGGCTTCGAGCACGTCGCGCAACGAATCCCCGACGTCGACATCATCGTCGATGATCAGTACGCGAACCTCGCCGGGATCGCCTGCGGCCAGCAGATGGCGGGAATCCGGCGCGCTCATGCCGTGGCCGAGACGATGGTATCCATGCGCAGAATGGATTCCATATCGTCGAGCAATTGCTGGGGATCAACCGGTTTTACCACGTAGGCGCGGCCGGCCAGCCGGCGCCGGGCACGGCCGGCAAACACCGCCAAGGCGGGATCAGTAAACAACAGCAGCGGCTGCCGCAGCCCGCGCGCGCGCAGCCAGGCCGCCAGCGCCAGCAGGTCCAACATCGTCCCCGGCAACCAGAGTACGACGACTTCTGCCGCGCCAGGCGTCAGGGAGGCCGCCGAAGAACTATCCCGACACAGCGCCACGCTGTCCGGCCGGTGTTGGAGAAAATGCTGCAGATAGTCATTATCCATGAACAGCAGGGTGTCATCGAGCACCAAATCTTCCAGGATCGCATCGGCACGGCCTGCATGATACGCATCGGCCAGCACCTGCAGGGGGCGGGGGGCGACGTCATCGAGCATCTGTTCCAACAGACATCCGGTCATGATGATCACCTGCAAAGCGGGGTTGCGCAGCTTCAGTTCATGATACAACACCAGGCCGTTGCCATCCGGCAGCCGGACGTCGAGGTAGACCAGATCGAACCCCTGCCGCGCCAGCAGCGTGCGCGCGTCGGCAAGCGTGACCGCCTTGCTGATGCGAATACGCTCGTCCGCCAGGATTAATGCCAGACAATCGAGCAGATCCTGGCTGTCATCAACCAATAGGATGTTTTTCTCCGCCACCAAACCCTCGCGGGACAATCACCACTGCTTACGCCGCAATCGGCACATTATCGCGCAATCCGTGGCGCAGGTGCGTAAGAAATTGTTAGCCGGGTGCTAACAAAGCGTAGCATCACGGAATTTTTTCGCAAAGTGTCAATGGAAAATTCTCACTTTCAACGCCCCACTGCGCCGCGCGGCGGCAAAGGCCTGCGGCAAACGGGCCACGGGCAAGTCCTGAATAATCATGTGCTCGGCGAGAGCGGCGCTGATCGCCGCCTCATTAGCCAACAGGGCAATGGCGGGTGCGAAATCGCCGCAGCGCGACCCCTGGATCTCCGTTCCCGCGGCCAGCGCCCGTCCCAGTTCGCTGTCCTCATCCCGGCCCGCCAGCGCGATCAGGCCGGCGGGCCGCAAGATGGTGGACGCAGTCGCGCTCTGCAGGAAGGCATCGACAGCTGCCAGGCCGGGCACGCTAATGGCGGCGGCCGGCGCCCCACCGGGCGCGTCGGTGGACGTCGATGCCTTCCTGCAGAGCGCGACTGCGTCCACCAT
>DKAS01000179.1 GCA_002448875.1 Proteobacteria bacterium UBA6920 | reverse complement strand
CCGTAGGTGTCGTTGATGGCCTTGAAATGATCCAGGTCCATCATGATTACACTGAAATACTCGCTTTGCCGGTGCATCATGGCAATGAGGCTTTCCGTGCTGGAAAAGAAGTAGCGCCGGTTGATCAGGCCGGTCAGGGCGTCGGTCTCGGCCTGTGACTTCAGGTAGCGGCGGCTGTTTTCCAGCTGGCGCAGCGTCTGCGCCAGATTCTGATGCACGCGGATGCGCGCCAGCAATTCCACTTTGTCGAATTTTTTTGGCACGAAGTCGTTGGCGCCAGCGATGAAAGCATCGGATTTTATCCGGTTGTCTTCCGATCCGGTGAGAACGATGACCGGCATGTTGACCAGTCTGGACTCTTCGCTGCCGCGCATTTTTTTCAGCAGTTCCAGGCCGCTCATCACCGGCATGTCCAGGTCAGAGATCACCAGGTCTATCGACGGGTCCTGCTGCAGGCACTGCCATGCCTGCGCGCCGTTTTCCGCTTCGACGATGTTTACATCCGACGGCATGGTGCGTACCAGACTGGCGCGTATGGTGGTGGAATCGTCCACCACTAAGATGCTTGGATTACCTGGGTTCTCGGTTTCCGAAGAGTTTTCATCAGGTTGGGGCTCTTTGAAAAAAGACATGAAAACAATCCGGGAATAAGTGTACGTCGGTCTGAAAAGCGGCCGGGGGCCATAAGCTATATCGAGCGTTCCTGGGATTACTTAATGCGGTCATTCCTGCTTCTGTCTATCCATGGAAAATCAAAGGAAGGGAATCAATGTAAACAATAGTTACACGAGCGAGTGCCCAGTGTTATTGGGCTTCCCATAGTTACTATACTCAATAGATGGCTTTTTGCCAGACGATCATACTATGGTTTTTATATGGCCTCTAACCACCAAGCGTGAGACATAAAATGACACCCTGGCGTAACTCTATGAATGTAATAAGAATTGCCGTGATTATTGGTGGGTGCTGGTGGGGGACGGGAATGTCCGCTCCGACCGGCGAGCCTGTCTACGTGGCGATAGACGCGGAGTTCGGTTTACCGCACAGCACATCGGCGCAGTCCATTGAGCGGGGGGCGCGTCTGGCGGTGGAAGAAATCAATCGGCAGGGTGGGGTGCTGCAGGGGCGCCCCATGCAAATTATTACCACGGACAATTTGTCCATGCCGGCCCGTGGCATCCACAACATCAGTGAATTGAGCAGGAAATCCGATGTGGTAGCTGTTGTCAGCGGTCGTTTCAGCCCGGTGGTGCTGGAGACCCTGCAAACGCTAGAGAAAAACAAGATGATCAATCTGGCGCCCTGGTCGTCGGCGGACGGTATCACGGAGAACAAACAGGATCCCAACTGGGTGTTTCGGCTGTCCCTGAAAGACGGTTACGCCATGCCGGTAATGCTGCAGCATGCGCGGGGTAAAGGGGTAAAAAAGGTAGGTTTGCTACTGACCAATACCGCCTGGGGGCGCAGCAACGAAGCCGCCGCCAAGCGCTATCTGGCGACCGTCGGGGATCTCGTTTCCGTCGGCACCGCCTGGTACAACTGGCGGGATAAGTCTTTGATTGATAAATACCAGAACCTGCGCAAGGAGGGTGCCGAAGCCATTATACTGGTGGCCAACGATGATGAGGGCGCCACTCTGGTTTCGGAAATGTCGGCATTGCCCAAGGATCAATTGTTGCCCATCATCAGCCACTGGGGAGTCACCGGCGGCAATTTTATCGGTCAGATGAGTAATCCCGGGGACTTGCAGCGCCTGGATTTCAGTGTGGTGCAATCATTCAGTCTGTTCCGCGCCGATCCCGGTAAAGTGGCACGGGTTATGAAGCTGGCCAAGGAAATATTTGACATCAGCGCGCCGGAGCAGATCGACGCGCCGGTGGGTTTTGGCCAGGCTTATGATCTGGTGCATATTCTGGCTCGTGCCATCAACCTGGCAGGCAGCACCGAGCGGGCGCGGATACGCGACAAACTCGAGCAGGTACAGCATTACGACGGCCTGGTCAAGGTTTTCAAACAGCCGTTTTCCAGAAAAGTACACGATGCGCTGGTACAGGAGGACATATTCATGGCGGCGTACGACGCGCAGGGCGTTATTCGACCGCTGCCTTGAGCCGTGTTCGAACGACAGCACCATCAAAGATGAAGCTAGCTAAGGAATCCTGGGGTCAACGCCTGCTGGCGCCCCTGCAGGCGCGCCTCGAAAATCGGGTTGCCCTGGCAGTGGCGGTGCCGGCCGTGGTTTTCATTGGTGTTGCCCTGGTGATTTCCAATCTATTGCTTACTCAGCAGATCAAAGCCGGCGTCGAGGCCAATTATCATCAGGATCTGGCGCTGCGGGCGGAGCGTATCAGCGGGGTGCTGACCGCGGTTACGGGTTCCATGTCCACCCTGGCACACAATTCCACGGTGGCCAACGGTTTGATTGACAGCATAGGGCGTGAAACCTATCTGGCGCCGTTGCTGGGTGGCTTTCGTAATGTATTGGGTATGCCGGTGCAGATCATGTTGGCGGATTTTCTCGGCGGAACGGTGGCCAGCAATGTCGATGACCGGATATTCGAGCCCTACCGCGCCTGGATCCAGGCGACCATAGAGGCAGGTGAGACCCAGGCACGCATCGTCGATGGTGGTGACGGCGGGCAGATGATACTGGTAGTGGATGTCATCGTCTATATGCGCACCCATTCCGGGGAAGGCGCGCTGGTCTATATGTTCCCGCTGCAGCCGGATATCTTAATCGGCGACCAAGGTCGGGTGCCGCATCTTCTGCTCAGTGCCCACCGCTCACCCAGTGTCGACGAAATGCTGGCCCGGGGTGGGTTCAGCGAATCCGTCGCGGTGCCGGCGGTGCTGGCGCCGCTGGGCCTGCAAATTGCTGTTCAACCGGATTTCAGCGCCGTTGATTCGGCTACCCGTCAGACCAGCGCGCTGCTTGCCCTGGGTGGCAGCATATTGCTGGCGCTGGTGTTGCTGGTCGCGCACTGGAGTGGGAAACGCCTGGCCCTGCCCTTGCGTAATCTGGCGGAAAATGCCCGCAGAATAGGCGACGACTTGTGGAGCGAGTTGCCGGCCAGCGGCGATCGTAACGACGAGATCGGGGTGCTGGACAACGCCTTGCGCGCCATGTTGTCGCGGCTGCGCGATCTTTACCGAACCCTGGAAGCGCGGGTCGAGGAGCGTACCCGGCAATTGAATCAGGCCAAGGACGAAGCGGAGCATGCCAATAGTGCCAAATCGGATTTTCTTTCCGCCATGAGTCACGAATTGCGCACGCCCTTGAACGCCGTACTGGGGTTCGCCCAGTTGATGGAAATGGACCCGCACCTCGATTCCGGACATCGCGCGTCGGTGGAGCAGATACTGGGCAGCGGCAAACACCTGCTGGCGCTGGTGACCCAGCTGCTGGATCTGGCGCGTATCGAAAGCGGCATCATGGAGTTGACGATCAACGAGGTGCGGGTGATGGATGTCATCGACGAGTGCGTCAGCATGATGGCGCCGGTCGCGCTGCGTCAGCAAATCGATTTGCGCATGTCATGTGCCGCCAAAGCCGGCCTGTGCGTCTATGCTGATGCTACGCGCCTGCGGCAGTGTTTGCTGAACCTGATCAGTAACGCGATAAAATATAATAAACCCGGTGGCATGGTCAGTATCGAGTGCGATGCCGGCGAGACCGATGAGTTGCGTATCCTGGTGCGCGACAACGGCATCGGCATTCCACCGGAGCGGGCCGGCGATCTGTTCCAGAAATTTTCCCGGCTCGGGCGCGAAGCCTCGTCGATCGAAGGGGCGGGGATAGGGCTGGCATTGACCCGCCATATTATGCATTTGATGAGCGGCGAAGTCGGATTTGAAAGCGTAGAAGGTCAGGGCAGCACCTTCTGGCTGAACCTGCGCCGGGTGGCCGGTATCATGGGGGTCTCGACGGCGCTGCAGGGTAACGCCGTCCGCGGCGTGTCGTCGCGGCAAGCTGCCGACCAGGAATTCACCGTGCTCTATGTCGAGGATAACCCGGTCAATCTGATGCTGGTTGAACGCGTCCTGGAATTACGGCCCGGGGTGCGGCTGATCAGTGCGCACAACGCCGGTCTTGGCCGGGAAATGGCCCGTGTGCACCGGCCGGCGTTGGTCCTGCTCGACATTCAACTGCCGGACAAGAGCGGTTATGAGTTGCTGGCGGAGTTGCGGCAGTTGCCGGAAACCGCGGCGATTCCCGTCGTTGCCTTGAGTGCAGCGGCCATGCCGGCGGAAATTGAACGAGCGGTTGCTTCGGGATTTTATGCCTATCTGACCAAACCATTGCGGATAAACGAACTGCTGGCTATTGTCGATCAATTGCGGGCGCTTACTGCTACGCCCCTGCTGGGGTCTCTTTCCGGAATGCGTTCCTGATCCTGCGCTTGCTTGCCTGTTGCTGCCACGGGGGAGGGTGCGAACTTTCTAGCCCAGCTTAGAAAAATAACAGCAGAGACCCCAGGACAATGACCAGCATGATGATTTCCAGAATGATGTTTGAGTGATTGTTCGATGGCATCGGAATCTCCCGCAAGCGAATTTAGGCGCGTCGTCAGAATATTAATCTTATTTTAAGAAATGCTGCTGTAATTTTTTGGCTTATTAGTGTGAAATATTCACACTTCATCGTATTAGTCTATTTATCAGTAAGTTATTTTCCTTCCCAGGGTTCTATCAAGACGTGGTCCGCCGTGTGAATTAGAACTTTACATTAATGGCCATTTCCCCTACATTAGTCGCACATAAAAATATCTAATTTTAGGATTCACTTGGTTGATAGCGACGCCGCTATTGGGTCGGCTATTTACAATGAAAAACTAAGGAAAAAAATAATTATGTTAAATGCTAGAACACTGTCAGGGGAAAACACCATGGTTATGGATAACATCGCAAATCTCGGAAACTCCAGCTTCCTGTTGCGTCTGAACGACGCCGAACGCGCGGAATTACTGGCTCTGGGGAAGAAACAAACTTTTCGCAGAAATGAACTGATTTTTCGCGCTGGCGCCAACAGCGACTATGCCTACATCCTGCTGGACGGCAGGGTGAAAATCTACCAGATCGCCAGCTACGGCAAAGAAGTCATTCTGTGGTTCTGCTTTCCCGGCGAGCTGTTTGGCCTGTCGGAAATTTTCAACGGTGAATTGCGCGAGGCCCATGCCGAGGCCTGCCGCGACCTCACCGTGCTTGCTATCCCGTACGTCGAGCTGCGATCCTATCTGGCCCGGCACGCCAATGCGTCGATGAATATCATTGACATGCTGGCGGGGCGGGTGCGTATTCTCAGCAACGCCATGCTGAATCTGGTGGCCGACGACGTCAATTCGCGAGTGATGAAACTGCTCTACCGGCTGGCCTGTTGCTATGGCCAGCGCAACGGCGAGGCCATTCGACTGCCCATGCATCTTACACATCAGGAGCTGGCGGACATGATAGGCACCAGCCGGCAGACGGTGACGGTAGTGCTGGGCGAGTTGCGCCGCGAAGGCATTATCGAAATCAAGAATCACGTGATTTCCATTTTGCAGCCCGAGCGCATGAAGCCCAGTGAAGGCGATGTCAATCACATTCACTTCGAACAGACGGCGGCAATGACCGGTATCGCCATCTGACATGATGCGGCGCGCGGCCGCCAGCGGCCGCGCGCTCAGCGTTTTTCCCGCCGGTAATCCACGCGCGGTATATTTTCCGTCTACCTGCCTTGTAAGTGCAATGTAAGTCTGCCGACCTATGATGGACTGTAGCCGTCCGTACCTGTGGATTCACGGCGATTTGCGCGCACAGACAAGGAGGAAGACACATGCAGGGAAAAATCTGGCCGGTCATGTTGCTGGCGATGTTGGGTGCCAATTTTACAGGGTGCAGCGGTAGCGGTGGAAATGACGACAATTCGACCGGTGGCGCGACCCACTACCGGGGAAAGACTGGCGCGGCGACCGTGGACGAGAGCAATCGCGAAGCGCTGGGCGTGGCCGCCATTGACGCCGTCGATGCCGCGCGCGGACTGCCGGACACCGACGCGCAAGCCGGCGGCAGCAAAACCGCGCAGGCCATCGTCGATAATACCGCTGTCGGCGATTGCGGTGGGTCGTTGCGAACGTCGGCGCAAACTTCCGCCAGCGGCAACACTACCACTCTGATCTACGACAACTACTGCGAAGCGAGCGAGGGTTCGCAGAAAATTACCGATGGCACGGTGAAAGTGGCGGTCGAGTACACCCTCAATCCAGTGTCGGTGCGCAGCAACGTGGTTTATGATCAACTCAGCGTGACCCGAAATGGCAAGACCAAGGTGGTAAACGGCAGCACCGTGGTGGATACCGCGGCCGGCACCTACAGCAACGACTGGGTGGTGACGGTTGATGGTACCGCCTATCGTCTCCAGGACTACCAGGTTACGGGCAGCAGCAGCGGTGGTTATACGGTGCATGACGGTACGGTTTTTCACCCCGATTACGGCAGCATCGTCGTCGATGCGGACAATCCGCTGGTGTTCACCGGCTGTGACAACGGCAACCCGGCCAGCGGCAGGCTGCGTTACCAGGGTGCCGCCGGTAGCAGCGGTTCCATCGAGTTTCTGAACTGCCGGCAATATCAGGTGTGCGCCGGCGACGGCNNTACGATTGGTAACCGCCGTCAGGAGGCGGGTTTGAGTTCCTCGCGCAGGGAGTAGGCGGATTGCTTCGCCTTGGCGAAGCGGTCTTCATTCTTGAGCTTCTCGGGGAAGGCGTCGAGATATTCCTGCCAGGCAAGCTGCGCTGCATAGTATGACTTGGCGTCGGGGCGCAGTAAATGCAGTTGGTGCCGCGCCATGGCCAGGTGGAAATAGGCGTCGTGGGACAAGGCGGCGCGTTCGGCTGCTGGAAAGTAGTCGGCGCTGTCGCGGGCGCGGGTCAAGGCTTCCACCGCTTTCAGGTAGTAGAGCGCGGCCTCGGCGCTGTTGTCTTTGACGACGGCGGCCTTGGCGCTGTAGGCGCGACCGAAAATGATAAATACACTGTTGTAGGTCTTGTTGACGATATGGTCGATTCTCCGCGCCGACAGCAAATGCTCGATTTCCTTGATCGCGCCGTCGGCGTCCTTGTTGCGGTCCAGCAGGTGTTCGGCCAGCGCGCTGCGGATGGCGATATAGTCGGGGTGCTCCACGGTGCTGCTTTGATAGGTGCTGACGGCTGCGTCGGGCTTCGCGGATTGCAGTTGCTTCGCGGCCACTTTTCGCAGATCAGGCAGCAGCGTGATCTTGGCCTTGTCGGTCAGCATCACGCCGTCGCTGCCAAATTCACGAATACCGCTCCACGGGAAGCTGGTTTCGCCGTCGTCCAGCTTGATCAGGTGAAAACCTGTCGCCACCGCTACCGCCGCGCCCATGGGGGTGGTGCCGATGGCGGTGCCGTCCACGTAGACCTTGGCTCCCGCCGGTTCCGAGCTGACCTGCAGCCGCGACATCAGTTGCTGCATGGCCAGCTTGACCTCCTGGCCGGGCAGTTTCGGCGTAACTGACGTTTTTACCAGCTTGAATCCCGGATGCGTGAGGATGATGGTGGTGGGCGTGCCGCGTTTGGCGGGGGCGTTGATCTTGCCGTCGTTCTTGCTCTGACCTATCCAGACACCATCCATGAAGACGTTGACCTGCGACAGCGGTACGCCGCCACCGGTGTCATTGCTGATGCGCAAGGTGGCGTAGCTGCGCAGATCCTGCATGCTCAGATCAATGCGTACCGCCATATCGCCGGGCTTGATCGAGTCGCCTTTCTTGATGCCGCTGAGGGTGAGCAGCGAAGACTCGCGACCGACGGATTTCGTTTGCAGGGCACCGACCATGCGCGATCCGGTAACAAGGCCGCTGCTGTCCTTGATCATGGAATACACCGCGAAGTAGTCCTTGGCCGAAATCGGGAAACTGTCGGTCCCAAGATTGATCCGCACGCCATCGGAATCGACGCCGGTGATGGTTCCCGCCAGGGGAAAGCGATTTTGCAGATTGCTGATGATTTCCGCCACCGCGCGACTGATGTCGGCGGTGCGGCCGCTGGCCGCGCGGGCGATATGGCCGAACAGCAGCTTGCCGTCAAAGCGGTGGAAACGGGTTTCGATAAGAAATCCGCCGCCGTCGGCAACTACATTGCCGGCGACCAGGATGTCGAGATCGTCACGCAGGCTCGTTGCTTCCCAGCCCGCGCTCAGCAGCGTGTCCAGGGGCTGGCCGGATTCTTCAATGATCAGGTGCAGAGCGTCACCGGGCACCGGTTGAAAGCCCTTGTTGGCGCGGAACAGGAACTGGGTGAACGCCGACTGAATGTCGGCCACGACATTTTGCTGGCCCGGTGCCTCGGCTTTGCCAGTGAAGTCGTAAATCCCCACGCGCAGTGGTGCGGCGGTCGCCGGGTAAAACCGCAGCTTGCTGTCGTGGGGCCCGGTCAAAACGAAATTATCTTCGACTACCGGCGGTATCTGGCCCGCGGCGACGATTTTCAGCTGCGCGGTGCCGCCGTGGGTGCCGAAATGCAGGTAAGTGAATTTGCCGCGCTCGTCGGTGGTGCCCAGTTCCTGGTCGTCCAGCAGCACTCTGGCGCCGGCCAGGGGCGCCATGCGCCCGTATTGCTCGCTGCTGGCGCTGATCCGCACCACGGCCTGTTCCACCAGGCTGGTGCTGAAGGTGGCGCCGGGCTGCGGCTGTACCGCCAGCTGCGCCGTGATGTAACCGGCCTTGCTGATCTGCACCTGGTCGGCTCCTTCCGGCCAGGCACTGAAAACGTATTCATAGTTGCCGTCCTTGCCGGTGGTGCCCAGAGCCTTGTCGCCCAGACGGATGCCGGCATTAGCCAGCGGCGCGCCATTGGCTTGCGCGGCAATGGTGATGAAGGTCTGCATCACCACGTTGACGTCGTAGCTTCCACCCTCGCGTTTTTCGTTGGCGGCGATGGTGAATTCATCTTCCCAGGGTTTGGCTTTCAGCGTTTCCGTTTTCAGCAGGGCGGATATTTTTACCTTGCTCGAGCGCAGGCGTTGAATTTTCTTGCTGAGTTTGCCTTCTTCGTCGGTAACGCCGATGTCATTGCCGTCGATGGCGATGCGGGCGCCGGCCGCCGGCCGGCCGGCCACCGTGGCGCTGATGTTGACGCTGATGTTCACCGGCTGCTCCTCGCAGGCTGGCAACAGGCAACTGAGAATTAGCAGGAAAAATATCGAGCGTGCGCGCGTCATGATAAGGCCTTCAAAGCTTGGTTGGGCCGTGGCCGCGGGCGATAAAACCCCCATCTTCGGACGGATGGGGCAGTTTTCCGCAGCCGTCTGCGCCACGGCGCTGCAGATTTCAGTCAGTTAGGGTTATCGGATGCCGGCATGCCGACTTTATAGTGCAGGTTGCGCGTACGGCGACGGTGTTGGCGCGGGGATCGCCGGGTCGCCGCCCCATTGCGGATAGCCGTCGGTCAGGGTTTGCAGAAAGGCCAGCAGCGCCTGTTCTTCCTCGCCCGTCAGGCGCAGGTCGCCGGTATCGTTGCGGTTGACCGTTTGCGGGAACTCAGCCGCGCCCCAGCCCTGCGGCGTCTGGTCCCGGGTATTGTAGAAGTAGATGATTTCACGCAGATTGGCGAAAAAACCGTTATGGCCATAGGGTGGCGTCAGCGCGACGTTGCGCAGGGTCATCACCCGGTGTTTGCCGCGGTCCTGCGGGTTGCCGGTCACGGCAAACAATCCGACATCCGTAGGTGGATTGCCGGGGATAAACTTGTTTTGGGGTATGCCGATATTGGCATAGGAATAATCGGTAAAAAGTGGCGGTTTCAGATCTTTGCCGCCGCCGGTGGCCGTGACACTGTGACAGCGTGCGCATTTGGCCTTGCCTTTGAACAGGGCGAACCCCTGGCTTTCCTCCGGCGAAAATTCGCTGAGACCGGCGAGGACGAAATCGAATTTCGCGGTGAACGGCTGGAACAGGGCGCTGCGCTCGAATCTGGCCAGGGCTGAACCGACCGCGGCCAGCAGGCGCGGGCTCAGGTCAGACACGGGTTGAGCCGTTGCCGCGGGCGAAATGTCCAGGTCATACAGGCGGCGAAACATCTGGACATAGAAGCTGTCCGTCTGCAAACGCCGCAGCAGCGCTTCCGGGTCGGGCAGTGCCAGTTCTTCGGCATTGAACAGCGGTTCGGTGGCCTGGTCTTCCAGGCTGGAGGCGCGCCCGTTCCAGAATAGACCACCGGTCCAGCGGCGTTTCCTGGTGTCGAAACGCAGGGGCGGGATGTAGGCGGCGTAAGCCAGACCGGGGGCATTGAGGTGCCCATGCCTGCCCGGGGCGGACGCCGTGGATACGGCGCTGCCGGTGTCGACATTGCGTGGATCGGCGAACCCGGCGATGCCCAGACGTTGCCAGGCCGCAGCCTGGCTGGCGCTCAGGCCGTGACAACCGGCGCAAGACAGGTTGTCATGCAGCGACAGACGGGTATCGGTGAACAGGCGACGGCCCAGGGTTTGCTGCGGTGACAGGTCGGGCGCATCGGCGGCGTGGGTCAGCGGTAATCCGCCGCCGAGGGCAAACACGAGCAAAAACCAGAGTTGAACTCGGGTTGGAGGGGAAGGAAGTTCGTGGTTTTCCACCTGGTTCAAATTCGAACTGTGATGCCACATATATTATCTTGTCATACAAGCTGCCATCATATTAATCCAGTCATAGACCAAGTCTCACCGCCTGGTCAATGTAAAACTGTCCCGGGGTTTCCCCGCGTAAGGAGTGACCATGATCACAAAAGTGCTGCTCATCGAAAACAACATCATCCGCCGCTATGAACTGCGCAAGGTGCTGGGCCAGCTGGGCTGCGAGATGGAGTCGGTGGTCAATGGCCTGCTGGCGGTGGAAGTGCTGCAGCGCGACGCCTTCGACGTGGTGATACTCAACCCGCATATTCCCTTGCTCAACGGCGTCGACGCCGCCAAACGCATTCGGGAGATCCGCTCCAAGGCACAGTTGCCCATCCTCGCCATGGTGGCCGGCTATGACACCAAGCAGGCCTACGAATATGCCCTGGCCGGGATCAACGATTTGGTCTACGCGCCGGCGACGGCCGCCAGCCTGGGGGAGGTTCTCGGCAAATGGATTCCCGGCTATACGGGCGGGGTCGTGGAATATCTCGCCACGGGCAGCCGCTGAGCATATTTCCGCAAATTTACCATAACTCTCGGCCGCGTCACTGCCTCAGGTTGTCGGCAGTGGCGCGCGCGTCTGTGAATACATCCCAAAAAATAAGTCCAAAGTAAGTCCCGCAGTGGCACCCTACGGATGTTGTATTCCATTGTTCGAGACCTGTTGCATACGCCAGATGATCCGCCCTCGCGGGTCGGTAAGGACGGGAAACGGGCGGTATCTATTCCATGGAAAAAGAGAGGTAGTCGTGCAGGACGGGGTAGCTGGCGAGATTCGCGGTCGCTGTGGACCGGGCATACGTAAAATTCCGGTGATGTTGCTGGCCTGGCTGCTGGCCGCCTGCGGCAGCGGTAACCAGGGGGCGACGGGAGAAGCAACTCTGGAGATTTCCCTGGGTACGCAAAAGCAGATGCTGGCCAGTCAGGCCGGCGCTCTCGATCGCAGTACGCTGCCGCCCAATGTCAGTCAATTGCTGATTACCATCAGCAATCTGCAAAGTGAAAAGGATTTGCCGACGATTGATCTGCTGGCGAATCCCACCGCCAAATTCAAAGTACCGGCGGGCGTACCGCTGACGGTGCAGGGCCGGGCCCTCTCCGGTTCCGCCGACAGCGCGGCCACCGAGGAATTGTACCGCGGCAGCGTTGCGGTCGAGCCGCTGACGTCCGGCGCCACCGGCCACGTCAGCCTGCGGCTGGTACCCACGGGGGCCATCACCCATAAGATCGTCTATCGCCCGGAACAGGTCGATACCAATGCCGCGGGGGCGGTGGGGGACAAACAGAGCGGTATCGCCATGTTTGCGCAGGGCAACCGGCTGGTGGGTTTTCACTCCTATGCCTCCAATCTGCTGCCGGGCTACGATCCGAAAATCAACAGCACCAAGTTTTTCGTCAAGGATCTGGTGAGCGGCGAACTGAAGGATGTCAACACCACGGAAAACGGCGTGGTGGGCAATGCGGCCATTACCTTTGCCGCCCTGAGCCGCGACGGCCGGCTGGCGGTTTTTGCCTCGCCGGCAGACAATCTGGTGGATAACGATACCAATGGAGTATCCGACGTATTCCTCAAAGACCTGACCAGCGGCGCGCTAACCCGCTTGAGCGTCGACACCAATGGCCAGGAGTTCAGCCAGTTCAGTTCTTATCCCACCCTGTCCGCGGACGGCGCCTATGTCACCTTTTACACCGATGCCCCGATTACCAACGATGGGCCCGGCGTTTTTCTGTTGCGGCAAACGGTGGAGGGGCCGTCGTATATCCATGTAGACGACGGCTGGCTGCCCCATATCAGCGCCGATGGCAACTGGATCGTCTATCGTCCGGTCAACGGCGCGCAACTCTGGTTGTACGACCGGCGCAACAATAACAAGTCAATGCTCATCGACGCGCCGACCGCGGATGTGAACAGTGATGGCGTGGCGACCAATGCCGATCCGCGGTCTTTCGCCGTTTCTGCCGACGGCGCCTGTGTGGTGGCCGATACCGTGGCCAGTTACAGCGATGGGGATACCAACGGCATTTCCGACGTGTATCTGGTGGAGCCGCAGCGGGAGCGCACGACCCTGGTCAGCACCGATGCCAATGGCAGCACCCTCGCCGGCGGCACGCGCTATCCCTCGGTTTCCGATGACTGCCGTTTCGTCGCGTTTCACTCCGGCGGCAAGATCTATATCAAGGATGTCAGCAACGGCAAGCTAGAGGCGCTGGCGAATTCCGGCTCGGATGCCACGCTCAGTCCCGATGGCGAGTTGATCGTCTACACCCGCAGCGATAAACACCTGTACGTGGAAGCCAATCCGCTGGCGGGCACAGCGCAGGCGGATCCGACTCCGGTCACGACCGTGGCCAACTGCGTCAAGTTTACCGTGGGTGACAGTTGGCGCTACGCGGCGTCGTCCTCCTCGACGCTCGACGGGAGCGTCTTGTCGACATCCGACGGCACGGTCGAAGATCAGGTCAGCAAGCATGAGGGCTCGGTGGTTACCCTGCATACCACCGACAGCGGGACTACCAATACGCCCGGGGGGCCCTCTCCTTACAGCAGTGCCTACGATCAGGAATTGTCGTTCACGGCGAATGGCGCGGCCCTCGCGATGACCGGTGATGCCAATACTTATACGATAGTTACGCCGCCCCTGCCCATCTGCCCGCCGCCGGCGGCCAACACCACGTACAGTTATGAAACCTACACCCGGAAGGACAACGCACTTCAGGAAAAAACGACGCTGACGGTGACCGGCGTGAGCCGGGAAACGGTGACGGTGCCCGCGGGCCAGTTCGCGCAAGTGAACAGGATCGATGCCACGATGTTCTACAGCGTGCCGGATACCTCTCACGCCGGTTCCAGCATAAACGCCACCATCGATTTTTCCTGGTTTATCGCTGACAATGTCGGCATGATCAAGAATACCAATGATACAACCGTCGTGGCCACGTTCGACAATACGACTACAAAGTCTCATTCCGTGGATGAGTTGACCAGTTACTCCGTGAAGTAACGTGGATTTTCCCCGCTGGCCCCCCTGTTCGAGGCTATGGTTGCGAACAGGGGCCATGTCGCCCGCGTGCCGGTGCGACCTCAGCCCTGCCGGCGGCGATGGCCGTCGAAGCTGGCGCGGCGATTCGCCCGTCGGCGGGGTAACCCGCCACCTTGATTGCCGTGACGCGTGTGGTGCAGTCTGGGCCATGGCGACGTTGCGCGCGGCGGGATGACCTGTTAGCGTAGCCCGGATATTCACCTCCAGGCCCAAAGCACGGTTCAGTTCCATGATAGCCATCACCCCCCAGCGCCACCTGCGCGACGACGATATCGAGGTCAAGTTCATTCAGTCCGCCGGACCCGGCGGCCAGAACGTCAACAAGGTGGCCACCGCCGCCCAGTTGCGCTTCAACGTTGCCGCCTGCGGCGGCCTGTCCGCGGAGGAAAAATCCCGCTTGACCCGGCTGGCGGGCAAAAAGATGACCCTCGACGGCGAGCTGGTGATCACCGCCCGCCGCTTCCGCACCCAGGAGCGCAATCGCCAGGACGCTATCGACCGTCTGGTGGAACTGGTGGCGCAGGCCCTGGAAAAACCCAAACCGCGGAAGAAAACCCGGCCGACGCTGGCGTCCAAGAAACGCCGTCTCGACAGCAAACGCCAGACCGGCGAGCGCAAGAAAATGCGCAAGGCGGTGTGGGATTAACCGCCAAACCGGGGGGCAGGGCCATCCTGGGGCGTCTGGCAACGGGAGCCCGAATAATTTTACTTTGCCAGAAACAGGTTGCTGTAGATCGAATACCGGCGTGGATGTAAGCCGAGGGTTAGGTGTTACAATAGACGCGTTTGGTCCGCGCTCGCAAGGACAGGTGGTTACGGATAGTGCATGTCATGCACTTGCTTGGTTGATTTGCACCGCATGCTGATGCGTCCGGCATGCCATGGCAGCGAGCCGGAAAACTAGGCCGGTATCGTCCCGCCGTTCCTGGCGCGCCGGCGCTGCACCAGAAACCAGGCGGCGGCGAAGGCGATGAGCGCCAGCTGCACGCCTATGCTTTCCCAGCTGGGATAGATGCCCAGCAGCGGCACCTGCGGGATGTCGATGGGATCGATGGGGAAGCGGCCGGCTTCCTGGATGGCGGCCACGCCCTTGCCGGCGAGGATCACCGCCAGCAGGAACATCAGCAGCATATTCACCCGGAAGAAGGCGGCCAGCGGCAGGCGCACGCTGTAACGCAGGATCAGCCAGGCGAGAATGCCCAGTGCCGCGGCGCCGCTGGCGAAGCCGACGAGGATGGCGCCGCGGTCCGCGCTCTGCGCGCCCACCCACAGTGATTGATAGAACAGCACGGTTTCGAACACTTCCCGGTAGACGGCGAAAAACGCGATCAGGCTCAGGCCCCAGAGGGCGCCGCTGGACAGGGACAGGGAAATGCGCTGCTTCACATACTGCTGCCATTTCTGCGAATGGCTCTGGTTGTGCAGCCAGAAACCGACATACAGCAGCATGCCGGCGGCGATCAGGGCAGTGGCGCCCTCGGTCAGCTCACGGCCGGCGCCGGTCAGGGCCAGCACGGTGTCGGCCAGATACCAGGTGAGCAGGCCCAGCAGCAGGGCGCTGCTCCAGCCGATATGGATATAGCGCAGGTCCTGGCGGCGGCCGGTCTTCAGCAGCATGGACACCAGGGCGGCGATCACCAGGATGGCTTCCAGCCCTTCGCGCAGCAGGATCAACAGCGAGGTGCTCAGGTTCATGGCGTAGGAGGCCGGATTGTCCTGCAATTGTTTTTCCGCCTCGCTGATCAGGTAGACCAGCACCCGCTGTTCCTCCGCCAGCTGCTCCAGCGGTGCGCCGTCCTTGATATGGTCGCGGTACTGCGACATCTGATGTTCGATATTGTTGCGCATGTCCGGCCGGCTGGCATTGAGCTGGTTTTCCATCAGTTCGAAGCCGTCGAGGTAGGCCGCCAGGGCCAGCTCACGGGCGTCTTCCCGGTCACCGTTTTGCAGGCGCTGCAGGCTGGCGGCCAGCATGGCGCGGGCGATATCACCGGCGGTTTCCTTGCCGGTGGGCAGTTTTTCCGGATGGGCGCGCAGATACATCAGCAGTGCCACGCCTTCGTTGCCCCAGCGCAGGGCGGCGTCTTCCGGTGAGGTCTGCACCAGGCCGGTCAGGTCATGAAAACCTTCCACATATTCGGGACGGGCCAGCAGGGCTTCGGGCGCCGTCGTTTGGGCGCCACTGTCGGCCAGGGTGCTGACATAGAAAGCAAGGGCCCAGCGCTGACCGGCATTGAGTTCGTCAAAGGCGCGCATGGCGGTGCCATCGACGCCGAGACTGATGGTGTTATAGAGGCTGTAGATGCTGCGGTGCTGTTGTCGTTGGAAATTATGGAAATTCGCCGGTGGGGGTTGCAGGCCCGCCGCCATGGCGCCGTCTCCCCGGCCGTCCGCCCCGTGGCAGCCCGAGCAGTGGGTCTGATAGAGCTGCAGTCCCTGGGCTACGTCCGGTGTTACGCCTGGCGCCATCACCGGTTGATAAGTTTCCATGATCAGGGCAATGGCCTGACGCGCGCCGCGGCTGACGTCCTGGGCCGGTGCCTTGGCCAGCACTTGCTTCTGCACCGCCTTGACCGCGTTGACCACCTCGCTGCGACGGGGATGCGCCGGCAGTGCCTGCGCGGCATCGGTAATGTGGGCGGCGATCTCTTTTTGCTCGGCGTATTCGGCTGGATTGCCGATTTTTCCACCACTGAAGACGCCGGGATAGTCCACGCCGATGTAGTCCAGCCCGTGGATTACTGCCTGGGGATCGGCCGGAGTCGCTGGTGCAGCCCAGAGGCTGGAGGAGGCGAGCAGAAGAACGGCCAGTACGCCGGGGGTGGCGCGACGCGGAGCAGAATTCGATTTAAATATCATGGTATTAGTTAATCCCAACAAGGCCTGGCAAATTGTTTCTTAAATGCAAATGATAATCATTATCATGTAGGACCGATTATGACAATAAAATGAACAGTTCCGCAAGAGGGGAGCCAGGAATTTCTAGGGTGGATTAAAAACAGAAGCAAATCAAGGAATTTGCTTCTGTCTTTGGGAAGAGTCTGAGGGTGTTGATAAAAATCGATATATTTCAATAAATTACGGAATGTATATCATCTGTTTCAGCGTTTTTTGTAGCCGGTGACCATGGCCCGGGCGAGGTTTTCCTTCTCGCGCCGGCTTTCCACAGCGACGCCGGCAATATGCAGAACAATCAGAAACACGGTGAAATTGGACAGGAATTCATGAAACTCTTCCCAGGCGCTGTCTTCATGGCCGGCCTTTTTTTCTCCGTGCTCGTCGTCGTCGGCACGGGCGTCGCTGATCAAGGCCGGCGGGGCCGCCGCCAGCGGGCCTTCGCCATCGGCCGCCAGCAGTTTCAGTCCGCTCCAGGAGATCGCCACCAGCATCAGCAGCAGCGCCACGACCATCCAGCCGCCCAGGGGGTTGTGCCCCAGATAACGCGGCGCGTTGCCGTCACGTATGCTCAGGGCGTATTTGATAGTTGCCTGCGGGCTGTAGATGAAATCGCCGAAACGGGCGTATTTACCGCCGATAAATCCCCACACCAGGCGGAAAAGAAGCAGGGCGATGATGCCGTAGCCGGCCAGCACATGCAGTTCTTCGGCGTCGTCACCGCTGAAATAGGCGATGAAGAAAAGCAGAACCAGGGACCAGTGGAACAGGCGCACGCCAATATCCCAGACCTTGACTCTATCCCCCTGTGTCATGCCGCCTCCGCCGGTGGTTGATGGGGGGATTCTACCTGGATTATTGTCACCTGCCTACAGCTTAGCCATGCGGCCGGGGGGGGGGGTGCCCAATGCGACCGCCCCCCCGGGCGCGGGTTAGCGGCGATAATATTCCAGCGGCGCACCGGGTCGGCCGACGAAGCACTGATTGGTGAACCCGTGGGCGACGATAGTGGCATGGGCAATGCGCGCCAGGTCTTCCGCCGCGCCGAAGTTTTCCATAATGCTCAAACCGTCGGTCACAATCCAGTTTTTCCCCGACAGCGCCACCGCCAATCCCTTTACGTTAAAAGCGATACAATCTTCAACTCCCGCCGTGCCGGTATACGCACCGGTCGGCACGCTTTTGGCGTTCAGATAATACTGCATGGGGGAGTTCGTACCCGCGCCGATGACGCACCGGCTGGTGACCTGGTATTGGTTGAGAATGTCCGCGCCGAGAGCCGCTGTCTTGCCGTCAGTGCCGAAACCGCTGACCACGGTCTGTACCGGTTTGCTGCTGTCAATGATGCTGTAGAGCACCGCGGCCAGCGGTGTATAGGCCTGGAACGGCGGGAGGATGGCGAGATTGCAGACGTCTGCCGAATCGATGGCAATGGTAAAGGTGACACGCACGGTACGATTGGCCGTCAATGTCAGATGGCAGCCGCCGTTGGCGTCCACCGAGTCGCAATCGGCGGTGGTGAACGTGCCGCTGGCGGTGCCCGGCTGATAGGCACGGACGTACAGCACTATGCTGGTGCCGTAGATGGGACTGGTACTGCACAGGGTACCCGTCAGGCCGCAGTCGATCAGCGGCGCCGCACCGGCGCTGCTGTCCTGAACGTTGCCGGCGCCGTTGCCCAGCAGGCTGATGCTGAGAGTGGGATAGAACGGATCAAACCCGGCGAGGCAGAACCGCGACACGTTGTCATTGAAGGTCAGGGGATTGGTCATGTTGCGGCTGCCGTCGGCGTTGAGGCAATCGCCACCCCAGCCCGTAAATTGAGAGCCGGCATCGGCAACGGCATCGAGGGTGACGGCGGTGCCGAAATTATAGGTGCCGGTTGCCGGATTTGTGGTCGTACATTTGGGGTCGCACAGAATCTGTCCGTCCCTGCTGGTGACCGTGCCCGTGCCCTTGCCGCCGTTAGCCACGGTCATGGTGTAGGTCTTGAGAGTGAACACGACGTAGCAGGTTTGATCGCTGCTCATCGTCACCTGTAAACCCGTCGTTGACAAGATACAGCCGCCGTCGACATTGCTGAAGACGGAGTTGGCATCCGCCTGCGGCAGCAGGGTGACGACCTGGCCGCTGAGATAAGGCTCGGTGCAATCCGCGCCGCAGGTAATGCCGGCCGGTTTGCTGCCGACTGTGCCACTGCCGTTGCCCGCCAGCACCACGGTCAGGGTGTAGACCGCGGTGAAGTTTGCGGCGCAGTTGCTGTCAGCCGTCATGGTCAGGGACAGCGGCGACGTAGTACCGGTACACGCGGCGGTTTTGGTGTTGCTGCTCCAGCCGGTAAAGACAAATCCAGCGGCGGCGGTCGCGGTCAGATTAACGATGTCGCCATGATTGAAGGTGGCGGAACAGGCGGTGCCGCAGTTGATGCCGCCGATATCGCTGGTCACCGTGCCGCTGCCGGTGACGCCTGTCGTCAAGGTATAGGTCTTGAGGGTGAAGGTGGCCGTGCAACTGATGCTGCCGGTGATGGTCACTGTGGCTGGCGATGTCGTGGTGCCGCTGAGACTGCAATTGGTTCCGCTCCAGCCGGTGAAGGTGGAGCTGGGATCGGCGGTGGCGCTGAGGGAGACGCTGCTGCCGTAATCATAGGTACCCGCGCCGCCGACAGTACCGGTGCCGTTGCCCGCCTTGGTGATGGCCACGGTGTAGGTGTTGAGGGTGAAGTTGGCGGTGCAATCGACGTTGCCGGTGATGGTCAGGGGGGCAGGCGATGTCGTGGTGCCGCTGAGACTGCAATTGGTTCCGCTCCAGCCGGTAAAGGTGGAGCCGGTGCTGGCGACGGCGCTGAGACTGGCGCTGGCGCCGTAGTTGTAGGTGCCGGCGCCGGTGACGGTGCCCGGCGCAAGCGCGCCGCCGGCGTTGACCGTGACGGCGCCGCGAATGAAGCCGGTGCCGCCGAGGGTGCCGCCGTTGTTGACCGTGACGCCATTGGTGCCGGTGCCGCTGCCGGTGGTGTTGTTCACCAGCAACGTGCCGCCGTTGACGGTCGTGCCGCCGTTGTAAGTGTTGGCGGCGGTGAGCGTCAGCACGCCGGCGCCGGTCTTGTTGATCGCCACGCTGCGCGCGGGCAGACCGGCGTCGTAGGCGTACTTGCAGACGCAGCGTATGCCGTTGCCGCACATCTCGGCG
>DKAS01000030.1 GCA_002448875.1 Proteobacteria bacterium UBA6920 | reverse complement strand
TCGATTCCGCCCCTGGGCACCATATTCCGTTCGTATTTCTCCTTCGACCCCCGTGCTGGATTTTCCCCGTCAGTCGCCGGCCTGTGCTCGGTCATGGCGTTCACCAGCCCGTCCCACGCTAAAACCACCTGGAGTGGGTTCGGTTGCGCCCGGCGCGGTGGTGAACGGGTGCTAATGGTCATTGCCGGCGGTTGATCTGCATAAGAGCGGTCCGTTGTCGCTGCGGGTTCCGGCGAGTGTCCGCGGCGGTGTCCTGCGCGAATGTGCGCCGGAAAAAACACCGCGGCACGCTTCGCGCGCGCTGGTGCGGCGCTGGCGCAAGGGATAGAATCAAAGCCGGTAAAAACACCGGAGAGACGCATGGCCCAGACTGCGCGGGCGGCCACGCCGCAGCGGCAATTGCAAGTGATTCCGGGGGTGGGTCCCAGCATCGCCCAGGACCTGGTTGACCTGGGCATCCGCGCCGTCACGCAGCTGCGTGGGCGGGATCCGCAGCATCTGTATGATGAATTATGCCGCCTGCGGGGAGCACACGTGGACCGCTGCATGCTCTATGTGTTTCGCTGCGCCGTCTACTATGCCAGCAACGATGTGCATGACCCGCATCTGCTGCAGTGGTGGCATTGGAAAGATACCGGTAACTGAGCCGCCACCCGCTGCTCACGGTGCCGCGCCTGCCTGCATGACACCAGATTACCCTGTCCCATTATCCTGGTACCGCCGTTTCCACCGGGCGACGAGCGCGCTGGCACAGTGCGGCTGGTTCGTGGCCGAAAACTTCTGGCCTGCGGACTGGCTGCAGAATCTGCGCGCGGCCATGGGCGATCCGCTGGCGCGGCAGGGTTACCAGGCGGCGGGGTTGGGGCGGGGCGCGGGCCGGCAGATCGATGCTGACTATCGCAACGATACTATCCGCTGGCTGGATGGCGCCGATCCCGTGGAGGCGCGTTACCTGGCCTTGATGCAAGCTTACCGGCAATTGCTCAATCGCCGTCTGTTTCTCGGGGTGGCGGACTACGAATGCCATTTCGCGTCCTACCCGGCTGGCGGGTTCTATCGGCGCCATGTCGACGGTTTTCGCGATTTGCGCGCGCGGGTGGTGACCACCATTACCTATTTGAATGCGGACTGGCAGGCCGTGGACGGCGGTGAACTGCTGTTGTACGCGCCGCAGGAACCCCAGCAAATTCTGGCGCGGGTGGCGCCGTGCGCCGGTACCTTCGTTACTTTTCTCAGTGAAGATTTTCCCCATGAAGTGCTGCCCGCCGCTCGCCGGCGCGACAGCCTCACCGGCTGGTTCCGGGTGCGTCCGCTCGCATGAAAGCAGCGCGCGACAGGCCTGCGGCGCGCTGACAAGGCGGCTTTTTTCTTCGACTGTCGAGTTTTTATGCAGAAAACAGCGGTAAAAAGCTCGTGTCCGCCGTCGCGACGCAAAAAAAAGTGAAAAAACAGGCGAAAACAGCCCGGAAAACTCTTTCCAGAATTTAAACCTGTGGTAAGATGCCGGCAGTTTTTACCATAAAAGGTCTTTGGTAAAGGCTTTTTTGGCTTATTTTCGATTCTATACAATCAAACTATAACGAGAAGGAGTACTACCTATGGCAAAGAAGAAAGCTGCGAAGAGCAAAGCCGCTCCCGCCCCCAAGAAGCTGAACACGGTCAAAGACGCGATGACCAAGTCGGCGATGATGGCGGAAATCGCCACCCGTAGCGATCTGAGCAAGAAGCAGGTCGCCGGCGTGTTCGCCACCCTGGGCGAAATCATCGAAGCACATATCAAGAAAGGCGGCGCCGGCGTTTGCACCGTGCCCGGTCTGATGAAGATCAAGACCATCCGCAAGCCCGCCACCAAGGCGCGCAAGGGCATCAACCCCTTCACCGGCGAAGAAACCATGTTCAAGGCCAAGCCCGCCCGCACCGTGGTCAAGGTGCTGGCCCTCAAGGGTCTGAAGGATATGGTTGCCTGATCGCAATCGGTTCGCGCCACGCGAACAAAAAACGGGAAGCCTGGCTTCCCGTTTTTTTTTAAATAGCGTCCAGCTCCGCCAGCGGCCAGCGCGGGCGGCCGGTAAACGCCAGCGGTTCCCGATAACCGGCGTGCGCCCGCAGGTAGCCGGCGTAAGCGATCATGGCGCCGTTGTCGGTGCAGAACTCCAGCGGCGGGTAGAACAGCCGGCCGCCGATTTTATGCGCCAGTTTTTCCAGGCCGCGGCGTAATTCCTGGTTGGCGCTGACGCCGCCGGCGATGACCAGCTGGCGGATGCCGGTCTGTTCCAGGGCGCGCCGGCACTTGATGACAAAGGTGTCGACCACCGCCCGTTGAAACGCGGCAGCGATATCGGCCCGGGTCTGATCGTCGCTTCCCTCCCGTTGCAGGGTGTTGAGAGCGAAGGTCTTGAGGCCGCTGAAGCTGAAGTCCAGCCCGGGCCGGTCGGTCATCGGTCGCGGAAACTGAAAACGGCTCACATCACCCTGTTCGGCCAGCCGCGCCAGGGCCGGGCCGCCGGGATAATCCAGGCCCAGCAGTTTGGCGGTCTTGTCGAAGGCCTCGCCGGCGGCGTCATCAAGCGTGTCGCCGATGATTTCGTAGCGACCCACGCCCTCCACCCGTACCAGCATGGTGTGGCCGCCGGAGACCAGCAGGGCGATGAACGGGAAGTCCGGACGCGGTTCCTGCATCAGCGGCGCCAGCAGGTGGCCCTCCATATGATGGATCGCTATGGCCGGTACCCCCCAGGCGAAGGCCAGGGAGCGGCCGATGGCGGCACCCACCAGCAGCGCGCCGATCAAACCGGGGCCGGCGGTATACGCCACCGTGCTAATGGACGCCGCCGATATACCGGTTTGCGCCAGTAAGGCCTGAATCAGGGGCAGGGTTTTGCGGATATGGTCGCGGGAGGCCAGTTCCGGCACGACCCCCCCGTATTCCCGGTGCAGGTCGATCTGGCTGTGCACCAGGTGACCCAACAGGCCCTGTTGCCCGTCATACAGGGCTACGGCGGTCTCGTCACAGGAGGTTTCAATACCTAAAACACGTAAATTCACGAAATCTTTGCCTTTTGCCTCAATAATGTCTAAAATCTGCCGCCTTATATCCGACCTAACCCTAAGTTTACATTCTTTAAGAGGTGATGAGTTAATGCCAGCTGTTCGTGTACGGGAAGGCGAGCCCTTCGAGGTGGCCCTGCGCCGATTCAAGCGGACTTGTGAGAAAGCGGGTGTGCTGACCGAAGTGCGCCGCCGTGAACATTACGAGAAACCCACCGAAATTCGCAAGCGCAAGGCAGCGGCCGCGGTCAAGCGGCACCTGAAGAAGCTGTCCCGGGAAAATACGCGGCGTAACCGCCCCTATTGATCGCGCGCCATGTCCCTGAAAGAGCGCATCAACGAGGACATGAAAACCGCCATGCGCGCCAAGGAGGCGCAGCGCCTGGCCGCTATCCGCTTGATTATGGCTGCCATCAAGCAGCGGGAAGTGGATGAGCGTATCACCCTGGATGACAGCCAGGTGCTGGCGGTGCTCGACAAGATGCTCAAGCAGCGCAACGATTCCCTGACTCAGTTCCGGGCCGCCAATCGTCATGATCTGGCGGACAAGGAACAGTTCGAGATCGATGTCATCAAGGCCTACATGCCGGCGCAGCTCAGTGCCGCCGAGGTGGACCAGGCCATCGCCGCCGCCATCAGCCAGACCGGAGCGGCCGGTGCCAAGGACATTGGCAAGGTCATGGGCATACTCAAGCCGCAGCTGCAGGGTAAGGCCGACCTGACCGAGGTCAGTAAAAAGGTCAAAGACCGGCTCGCTTCCTGACGGCGGACCCTCTAGAATTACCGTCGGCATTTTCGAAACGTAGCGGTTCTCCCATGACCGGCGGGCGTATTCCCCAGCCATTTATCGACGATCTTCTGGCTCGCACCGACATTGTCGACGTGGTCGACGCCCGCGTGCCGCTGCGCAAGGCGGGCCGGGAGTTCAGCGCGTGCTGCCCGTTCCACAAAGAGAAAACCCCATCTTTTTTTGTTAATAGAGAGAAGCAGTTCTACCACTGTTTTGGCTGTGGCGCCCACGGCTCCGCCATCAGTTTTTTAATGGAGTTTGATGGCGCCACCTTTCTGGAGGCGGTGGCGGATCTGGCGCATCGTCTGGGTCTGGAAGTGCCGCACGAAGGCGCCGCCAGCGGCCAGGCGGAACAATCCTTGGCGCCTCTCTATAACATCCTGCAGCAGGCGGCGGAGTTCTATCAGAAACAGCTGCGGCAGCACCCCCAGTCGCAACAGGCGGTGGATTACTTAAAAAAACGTGGTATCCAGGGGGAAATTGCCGCCCGCTTTGGTATCGGGTTCGCCCCGCCCGGTTGGCATAACCTGCTGGCTCACCTGGGTCGGGACCCGAGCAGCAGGGAGCTGCTGATCAAGGCCGGGCTGGTGGCCGACAAGGGTACCCAGGGCGGCTATGACCAGCAGCGCAATCGCATCGTCTTTCCCATTCGCGATCAGCGGGGGCGGGTGATCGGCTTTGGTGGTCGTACCATGGGCGATGACAAACCCAAATATCTCAATTCACCGGAAAGCCCGGTGTTCCACAAGGGCCGTGAATTGTACGGCCTGTACGAAGCCCGGCAGGCGGATCGGCAGCTGCAGCGGGTGCTGGTGGTGGAAGGTTATATGGATGTGGTCAGCCTGGCGCAGGCCGGGATTACCCAGGTGGTGGCCACCCTGGGGACGGCCACCACCCGGGACCATCTGACGCGCCTGTTTCGCCAGGTCAACGACGTGGTGTTCTGTTTCGATGGTGACGCCGCCGGCCGGCAGGCCGCCTGGCGGGCGCTGGAGACCGCCTTGCCGGAGATGCGGGAAGGGCGACAAATATCCTTTATGTTCTTGCCGGAAGGAGAAGATCCGGACTCGATCATCAAAAAAGGCGTTGACGCATTTCACCAGCGGATTGCGACCGCGGTCCCATTTTCGCAATTCCTGTTCGAGCTTATGTTAAAAAAGGCCGACATAAGCAACATTGACGGCCGCGCCAAACTGGTGGAACTCACCCGGCCTCTTTTGACTCGAATGCCCGTTGGTGTTTACCGGCACATGCTGATGTCGCGTCTGGCCGAACTGGCGCAGATTTCCGTGGACGTGCTCGACGGTGACGGGCCGGCGGTGCCGCAAACGCCGAAACCTGCGCAACGCCGGGTCACGGCAGCGGCGTCTGCGGGCGGTCCCTCGCTGGTGCGTCGCGCGTTGCAGCTCTTGCTCGCCGACCCGCGGCTGGCCTTGCTGGAATTACCGCTGGCGGAGTTTGCCGGCCTGAAAAACCCGAGATTTGTACTAATCTTAGAAGTGATTGCCAGCATCCGCCGGCAACCGGAGATCAGTACCGGGATGATTCTCGAACGCTGTCGGGAAATTGACCAGGATGGCTATCTTGCCAAGGTATTGCAGCTGGAGCTGCCCCCTCAAGAGCTGTGGGAAAATGAATTCCGGGCCTGTATGGATAAATTGGTTTCGCATATCAAGGAGCATAAATTAGATAGTGAAATCAAAGAGTTAAATAATTGTCGCGGGGCGGATATCCGCGCCAAAGCGGAGTTACTGCAGGAAATAAAGAGTCATAAGGCACATTAAATAAAGGATAATGGCGGACGATATTATGTTAAGCAAACGGGGCCGGGTAAGGGGTCGTAGTATAAATCCCACGTTAGTCCTTTATTGATTTACTTCGCTGGAACAAGCGCTTGGTGTACAATGGCAGGCCGTTTTTCCGGGGTAAGTGGCAAATAATAGGGTATAGGTAGAGAAGATTGAAGTTTATGAGTATAGACCGCCAGTCACAACTGAAACGATTGATTGCCAAAGGCAAGAATCAAGGGTACCTGACCTATCGGGAGGTCAACGATCACCTGCCCGACGAAATCGTCGATCCTGAACAGATCGAAGAAATTATCAATATGATTAACGATATGGGGATCATGGTCCACGAAGTGGCGCCAGACATGGATACCATGATCCTGTCCGACAGTGATTCAGCTTCCGACGAGGAAGATGAAGAAATGGCGGAAGCCGCCGCCGTCGCCCTGGCGTCGGTGGACACGGAATTCGGTCGCACTACCGATCCGGTACGCATGTACATGCGGGAAATGGGTACGGTGGAACTGCTGACCCGGGAAGGCGAAATCGAGATCGCCAAGCGCATCGAGGACGGCACCGCGCAGGTGCTGACCGCTCTGGCGCGCTTCCCCGAGACGGTAAACATGGTGCAGCGGGAATTCGAACAGGTGCTGGCCGAGCAGTCCCGGCTGGGGGATCTGGTCACCGGCTTTATCGATCCGGAATCCGCGACTCTGCCGGAAACCGATGCCCTGCCGTTCCCGGCCAACAATGCCGCGCGCAAAGGCGCGGTCAACGACAGCAACAACAGCAGCGAAGAGTCCGAGGAAGAAGATTCCGAGGATGACAATAACAGCGATATCGATACCGGTCCGGATATCGAGGACGCCAAGCAGCGCTTTGCCAACCTGGCCCGGGTTACCAAGAAATATCACGATACCGCCAGCAAGAACGGCTGGGAGCATGAGAAGAGCGTCAAGGCTTATAAGGAGCTGTGCGAAATCTTCGTGCAGTTCAAGTTCACGCCGCGGGTGATCGACGAGCTGATCAGGCGCTTGCGCCAGAAACTGGAAAACGTGCGCGCCCAGGAGCGCACTATCATGAATATGTGCGTCAACATGGCCAACATGCCGCGCAAGGATTTCATTACCTCGTTTCCCGACAACGAAACCGATCTCAACTGGCTGCAGACCCAGATCGACAGCGGCAAGCCGTTTGCCGGCGCCCTGCGTGAGCTGGAAAAAGATATCATCCGGGTGCAGAAGAAACTGGTGGCGGTGGAAGAGCAGAGCGGCCTTTCCATCGGCGAGTTGAAGGAAATCAATCGCAAGATGTCCATCGGCGAGGCCAAG
>DKAS01000061.1 GCA_002448875.1 Proteobacteria bacterium UBA6920 | reverse complement strand
AACAGGGTGCCGCCGCTGGCCAGCTCGAACTTGCCGGCGCGGGCGCCGGTGGCACCGGTAAAACTGCCCTTTTCATGTCCGAACAGCTCGGATTCAAGCAGGTTCTCCGGCACATTGGCGCAGTTGAGGCAGACAAACGGCTGCTCGTGGCGATCGCTGGCCAGGTGGATCATGCGTGCGAAACGTTCCTTGCCGGTGCCGGACTCGCCATTAAGCATGATGGGGGCGTGGCTGGCGGCGGCCCGGCGTGCCTGGTGCAATGCGTCCTGCAGCGCCACGCTGCGGCCGAGGATACCATAGGTGGCCCGCGCGCCATCACGCTCACCGCCAAGTACGCCGCCCGTCTTGCGCGGTTCGACGTTGCCGCCTTCCCAGTGTGGACACAGACGCAGCGTCTGCCCGATCAGCACCGCGGCCACTTGCAGCAGTTGTCTGGCCTGTTCGGGATCGGCTGCGCCGGGCACGGTCGCCGCCAGTTCGCCGAGGCAGTCACCGTGCGCCATGACCGCGGCGGTGATGCATCCGGGTTCACTGATCGCGCCGCTGGTATTGGCTGGCCGGCTGTCTTCCCGCAGTTGCAGGCGCAGATCCCGCAACTCGCTGTTGCTGCCCAGGTAATGCAGGATTTGCGGAATCGTGTCCGGCGTCGCTTCCTGCCTGCCTATCAAAGTTGCCAGGTCCGCCATCAGGGCGGTCGCCGGTTGAGGGGAATACACTTGCCACGCACACGTCATCCCGTAGCTCTCCTTGTCGGAATTGAATTTTCACAGCCTTGCAGTATTTGCCAACGATCAATGCTGTGTTTCCGGACCCTGATTACCCTGAACGGATCCTGGTCAGGAATTATTTTCCGGCGGGGTGCTTAATGCCGCGTTAAAAACCTTTAAATAACCGTAGTTTAGGTTCGCCGGGTCAGGCCGGTCGCTGTCGCCGGGGCAGGTCGCGGGCGACCGCGATCCGCCCCAGCGGGCGATACCGGTTGATGGGCAACACTCAAGGTTGCGGGTGGACGGAAATTTTCAGGCGACGGCCGGCGCGCGGCGTGATGGCGTCGACGATCAGGGACCACAAACCATAGACGGGATCCCAGGCAGTCATGGCGGTGAACATCAGATACGGTGTCACCAGCGCCAGAGGCGCCAGTGCTGCGCTTGATTGCTGGAAGACGACGGCGAGCAGCGCGCCGCTGACGACAAGACGCAGAACCCGATCCCATCGCGTGACATTGCTGTAAAAAAAGCTATCCATGTTTGTCTCCTTGCGGTGAACCTCACCGGGGGTATCGCAAGTCACATGCCAGCCTCGCCTAGCGTCCATGGCGGGGAGTCTTCGCGTTGTTATCGTTGACTATTTTCCGTATTCCTGCCGGTGCGATGCCAGGCTGGCCGGCCGTGCCCCACCGCACAATGTATACATTGCGGGCAATGATGTCCTGTGGCGTTAAACCGGTGGTTCCGGCCGGTGGCGTTGCGCCAGGCGCGGAAAATGGCGGGCGGTGTGAAACACGGTCGCGCTGAAGGCCGCGCCTGCATACCGCAGGCGGCGCTTCAACAGGAAATCAAACAGCAGTGGGTTGTAGGGGCGCAGACGGGACAACAGGGCGGCGCTGTCGGCATCCAGCAACTGGTGCCGGGTGAGGTCGCCGAGGGAGACCAGAGGGAGGATGCCTGGCAGCGGGAAATCTGATCCCTGCAGCAGACGGTCGTGCCAATCGCCGCGTTGCAGCAGTGTACTCAGGACATCGTCGTCGCGATTGACCTGGGTAACGGCGGCCAGGTCGCCGCGCAGCAGGGGACGATACTCCGCCTGATCCATCAGACGCGCGAACAGCTGGAAATTGGCCACCTGCGCATTGCCGGGCCGGTCCAGGTCCCGGCCTAGTCCCAGCGAGGCACAATGGGCGACGATGACGCTGACGCCACGGTCCAGTGCCCGGCGCAGTCGCAGCGGGTTGCCCAGATCGTTATCGGCGCCGGTACTGACCGCCATCTCGTCGCCGGCGTGGGTAAGCAAGGGCAAATGCAGGTGGCGCAGAGTATCGTAGTAACGATTGCAGCGCGGCGCGGCCGGATCGATGTTCATGGCGGTAGGCAGCCACTTGATGCCGACGGCGCCGTGTTCGGCGGCCCAGTGCAGGGCGTCGATGGCGTCCGGCCGGTAAGGGTGCACCGATGCCAGCCAGGCCAGGCGCTGCGGCGCGCTGGCGGCAACCGCAGCGGCATAGGCGTCAGCGACGGCAAACGCGCTGTGCTGTGGCTGCGCCACGCCCCGGTCATCGTGCAGATAGTCGAAGGCCAGCAACAGCAGGCCGGCGCCCGGGGGAAAGTCCGTGCTCAGACGCAACAGCCGCTGCTGGTAGGCCATATCCTTCACCGTGCTGTTTTCGATGCAGGCAGCGTTGAGGTAAAACCGCTTCTGGGTGTATTGCCAGGGATGCGCCAGACTGTCCAGTTGCGGGTTGTTCCAGATCCCCTGGCCGGTATCACCGGTTCCGACCAGGTGCACGTGGCAGTCCCACATCTGCCGTGCCGGAATGTCTTGCCAGGCATCGCGCAGCAGAGGCTCGGCCAGCAGATCCAGCGGGGTGGCATCCGCAGGGCAGGGATTCCACAGCCCGTCCTGCAGATGCAAGGGGCCGCAACTGGTGGCAACGGCACCGGCGGCCAGGGTGAGAAAAGTGCGGCGCTGCATGCCTCTCCTTGCGTGCATCAATTGCCGGTGGTTATGGTTTGTTTATGGTAACCCCCTGAGATAGAATCAGGCCAGTTCCCATAGTCATGATCAGCAACGGCGTGTAGAACGCATGCGTTTGAGTCACCTATTCCGGGTCGGGCTGGCATTGTTTGATTGTCTGCCTCGTCGCAGTCGGTACGCGGTCCTGCTCGGCCTGCTGGTGGTTGCCGGTTGCGCCGTGCGTGAAATCATCGTGCCGCCACCGGTCAACGCGATCACGGTGGCGCAGCTGCATTATCCTTCGCCGCCGCCGCCGGGCGCGGCACCGTCACCCCTGCCCCCGACCCTGTCGATCTTCAATGCCGGCAACCGTTTCACCAGCTGGCGGGGCCAGGACGATTACCTGGCAAATATCCAGCCTCTGCTGGGTAAACGTTGTGTGGCCTGTCATGGCTGTACTGACGCGCCCTGCCAGGTGAAATTGAATTCCTATCTCGGGGTGCGACGCGGCGCCACCCGGGTAAGTTATTACGCCAATCGTCTGCTGGAGGCGCCCTTTCCCGAGCTGCGCATCGATGCGCCGGGATTTTATCCCATCGTTGCCGACACCGGTGATGTGCAGCGGAACCTGGAGCAATCAATGCTCTACCGCTTTATCACCCAGGGGCAGAACAATACCACTGACACCGATCACGCCGGCGCTTTCGATCTGGAGCAGGTGCGCCCCCTGCAGCAGGAATACGATGTCAGCGCCAAGCACCAGTGTGTGGTGACGGACAAGGATTTTCACGCTTTCATCGGCAAGAATCCCGGCGCCGGCATGCCCTTCGGTTTGCCGCGGTTGAACGATCAGGAATACGGCAAGTTGCAAACCTGGCTGGGCGCCGGCGCCCGCGGTCCGGGTGAGGCGGCGCAGCGCGCCCTGCGGCAGGCGGCGCGGCCCGAGGTGATTGCCCGCTGGGAGCGCTTTCTCAACGGCCTGGATGCTAAATCGCGGCTGCTGGCGCGCTACCTTTACGAGCATTTGTTCGCAATGGATTTCCATTTTGCGGAGATGCCGGGTGAGTTCTATCGCCTGGAGCGCGGTCGCGAGGACGACGGCGGCGGGCCCTGGCGCAGCCTGCAGACGCCGTTGCCGGTGGATTCCCCGGGGCCGGGTGACTTCAGCTATCGTTTCGTGAAAGTCGAGGAAATCATCAGCCAGAAGGATCACGTGGTGTGGCAGGTCAGCGATGCCACTCTGGACTATCTGCGCGATTTGTTCATGACCAACGCCTGGCTGGTCCCCGACGACCAGGTGGTGGTTCCCGGCTATGACAACGGCAATCCGTTCGAAGTCTACCAGCAGATACCCGCGGAACTGCGCTACCGTTTCATGCTCGATAACGCCAAGCTGTTTATCGAAGCGATGGTGCGCGGCTCGGTGTGCATCGGCCGCACCGCCACTTACGCCATATCGGATCAGTTCTGGGTGTTCTTTCTGCGGCCGGAATCGGATGTCTCCGCCGGTACCCGCTATTTTCGCCTGGGCAGCGAGGCGATGCGCGCCTTGAGTCTGGATACCGATCGCATGCTGGTGCTGATGGAGCTGCAGGACCGGTTTTATAACAACAAGATCTACCTGGAAGGTTATGAGCGCGCCTTGCGCCAGGAGCTGCAGGCGCAGTACGAGAACGGCCAGCGCGCGCGTCCCGGACTGGGTCTGGAGGATATCTGGGATGGCGGCGGTGACAATCCCAATGCCTGGCTGACGGTGCTGCGTCACGATGCCAGCGCCACCGTGCACTTCGGCGCCGCCGGCGGTTTTCCCCAGACCGTCTGGGTGCTGAACTTCGCCAACTTCGAACGCCTGTTTTACAATCTGGTGGCGCAGTTCAAATACTGGGGCAGTATCACCCACAAGCTGGTCACCTGGCAGGTGATGAGCCAGGACCGACTGGAAGGCGAGGATCTGTTTCTGTCCTTTCTGCCCGAGGCGGCGCGCGGCCAGATGCGCGAGCTCTATGCCGGCGGCGTCAATCTGCCCGCCGCCGGCGTCACGGGATTGATCGGCAAGCCTCTGGTCGGAAAAAAAATACGGCGTGCCATCGAGCTGTATCCGCTGCTCAGCCTGGGGCGGCCGGCGCTGCAGGAACTGTCCGGTCTGGAGCGGCCGGACATGGAATTCCTGCGCCACCTGATCCCGCGTTTTAGCGACAAGGTACGCGCGGTCGACGCGGATCTGAACAGCAATCCACTGTTTGCCGCGGAAAGCGTCCCGGCTCCCGCGCCGACCGCGGGTATGGTTCACTCCATCGCCGAATTCGAGGCCAATCTGCACCGGCTCATCAGTGACGGCGGCAAGGGGCGTTATGCGCCTTTTCTGCCGAGTATCACCCTGTTGCGGGTGGGGGACGCACAACGGCGTGAACTCTACAGCATCATCAGCAATCGCGGCTATTTTTCCCATGAACTGGTGTTTGCCGAAAAACAGGAACGCGATCCCTCGCGTGACACCATCTCGGTCTACCATGGCGTGGTCGGCGACTATCCCGAATTATTTCTCGATGTGCCGCTGGCGCGGGCGGCGGAATTTCTCCGCCGCGTGCAGGCCATCAACGCCGCCAATTCTCAGGACGCACTGCGCACCCTGAAGGACGATTTCGCAGTGCGGCGCAACAGCTCGCGCTTCTGGCCCTTCGTCGACTGGGTGCTGGATCGCAATGTGAAAACCGGTGATGGCTACATCACGGCGGGTATGCTGGATCTGAGCCGCTATGATCTCTACGATCGCAATTGAAGCGGCATCCCCCATTATGGCATAAGGAAATAGCGAAACATTATCGCGCGCCCCCTATCCGGGCGCAGCCGGTTCGCGCTATTCTTACTGAAATCCCGGAAAATAGTCCATGAAAGTGCTTGTAACCGGCGCCACTGGCTTTGCCGGCGGCCACGTATTACGGCGTCTGATGAAGGAACCGGCGCTGGAAGTCATTGCCGCCTGCCGCGATGCGCAAAGCCTGCCTGCGGATTTCCGCGGCGAGGTACGTTGCGGCGACCTGCGGGACGGCAGTTATATGGCGCGGCTGCTGGATGGCGTCGATACGGTATGCCACTGCGCCGGCTGGACCGCGATTCATGGCCATGGCCCCGCCAGCGCCCGCCTCTATTTGGAACCCAGCCTGCAGCTGCTGGTGCAGGCCAAGCTGCGCGGCACACGCCGCTTCATCAATACCAGTACCGTCTGCGCCGGCGGCCCGGATTACAGCGCCGACGCGCGCAGCCTGGGCATACCACGCGCCTATTGGCCGCACCTGAACAGCCACATCACGGTGGAAAACCTGCTACGTTCCTTCAGCGACGAGCGTTTTACCGGCGTCAATCTACGCTTCGGTTTTTTCGTCGGCGCGGGCACTGGCATCAACGTATTGCATATTCTCCTGCCGCGTCTGCTGTCCGCCTACTTTCCCTGGTTCGAGCACGGCAGCAATACCGTGCCGCTGATCGACGGCGAGGACGTGGGTCAGGTTTTCGCGCGGGCGGTGCACGCACCGCTGACCGCCGGCTACCATGCGTTCAATATCGCCGGTCCGGAAATGCCCACGCTGCGTGAGTTTGTCACCTACCTGCATGACGGCTACCGTTGGCCGCGTCCGCGGTTCAGCCTGCCGTTCGATCTGGCGCGCCTCTGGGCCCGGTTGTTGGAAGTCGCCCAGCCCTGGTTGCGCTGGCGTGAACCGCTGATCACCCGCAGCATCGTCCATATGTTCGAGTGCGGCGTGATGGACAACCACCAGGCCTTCCACCGCCTGGGCTATTCACCGCGCGGCGATTGGCGGCGGGCGGTGGATGCCCAGCTGCGGCATTTGTTGCGTAACCCGTCCCTGGAATCTACGCTGGTTCAGTCGGTGGCCGCGCTGTTTCCGCCCTGAGCTTGAATACCAATATATTCAACATGTTAAATAGAAAAAGGTGATAATTCGCGTTTCGCTCAGGCCGCAGGAAACGGTACCGTAATATAAATTTTTCGTTATTTCCTTAAAAAACATTATGTAATGGTCCGATAACAGGGGTACAAGGAGAGACCGCTGCCGTGAGCCTGCCCGCCTGTGACCACATCGACGCCACCTGGCTGAGCCAGCGTCAGCCCCTGCAGCGGCTGGGCGCCACCGAGTTGGAACTGCTGGCGCAGCAGACGCCGGTGTTGCATGCCGCCCAGGGCGAATGCCTGATAGAAATCGGTTCACTCGATGAACGCGCTCTTTATCTGGTGCGCGGTAAACTCCGGGTGGTGGCGGAAGACGGCCGGCCCATGGTGATTACCGAACGTGATCCCCGTGCCCTGGAGCCGATATCGCAGTTGACGCCGCATCACTACGATGTGTTCTGCGCCAGCGATGCCCTGTATTGCTGGGTGCCCAGTGCCGTATTGCAACGTATCAACCGGCAGCAGTCCGGCACCAGCCTGCAACTGGAGGACTGGTGTCTGCCGCCGGCCGTGGCGGAAAATCGTCTGTTTCAACGGATTTATCAGGCGCTGCTTGATGACCAGCTGTTATTGCCGCTATTACCGGATGTGGCGGTGCGGCTGCGTAATATCGTTGCCGGCGGCGGTCAGGTCGACGATCGGGAACGCCTGTTTTTCAGCGATCCGGCACTTGCCGTCTGGTTGCTGCGCTGTGCTAACAGCCCGGTGTTTGCCGCTACGCAACCGGTAGGTGGCGTACATGAGGCCTGCGAGCGCCTGGGTCCGGATCTGCTCAACCGTTTTGTTATCCCCCGGGTCACCGGCAAGCTGTTTACCTCCCACACCCCATTTACCAAGAAACGTATGATCGATTTGTGGAAGCACAGCACGGAAGTGGCCTCGGTCTGCCATGTGCTGGCCAGGGAGCACGCCGGTTTTGACCCCGAACACGCGATGCTGCTGGGGCTGGTGCATGACATCGGCATGCTGCCGATCATAGTTTTTTCCGATCTGCACCCGCATCTGGTTCCCGGCCGGCAGCAATTGGATGAGCTCATTCGCGACCTGCACGGTACCCTGGGGGCCCTGCTGATGCATAAATGGAATTTTCCCGAGGAGTTCGTGCGGGTGGCTGAGGAAGCGGACGATTGGTATCGTGATCCGACGCCGACGGCAGATTACAGCGATATCGTGCTGTTGGCACAATTGCACAGTTTCATCGGCAAACAGCTCAATGAGCAGACCCCGCCCCTGGAAAACGCATCACTGCCCCATTTGCATGAAGTGCCGGCGTTTCACAAACTGGGTTTCGCGGAACTGGATCCGCACCACAGTAGCGCCATCCTGAGTCGTGCCCGACAGGATTTTCATGAACTGAAACATTTGCTTATCGCCAGCTGAAAGAAAACTGCGGGTGGCGTCCCGTGGTCATGACGACCGGCTTTCGTTATATGCATATATGAATTTCCACGTCGATAAAAGCGGTGTCAAACCTGATCTAAAGAAGCGCCGTCGATTACCGATATTCATCAGTGATTACCCATAGTTACCCGCACGGTAACTGAACCGCCGCAGGCGCGCGGGTAGCGCGTACTTGTTGATTCTGCGGAAAAAAACGCCAGCCGTGACCCCTTTAGCAGGGGCGCGTCGCGCCGCCAGTTCAGTGCCGGACGTGAATAACTGCTATGGGCCCATTCGATCTGACAGAACAGATTTTTCGTACCAAGGGAGTTACCCGCATGTTGCGTGACAAGGCCATTATCGCCCAGATTGGTTGCAAAGACCTTAACCACAGTCTGTTAACCAGCATTTTCAATCTGAGCCCTGGCTTGCATGACATTTACCAGGAACCGGTGGAAAACGAAAAGCGCTCGCCTGACCTGGTGTTCGTCGACGCTGATGTCGGCGAGTGCATGGAGAAGTGGAAGGTATTGCACGCGGAAAAGCAGACCGTGATACCGGTGATGATCACTTCCGGCGACAAAGCAATAGGCAAGAACATCACGCTCAAACGCCCGCTGACTTTCAAAAAGCTGCTGTACGCGCTGAAGGTGGCGACAACATCGTCGCTGTCCTCCGATTCTGGAGTGATTGCCGGCGATGCAATGCGCATTCTGGTGGTGGATGACAGCCTGCCGGTACGGAAGTTTCTCGAGCACAAGCTGCCGGAACTCACCGCGGAAGCGATAACCATAGATTTCGCCGCTTCCGGCGAAGAAGGCGCACGCAAGATCAAGCAGGCCAGTCCGCAATATGACTTGGTGTTTCTCGACGTGGTCATGCCGGGAGCGGACGGTTACAAGGTATGCAAATGGATCAAGGCCAATCATCCGACCTACGTAGTGATGCTGACCAGCAAGAAGTCGCCTTTCGACAAGGTACGCGGTGCCATGTCCGGATGCAATGACTACCTGACCAAACCGCCGGAGGAAGCGAAGCTGGCGCAGGTTTTGAGCAAAGCTTTTAACGAGATGGATTCGGCACGCAAGGAAAACATTGCCAGTGCATCCAAAGGTGGCTGATCGACAATGATGGGCCGGGACTCGAAGTGTCGTAGCAGCATGCATAGGAGACTATATGGCTGTGCGTAAGATCATGATCGTGGATGACTCCAGGGTGGAGTTGATGAACCTGCAGAATATCGTGGCTAAATCCGGCTGTGAAATCATCACCGCCTCCTCCGGCAAGGAGGCAGTTGCCAAGGCGCGGTCGGAAAAACCGGATCTGATATTTATGGATGTGATCATGGATGAAATGGACGGATTCAGCGCCTGCCGTGAAATCTCTGACAATGCCGAAACCAAGCATATCCCGGTGGTGTTCGTCACCAGCAAGAGCCAGAAGGCGGACGCGATCTGGGCGCAAAAGCAGGGCGGCCGTGGCCTGATCGGCAAGCCGTATACGGAAGAACAGATTCTGGACAAGATCAAGGCGTTCGCCTGATCCGGCGGATGGGCGGCGGGATGGAAGGGGTGGCGATGAAGAGCGCCGGTAAGTTACCCAGCGAGCTGCTGGGAAGGAAATTCGAGCTGCCGGACCGCGATGCCAATGCGTTTGTCGATCCGGACGAGATTTACCGTTTCCGCGGCCACGCTTTTGTTCTCGATAATATGCGCCTGTTGCTGGAAACTGAAAAGACCGTGTGCGAAGTATTCGATAGTCTGGCGCTGTGCCGCTTGCCGAACACCCCGCCCTGGTTGCACGGCATAGCCAACCAGCGCGGCAACATGGTGCCGATATTCGATTTGCACTTGCTGTTCGCCCTGAAGCGCGCTGGCCGCGACGGCAAAAAGAAGCAGAAATATCTGATTTTCGGCCAGAAGGAAAGCGCGGTCGGCATGCTGATCGAGGATTTGCCGGTGCGTGTCGATCTGGATCCGGAGGAAAGAATGTCGGCGATCCCGCCGCTGCCGGCGAAATTGCAGCCCTATGTGCGATTGTGTTACCGGCATGAGGGAAAGTTGTGGATAGCATGGGACGTGCAGGCGCTGTTTGCGGCGGTAAGCGGGGAAATTGCCTGAGCGAAGTGGGCGGCGCGTCAAGCGCCGGCGTATACCTGAGGAGTTAACAATGAGAATGCGGTTTGGTTTGTTCAATCGAGTGGGCAACAAGCTGCTGTTGTCCTTTATTGTCGTCGCCATCATGCCGATGGCGGCGATCGCGTTTTTTTCCCAGAAATCATCCACCGCCGCCATTCTCAAGGAAGCGATGTACGGTCAGGAAAGGCTGGTCAATACGCGCGCAGAATATCTTGAGGAGTTTTTCGATGACGCGCACGAAGACACCCTGTTCCTGGCGCGCTCGCATGCACTGCAACGCTACCTGGAGGCGGTTGCGCTGCGCAACAGCGCCGAGCTCGACGTCTCGTTCGAGGGCCTGTCGTCGGAGTTTCGTGAGCTGGCGGCCAATCGCGATAGTATTTACGAGCAGCTCGCCTACATCGACGAGCTTGGTCAGGAAACGGTAGTGGTGACGATCAACGGCGACGAGTACGCCAACAAGTCACGCAGTGAAATGCAGAATCGCTCAAGCAGCGAATTGTTCAAGTCGGCGATGGAGGAAAAGCGTGGCCGCACCTACGCGTCCCGTCTTGGCCTGCTGCGCGATGCCAAGGGCATAGTCAAGCCGCTGCGCGGCGTGATCAATTTTGCCACGCCGGTTTTCTATCCCAACGGGCGGCGTGCCGGTATCGTCATGGCCACGGTGCGCGCCAGCCTGGCGCTGGACAAGCTGGGCAGCATGCTGTTGCTGTCGGAAGAGGGGTTTTATCTCTACCATTCGGATCCCAACAAGCGTTGGGGTGCGCCCCAGGACCTGAACACCAAGGAAAGTTTCGCCAGCAATGATGCCGACCTGTGGCAGAAAATGCAGCCCACCGCCGCCGGGTCCCTGCTGGACGACAGCGGTAACTACAAGCTGTCCTATCGTCAGGTCATCGTGCCGGGGTCTGATCAGTTCTGGTGGTTGATCCAGCCGGCACTGCCGGAAATGCGCCTGGATACGGCTTTCGGCGGCGGCTTTTTCCTCGTGTTTGGCGTCGTGCTGCTGATATCGATGATCATCGCCTATGCCGCCCGCAATTCCATTCTCAAACCGCTCAATAAGCTGATTTCCGTGGTGCATCGCGTCGCGTCAGGCGATCAGAATGCCCGGGCCGAGATTCGCAGCGGCGACGAGTTGCAGGAACTGGGCATGGCCTTCGATCAGATGGTGGATGAACGTATCGCCACCCTGGCGAAAATGGAAGCGGAGAACGAGGCGCTCAATAACTCGATCATCGAGCTGATGGAGGCTACGGCCAAATTGTCGGAGAATGATTTGTCCATTCACGTGCCGGTACGCGAAGATATCACCGGGGTTGTGGCCGACGGCTTGAACAAAATGATCAAGGGCACCAACGAGGTGCTACACCGCATCAAGACCGTTGCCCAGGAAGTGGCCGCAGCCTCCAATACCGTAAAGGAACGCAGCGACTCCGTTATCCAGCTGGCGCAGGAAGAGCGCCAGGTGGTGGAGGAAACGCTGCGCAACCTCGACAAGACCGCGCAGGCGATTCAAGGCGTGGCGGATCTCGCGCAGGCCTGTAATACCACCGCCGATCGCGCGTCCGGCACCACCGGCAAGGCGCTGGAAACGGTAACCGGCACAGTGGAGGGGATGAACGAAATCCGCGAAATCATCTCGGAAACGGAAAAGCGCATCAAACGCCTGGGGGAACGTTCCCAGGAAATCAACTCGGTGGTGGAAATCATCAACAACATCGCTGAACGTACCCACGTGCTGGCATTGAATGCCAGTATGCAGGCGGCGGCGGCCGGCGAAGCCGGGCGCGGGTTCGCGGTGGTTGCCGACGAAGTACAGCGCCTGGCGGAAAACTCCCGCAATTCGACTTCGCAGATTGCTGCCCTGGTGCACAATATTCAGACCGAAACCTCGGAAACCATGCTGACCATGAACAAGACCATCAGCCAGGTGGTGAATGGTTCCGAGCTGGCGGAGCTCGCCGGCCGGCAAATGCGCGAAACTCAGGCGACGACCACGCAGCTGGTAGAAGCGGTCATGAAGATTTCTGACCAGGCGGTGGCCCAGTCCATCGCTATCAATGAGCTGCGCCGCGACGCCGCCGGAATTCGCCGCAGCACTCAGGTCACCGGTCAGCAGCTGGAAGAACAGGCGGAGACCACCGACGCCATGGTGGGCTACGCGCAGGCCTTGCAGGAAGCGGTGCAGATCTTCACCCTGAAAGCATCCATGTAACGGCGCCGCGGCAACTCATTTCGGGCCCCCCCTATGCGAGCGAATATACTCGGCCAAGCGCTGGAACAGGGCTCCGCGGGCTGGCACGTCCTGCGGGACTCGATCCTGTTCGCGCAGGCGCATCTGCGCACGGTGCTGAAAAAGCTCGGGCCCGAGCACAAGCGTAAACCCGCCGACGACCTGCGTTCCTGTCTGCACCATCTGGAAAACATCGCCTCCGCCGCCAATGAAGGCAGTCTGCCCAACCTGCATCGATTGTGCGAAGAGCTGTGGCGGCACCTCAAGACCCTGACGGTGGACAATCAGACGGCGCTGAGCCATACCATTCAAACCTTGCTCGCCTGGACCACGGACGTACTCACTCACCTGGACGATCCGCAGAATTCCGCGGTCGTGCATCGCATGCTGTCGCCGCTGCCGCTGGAGCAGCAGTTGTGGTTTCAGCGGGCGCTGGGCATGCGCGCCGACGAGCCCGTAGAGCCGCCGCCCGCTGCGACACCGGTACTGGATGAGTTGAGTTTTCTCCAAGACACGGTGGACAGCAGCGCCGATGAAGGCGTCGGCCTGTTCATCGGCGATGACGACGATTTTCATCCCGACCTGATGCCGGCGATCATCGATATCACCGATAAAGAGCTGCCGGGCGATATGACCCAACCGCTGGCGGCAGGTGAATTTGCCACCGGTGGCGATGACGGCTGGCCGTCCGGCCCGGCGGTCGATGAGCCGCTGCCGCTGCCGGTGGTGATGGAAATGTCCAGCGATGACTCAGCGCCGGACGGGCCGCGGCAGTTGCTGATCAACAGCCTGGCCGGTGGCGTGGAAGACTTCGCCGAGATCCACAAGATGCTGCAGAAATCGTCGACCCGGCAGACGCGCAAGGACTGTCGCCAGGCCCTGATCCTGCTCATCGACAATATCGAGACCTGCGCGGTGCTGGCCGGAGCCGAGGCTGTGGCTCAACCGGCGGGTAAACTGCTGGATGTTCTGCGCCACGACAATGGCGAACAGGATCCGATGGACGCCGTTACCCACGGGTTGCCTGCCTGGTGTCAGGCGGGCCTGGCCTGGTTGGAAAATCGGGCGGATGCCGGCGCGGCACAGGCGCTGCGTAAGCCGTTGCAATTTCTGCCCAGCGGTGCGCCGCCGCTGGCCGTCGCGGCTCCACCGCCGGAGTCGACCCGAAAGCTGAGCGGCGCCGATCTGCCGGCTGCGGGCGCGGCCCCCGCCCTGGATGACGATCTGGCGGCTATGCTGGCCGCCGAGCTGGCGCAGGCAGCTGAGCCAAGCGCCGAGTCCGCCCCGCTCAGTGAGGCGGAGCGGGAAACGGCGGTACAGTTGCATAACCTGATGGCGGGGGACACTGCCGCGCCGGACACCGCCGACACCTGGTCGCCGGAAACCGCGGCCGATGCGGAGCTGTCGGTGCTGGGCGACGAGGCGACGCACACGCACCATGACATGGCCGCCGCGGACGAGGATGCTGGCGGGTTTCTCATCAGCGACGAGATGCTGGATGCGGACGATCCAGAGATGGCGGCGGCGGAAGCAGCCTTCAATGCCGCTCTCCTGGCAGGCACGTCGGGTGATATCGCTTCTACGGATCCAGCGGTCGAAGCGGCGGTGGATGATTTGGCAGCGATGGATCTGGAAGCGAACCTGGGCATGGCGGGAGACCTGGGTATGGAGGGAGGTCTGGGCATGGCAGGAGACCTGGGCGCGGATATGCGCTCGGGTATCGATGAGATGCAGCAGATGCTGGCAGCCGACCTGGACGACGACGATATGGAGGGCATTCTGCTGCCCGACGCGGGCGCCGGCGATGACGGGCTGGCGGCGCTGGCCGATGATGATCTGGATTTCGCGCCGGATGTGGATTTCTCGGCGGAGGAAGGCTTCGCCGGTGACAATATTCTTGATGTGTTGCGCGCCGAGCTGCTGGAAGTCAGTCCGCAGCTGACTCGGTTGGAAGCAACCCTGGTAGGCGCCACGGATGCCGGTGCAGTGCAGCAGGCGGCGAACAGTTATCGCGAACTGACCGAACGACTGATGCTGGCCAGCGAATCGCTGGGCCTCAGCGGCCTGTATGAACTGTGCCGGTTCGTGGTGGAAAACGTCGCTGCCATCGCCGGCCTGGACGCGGCGGCACGCCAGCAGTGCGCGCCGGTGCTGGAGCGCTGGACCGGCCTGGTGCTGGCCTATCTGCAAAACCCGAGCGATGATGCCGGTTGCGTGCAGCTGATCGATCATTTTCAGAACAAGGCCTGGCCGCGACCGATCAGCGGTGCGGCCGGCCGCGATCTATATGCCATGCTGTCCAAGGGCATGGAAGGTGAAGCCACCACCGCCGAACCGGTGCCGGAACGGCAAAAGACCGCCACCGCCGAGGACGTGGCCCTGCAGATTTCCGCCGATGCCAGCCAGGATCTGATCGACGCCTTTTTCAGCGAAGCGCCGGCGCAGACGGAGCGCTTTTCACTCACCATCTCCCTGCTCGCCGCCGGCGAGAACGCGATGGACAATATCAAAGTCGCGCAGCGCATCGCCCACACGCTGAAGGGTTCGGGCAACCTCATCGGCGTGCGCGGCCTGGCCAATCTTACCCATCATGTCGAAGATATTCTCGAGTATCTGGCCAATCACCGCATGGCGCCGCCGGCCAGTCTGGCCGACCTGCTGCAGGAAACCGCCGACTGCCTGGAGGCGATGATAGACGCGTTGCAGGGCAAGGCGCCGCCACCGGGCAACGCCCTGGGACTGTTGCAGCGTATTCTCGACTGGGCCAATCGCGTGGACAAGGGCCAGGTGCGGGACGGTGATCTGGCGCCGGCCGCCAGTGAAGCGCCGGCGACCGCCGCGGTAGCGGCGGAAAAGGAAAGCGCCGGCGAAGCCGACGCCGAAGCCCGCGCCAGCACGGTGGATAACCTGCGGGTGCCGACCTCGACTGTGGACGATATGATCAGTCTGCTGGGCGAGGTGTCGATCGCTATCGCCCAGGTCAAGGAACACATCAATCGCCTGCTGCAGCGCGGCAAGGCCATGGGTATGCAGGACGGCGTGATTCAGCAACGGCGTTTCGATCTGGAAAACGTCGTTGGCGTGCGCAGCCAGTCCAGCCGGCAGCGGCGTCTGCGTATGGGTGGCGGCGCCAGCGAGAATTTCGATCCCCTGGAAATGGATCAGTATGACGAATTGTACGGCACGGCGCACAGCTACATCGAGGCGGTGGCGGACTCCCGGGAAATGTCCCATCTGGTGCAGAACGAGCTGAGCACCCTGGAAGGCCTGTTCCTGCAGCAGCAGCGGCTGAACAAGGAGCTGCAGCAGCTGGTTATGTCTACCCGCATGGAATCTGCCAGTTCCCTCAGTTCGCGCCTGCAGCGCGCCGTGCGCCAGGCCTGCCGCGCCACCGGCAAAAAAGTGAATCTGGTCATCGTCAACGAGGATATGCAGGTGGACAGCGACGTCCTGGGCAAGCTCGCCGACCCGATGATGCATATGCTGCGCAACGCGGTGGACCATGGTATCGAGGACGCCGACACGCGCAGCGCCCGCGGCAAGCCGGCTGGCGGCACCATCACCCTGAGCTACGCGCGCCAGGGTAACAACGTGGTGGTGCGCTGCGGCGACGACGGCGGCGGTCTGAATTACGAAAAAATCCGCAGTACCGCCATCAAAAAGGGCCTGATGGCCGAGGGCGAGAACATCGAGAAGCGCGATCTCGGGCGCATGATCCTGGTACCCGGCTTCTCCACCCGCGATACCACCACCCAGATCTCCGGCCGCGGCGTGGGCATGGACGTGGTGCATGCCACCATCCTGGAATTGAAAGGCAGCCTGGATATCGCCGAATCGGCTCAGGGTGGCACCGAATTCGTGCTGCGGGTGCCGGTCAGCCTGGTTACCAACCATTCGCTGGTGGTCAAGGTCGGCGAAGAGCTGTATGCCATACCCACTAACTCGCTGCTGCAGATCCTGGCGCCGGACACCGGCGAGGTGACCGAGATCGGCGAAGAAGTGGCGTTTCAGCTGGGCCAGGATATCTACCCCGCCCGCTCGCTGGCGGCCCTGCTCAATTCATCGCTGGGCGACCAGCGCATCAGCAGCAAGAAGATTATTCTCCTGGTCAAGGCGGATACCGGCAACTATGCAGTAACCGTCGATCAGCTGATCAACAGCTATGAACTGGTGGTCAAGAGCACCGGAAAATACGTGCGCAAGGTGCCCGGCGTTGCCGGGGTGGCGGTGCTGGGTGACGGCAGTGTGGTGCCGGTGCTGGATTTGCCGCAGATGCTGCGCAGTTCGACCCAGACGCATGGCGCTGACGTCCAGGCGCAGCCGTCGGTGGCCAAGCACAATAACAGCCAGGATGTGCTCATCGTCGATGACTCCCTGAGCGTGCGCAAGTCGCTGGCGCAATTCGTCAAGGACGCCGGTTTAATTCCAGTGCTGGCTCGCGACGGTCTGGAGGCCTCGGAAATCCTGCGCAAGCAGAAAGTGGCGGTGGCGCTGGTCGATATGGAAATGCCGCGGATGAACGGGCTGGAACTGACCCGCCACATCCGTGCCACCGAGGGGCTACGCGATCTGCCGGTCATCATGATCACTTCCCGCACCCAGCAGAAACACCGCCAGCAGGCGGAGCACGCCGGCGTCAACAAATATCTGAGCAAGCCCTACAGCGAAGATGATCTGCTGGCCGCCATTGAACAGTTGATGGGCGGCTGAGATGGCGGCGGCGCGCAAACGCAAGCTGGCGCAGCAGCAAGCCCTGGAAAACTACGCCTTGCTGACCGTCGGCGATCTGCAGCTGGCTCTGCCGCAGTCGCAGGTGGTGACTATAGAGCTGGTCGGCTCGGTCATCGCCTTCAGCCGTGAAGGTTCGAAAGCGGCCGGTTTTATCGAATACGAAGGCGGTGAATGGCCGGTCTATTCGCTGACGCCTGAACTGCACCTGCGGCGCTATGTACCGCAGAAACGTCGCTTCTGCGTCTGCTTCGGTCGGCAGGCGCAACACGCCTTTGCCCTGCTGTGCGACGATGTCAGTCTGCTGCCGGATACCGGCGACGCCCTGCTGCGCGATGTGCCCGACTGCATGCTCAGGCCGGGTTCGCCGCTGCGCCAGCTGCTGTGGATGAACGACCGGCTGGTGCTGCTCAGCGACCTGCCGTTGATGCACCAGTTTCTGGAGACTACCCGTGTCGACGATTAAAAGCCATGCCTGGTTGCTGCCGCTGCGCAGCGATTTCGTCGTCGCGGTGAGCGACGTGGAGATGGTGGAGTATCTGATTGACCAGAAAACCATACCGGTGCCGCTGACACCTTATTATTGCCGGCATGTCATCGTCTGGCGCGAAGCGCTGCTGCCGGTGTTCGATCTCAATCCCCTGTTTACCCAGCCGGCGCTCAAGCGCTTTCACCACTTCGGCGTGCTGGCCTACCAGACGGCGCCGAAGACGCCCCTGCAGTATCTTATCGTGGCGCTCAGTGGCTCACCGGCGCGGGTGGCGGTGGATGATGAAAAAGTTGCCGACACGCCCGAGGAATTCAGCGGACCGCTGCGCAATCTCGCCCTGGCGACGTTCCTGCACAATGACCAGCCGGTACCCATCCTCAACATCAGCCACCTGGCCTCCGGCGAATTCCTGCGCGTCGTGCCGGACCTGACGGTGTAAGCCCACTACTGCCAGTCAGCAATGAAGATATTGGTTTCCCCCGGTTTGCTGCCGTTGCGGTTGGAGGCGAAAACCAGTTGCCTGCCATCATGGGAAAACATCGGGAAGCCGTCGAAGTCCTCGTAGTGGGTGATCTGCTCCAGCTGCTGGCTGTCCACGTCTATCATGAACAGGTCGAAATTGCGCCCACGGGGATTGTGCATATTGGATGCGAAAATGATGTGCCGGCCGTCGGGATGCCAGTAGGGGCCGAAGTTGGCGGCGCCGTTATGGGTCAGCTGGATCGGCCGGCGTTCGCTCAGTTTCATGATATACAGCTCCAGATTACCTGGTCGTACCAGCCCCTGCGCCAGCAGCCGCCGGTAATCGTCCAGCGCCTTGCCCTGCGGCCGCGACGCGCGCCACACCAGCCACTGCCCGTCGCGGGAGAAAAACGCGCCGCCGTCATAACCCGGCTCGTGGGTCAACTGCTCCACGCCGCTGCCGTCGGGATTCATCAGGTACAACTCCAGATCGCCGCTGCGCACTGAGGTGAAGACGATCTTGTCGCCCTGCGGCGAAAACACATCCTCCGCGTCATAGCCCGGGGTGGCAGTCAGCCGCAGCAGGCCGCTGCCGTCGGGAGCGGCGCGGAAAATATCGTAGTCCGCATACAGCGGCCAGACGTAACCCTGGGAATAATCGGGCTTGGGCGGGCAGGCGCTGCCGCCCAGGTGGGTGGAGGCATAGATGATGGATTGCCGGTCCGGCGCGATGAAGGAACAGGTGGTCACTCCTTGCCCGGAGGACAGGCGGCGCAGCCCGCTGCCGTCGGTGTTCATGCGGTAGATGGCGTCACAGTGGGCGCCGTCGCGGGTGGACTGAAAGATCAGTTCGCGGCCATCGAAGGAGAAATACGCTTCGGCATTTTCGCCGCCGAAGGTCAGCTGGCGCAGCTGGCGAAAATGGCTTTCCCCCGGCAGCGGGGCTGTCACCCTGGCGGTCGCCGGATCGGCGGCCCCGGCCAATACGGGGCAGGCGAGCAGGCACAGGCACAGCAAACGCAGACAGTGGGGAGTGGCGGCGGGCATGGGGCGGTCTCCGGAGAAAATCCCATGCTAGCGTATTTATCCGCCGCCGGCGAAGGGCGGCGGCATGGCGCTTTATTGATTGGCCGCCGGCGGCAGCTGGTATTCCAGCTTTTGCAGTTCGACCCCGCAATAGTTGAACGTGTCGCCCAGGGCCTTGAACGGCTTGCGGCTGAAAAACAGCAGGGAGTCGGTGGGCGCGTTGAGCCAGACTTTTTCCAGCTCGAGAATTTTCGCCACCTGGCACAGGTAACTCACCAGCGCCTGGCCCACCACCGGGGTGCGCCACTGCTTGAGGATTGCCAGCCGGCCGATGTGCCCGTCCTCGTGCAGGCTGCCGGTGGCCACCAGCAAGCCGGTCAGGTCATCGTAGACCAGCACGTGATAACGCAGCTCGTCGTCCCGGTGACGCAGAAAATTCAACGGCAAGCCGAACTCGTCCATGAACACGCGTTTACGTAAGCGTATGATTTCCTTACGAACGGCGCTCCATTCCCGGACCAGGAAATTGGTATCCGCCAGTGACATTGTGTGTTACCCCACTACCCCGTTGGCTCATTGAGCACTCCCGGCCGCCATTATATCACGTAAAATATTAATGGTATTAGTGCGTCGTGTGATGTGGCAGCCCCCGTTGCTACAAACTATATATAATGGACACGCCGCCGGGAAACCCCATTGTTGTATTCGCGCACCATAGACCGCCCGCGAGCAACAAGGTATCCTATACGGCCCCGCGGGGTGCGCCCCCGCGAATTTGTCGACAAAAATGCTTTATGCGCCCGTAGCTCAGTTGGATAGAGCGTTGGCCTCCGGAGCCAAAGGTCGGACGTTCGAATCGTCTCGGGCGCGCCAAATTAAAAAAGGCCCCTTTTTAGGGGCCTTTTTTAATTTGTGGTTGGCCACGATTCGAACGTCCGACGAAAATCAGAAGGCGTGTTCGACCGGTCGACGCAGTCGATCGGGACGGCGTTCTTCGCCGCCCGGAGGGTAAGCGCCGCAGGCGCGCATCCATCGTCTCGGGCGCGCCAAATTAAAAAAGGCCCCTTTTTAGGGGCCTTTTTTAATTTGTGGTTGGCCACGATTCGAACGTCCGACGTCGCCCCGCCTCATGGGGTAGAGAGGAAGCGGATACTGGGATCGTCATTCAACAGAATGATCCTGCTGCCATCACCCGAGACCACTAACTGACGTTGCAAAATCCCGCCCGCGTAGCCCGAGTTATACCCGGAATATTGCAAAAAACCCGTAGAATCATAGACCCATGTATCCAGCGGGCCATACCAGCTGGAACACGCGGCATAGATCAGGCCGTCCGGTCCTACTTCAACGTTATTGGGATAGGCGTCGCCGGGCAAAGATTGCACCTGTGCCAGACTTTCGCCGTCATAGACGACAAAATAATAGGGAGAGCCAGATGCAGCATAGACTCTGGAGCCATCCGCGCTCAACGCTATATCCATTCCGTTGCTGCCGACAGCGGAGCCATAGGCGCTCCCTTTTGGGGAGGTGAGTAAAAACGACCCATCTTTTAAATATGAATACGCGGTATTGTAGCAGTGAAAGGTATATGGGCTTAAGCCCGAATCGATACCGCAAAATTTATTACCATTGAGGCTCGCCGCAAGAATGAGCCAGCCGTAGTAACCTGTCGAAAAGTTCGGACCCAGCGCAGTGCCGGTGCGGGCATCTCGAATGCTACCGTCATCTGCGATTACGACCGGAAATCCGTTCGGGCGTGAATAGGCCAGATGTATATTCGAGGTCTTGCTTAAATTCCACGCGGCGCCAACACTCAGGCTCACCAGATCGACCGGTACGATGTCGAAGTTGGTATCGTCGGCGGCGTAGAGAGTCTTACCGTCGCTGCTGACTTCCATGTCGCCCAGACTGGGTGCAACATTCTTGATTGTGGACACCAGAGCCTTGGTGAAGATGTTGTAGATATCGATGTTGCTGCCGCCGCTATGGACATAAACGTAGGGTCGCACCGGATCCGCGGTGATTTCGTTGTAGCTGATTGTTAGAAAATCCGGACTTTTGGGATCCACAGAGGAAACCCAGAGTCCCACCTGCACTGTTTCGGTGTTTTCGATAGTTGGGTCTGGCGAGCTCACGGATACCGTGGCGTAATACATTGTGTTTGTTGAAAGGCCATTGGTTTTTGCTGTCAGCACCAGATTGCCATCCGTGGTGCCCGAGGGTGTGACGGTCAGCCAGGTAGCTTTGGAGTCGACTGCCGCTTGCCACTTGGTGGCAAGGGCGCCATTTTCGGTCACCAAAATGGTCTTGCTCAGCTTGGATGGCAGGGTCGGAAATCCAGTCAATGCCACGCCGTTGTCGGGTATGAACAGGCGATGCGGTTCGAGGTTCAATGTTACCGGCAGCGCTTTCACGATTGTATCGCCATGAACGGCAGCGGTGATGGTCAAGGTTCCACTGTAACTATTGCCCGGCATGCCAGCGGTGGTAGTCCGCAAATTAATCGGACTTTTACCGGCGGAAACAGAACCCTTTATGGTATCGGCCACCAACCAGCTGCCGTTCTGCCCGTTCGGCGCGTCGAGAACGGCGGTCCAGGGATAAGCATTGTTGCCGGTATTCAGATTCAGGGTGAATTGCTGGGAACCCAGGTCATTGCCATTCACCCCGTCGAAACTTATGTTGGCAACGGACAGGGTCATCGTGGCCGGAGTTAAGTTTAGATAGACCGGCACTTCCTTGACCAGTTTGTCACCATGAACGGTTGCGGTGATGGTCAATGTACCGCTGTAACTTTTCCCGGCCATGACTGTTGTATCTGTGCTCAAGACTATCGGGCTACCATTGGTCGATACTGAACCCGCGATCTTGTCGGTTAGCAACCAACTGCCGTTTTTCCCGTTTGGCGCGCTAAGCACGGCAGTCCATGGATAAGCATTGTTTCCGGTATTCAGGTTTAGGGTAAGTTGCCGGGTACCCAGGTCGCTGCCATTCACCCCGTCAAAACTTACGCTGGCGGCGGACAAGGTTAGTGTCGCGGAAGTCAAATTCAATGAAACTGGCAGAGTAGCTTCAATTGTGTCGCCATTGATGTGGCAGGTTATCTTGACGCTTCCTGAATAGCTGCCGCTGCTCAGTAAACTGGAGTCAAAATTCACCTCCGCGGATTGAGCGACGGTGCCGGAAACAGTGCCGTCACTAAAGCTGGACTGCAGCCAGGGTTTGACGGTTACATTCTGCTGGCTGATGCTTGCGGTCCATGGGTGACTTACGCTGCCGGTGTTAAGCGTAAAGCTGAACGGCTGGCTGGCCAGGTCAGAACCATTGATTCCGCTGACGCTGATGCGTGACGTGTTCAGTGAGATGGCGGCAGGGGTAAGATACAGGCTGACGTTGATAGTGCGTGTCAGTATGCTATTTCCAATCGATACGGAAATCTCGATGGTTGCGGAGTAAGTTCCGCTTGGTAGCGATGTTGTGCCCGCATCTATCCCTACGGTGAGTGCTTCGGCGGTGCTGGCCGTCGCCTCATTGCTGGCTCCGTTCAGGACCAACCAGGGTGCGGTGGTCGTTGCTTTCCAAACGACTTGCGCTCCCGTGTTTAGGGTGATTGCTATATTTTGCGAGGGGATAAGCGCACCGTTTACGGCGCTGAATCTAAGATTGGGGTTGGCAATCGAGATTGCCGGCAGTTCGACTTGCATATTCACTTCTACGACGACCTGGTCGCTGCCATCACTTAGTGTGATGTGGCCGACATACTTGCCATCGCTTAGATTTCCCAGGGTAACACCCACCGTAAGTGACGTTGAGCCGGTGGCGGATTTCTTGTCCAAGGATAACCAATCCGCGTCCGTGGTGGCGGTCCAAGGGTTGTTTGAGCTGACAAAAAGCGTTTGATTGGTGGGCGGAGACTGACCGCTGACTACTGCCGTGAAGTTGAGCCTGTCGGTGTTGGCGGCCAACTTTTCGGTTACAGTATATGTGATTTTCAAGTCGACATAGTTTCCTTCCGATTCGTCCAAATTGGTGGTGAAAAAACGCAGAAGAGTGGAGTAGTTTCCCGGCATGAGATTGGTAGTGTTAACGGACAGTTGGATGACGGCGGGTCGGGTACTTCCTGAAGAATTCTCGACGTTGAGCCAGCTCGGAAAAGTAACTCCCGGCGGATAGCCGATTATTAATTCATCGCCATTAAAATCGACTTTAATGGTCTGGGACATGGGTAAGGCGCTATTGCGTCGGGCTTCGAAATTGACGGAACTCTGACTCAAGCCGACTTTGTATTTGGAACTGATTCCGGGCTCACCCCCGCCGCCACCGGCGCAAGCAACGAGTAACGAGGTGAGTATTACAATAAAAGCGAAAAATTTATAACCGCCAGTGGGAGAGTCAACCAACTTCAACATGTAAGCACCCCGGATATGGAAGAGACTTCCGATATAATTTTTATATTGGGATCGAAAAAATGCGCAATACGACGCCATGGACGCATACGGCACAATTCGGATAATACCCACAGACTATGTGAAATAAAACTGCTTATTTGCAAAAATACCACTCCCCGGCAACGCCTGGTCGTTTACAAGGCAGAAGTCCGGACAAAAGTCCGGACGCCCACCGAATTTCGTGCCGAGCGGAAGACCGGAAAACCCAGGCCGATTGAGCCAGGATACTCCGCGAATTTGCCAAGCAAATCGGATCGAATTAAATCCAATTCCCGCCGAACGGACCTCAACACGAAAATATTGACTCTGGATCACCTTGCCAAGGAAGGAGCAGACACCATGACGCTTGCGCGCAAGCAACAGATTTGCCTGGAAGCCACGCTGTACTTCATCTGATCAGCCGTGGTGTTCGCAGAAACTTTCTTTGCGGCTATGATAAATTGACCAATAAAGACTTCAGCCACCGCAAACAGTGGTTACTTGAGTACCTGCTGTAGACTAGCATTTAAAAATGTACCACCCGGGTGGGCCATTTGTAGCAAAGGCTGATTCAGACCTCTAACGTGCATGATAATGATCCCACATGTAGATCAACAGACTGCGCTCGGTCAGATTCCAGTGCATATCTTAGGATCAGTTCTGCTAACAAATTAACAACGATGTTTGACTATGTGTTGTTCAATGCGCTGGATTCCGTTTCCTGGAATATTGTGCTGACCACTATACTGAGGCCGGATTATTCTTTTTTAATTGCGCCCTGCGCTGTACAAGCGCGGGGTAACGCCGGTCATTCGCAGTGACCAGTTGGCGAGATTTTTCATGGTCGCCGCTTTGATTCCGCTTGCGTATCGGCAGGCAATAAATGGCAAGACCATCAATATTATAATCTACAGCGTTGCCCTACTCGTCAATAAACAATATGTCACTTATGGTAGAACCGATAAAGGAAAATGGTGTGCAACGGAAAGAAGGGGGAGAATAACGATGAGAACAAGATTGCCTGTGACAGTGGCGGCGCTGGGCCTGTTGCTGGGCAGCGCTGCCAGTGGCGCATCGCAAGTCACGGTGTCGGCGCCCGTGCCCCTGTCGCCGTTTCAGGTGGGTGACTCGATACCTATCGCCATCCAGGGAAATTTTTCCACCTCGATCCTGGCGTCCAGCTTTACCGTGACCTTTGATCCTGCAATGTTCTCGGTGAACTATGTGGTTGTTGATCCCTTGTTTATCGATGCTGCTCTGCCACCGCCAACCTTTTCCATTGACAACGTTGCTGGAACCGTCACCACCTCGGAGCTGGTCAATTTAGCGGGTGCACCCGTCAACACTGATTTCACTTTTCTGTATATTTCCGGCGTGATTACCGCGGCGGGAACCTTTGACGTCGGCTTTACCAGTCAGGTGATGTTCGACCTTAATGGTAACCTCCTGGAGGCAGGCCGCGATTTCACTGTGGTGCCAGCTACGGTCAGCTCCGTACCGGTGCCAGCCGCCCTCTGGTTGTTTGGCAGCGGCCTGTTGGCGCTGGTGGGATTCGGGCGCCGCCGCATCAGTGCGCGGTGATGTTTAGCGGCGGCACAAGGGCTGATGACTGCTACAGCTGCCGGTGATACTCACCAATTTGTTGCGCCCAGGTTGCTGACACGCCTGCCTGCGTGGCATGTGCCGGCCAGCTGGCGACGGCATCCTGGATTTCATCGATGATCTCGCCGGGGCGCGGCAGGCTGATGCTGTCGCCCAGCGTGATCAGGTCGTCGCGGTGAAATTCGTCGCGCTTGCCGTTGATCGACATCTGATGCTGATTGGTCCAGGCGCCGTGGGGGTTGTGCGCATAGGTGATATCGAAAGCCGGTGACAGGCGCCATTGGCCGTCGGGGTTCATCAGGAAGGCGATGTTCTTGGTGTGGTCGTCCTGATTGCGGGCCAGAATGTTGAACACCATGCGCCGGAATTGCTGCAGGGCGTCGCTTTTCGGCAGGCGCAGGCGGCGCATGACGGTGAAGGCCTGTTCGTAGCTGTAGGCGCCGGCCTGGTTGAAATCATAATGGGCCACGCCGCACAGGGATTGCAGGTGCAGCTTTTGTCCCTGCGGCCGGTCAAAGCGCCGGGTCAGGAAGTGGGCGCGGCCGTTTTCTTCCAGCAGCCGGCATTCGCTCATGGTGATGCCCGCCGCCCGGGCCATCAGGTAATAGGCGAATTCGATGCGCCCGAATTCCTGCGGGGCGCCCAGCTCCAGGTCGGCGACACCATCGAATTTCAGCAGCCAGTGATCGAACCCCGGGGGTGTCTGGGTCTGGCCGGACAGCACTTTGCCTTGCGCATTGAGGGCGATGACCGCCTTGGGGCGGGCGCCGCCGGCGGAGGTGCCGACGCGGAGAATATCCAGCAGAGATTCGGCATTTTCCTTGTCATTTCCCGAAAGTTCGCTGCTGAACGCGGCGCGTTCTTCCATGACCGTCTGCGCCAGCGCCACCAGGTGGGCTACTTCCACGTCTACCGCCTGGTCCAACTTGCGGTTGGTCGGCGGTGAAAATTCCAGGGCGCCCATGCTGCGGTTGCCCATGTAGCACAAGCGCTCCACCGGACTGAAGCCGCTGCCATCCCTGCCCTGGCGGGCCAGCCAGGCATCGATGATGGCATTACCGAACCGGTCCGGCAGCGTGTCCGCCAGCAAACCGGGCAGGCCATGAAAAGCCTGTTTATTCAGGGCCGGGAACTGGAACAGGCGGTTGCCGGCGCGGGCGCTGGCCAGGGGCATATGCAAGGGGGCGATGTCCAGGCCGGCGGCGAGGAAGGCGGGTTCAAATTCGAACACGCCATAGCCGCGCTCCTCCAGCCAGGAAACGGCGCCCACGGTGTGTCCCCACAGGGACACCAGGGCGGTGTCGACCTTGCTTACCATGCGCTGTCTTGTCCGTCGTTTGGCTCCCCGCCCCGGCTGCCGGTGGCGCGGCGGCGTTTTTTACCTTGTTGTCGGGCCAGTTGCAGCGGGCTGATGCCCGGGTCCGGCAGGAACTGATCCAGTTCCTGCAACATCCCCAGTTCCCGCAGAACGGCGATCAGGGTCGAGATTTTTCCTTTGCCGTTTTCCAGGGCTTTGATGGAATTGAGGGATAAGGTGACGGCCTCCGCCAGCGCCTGCTGGGTCCGGTTCTGGCGCAGACGCAGCTCCCGCAGGCGCCGGCCCACTTCCGCCTCGATGGCGGTGTCGGTCATCGTAAAGAAGTCCATAACAGTCTAATAAATATCTATAAACGGGATTGAGTAACTAATATAGCCGAAATGTTAACTATTACAATATCACTTTCGTAAGGCTAAATTGGATCTGCAATGAGGTCTTTCCCTTGGCGAAGAAGCGGTTTCAGCGGTGTGGCTTGGCAAGAATGATTTATAATAGACCGTTAATGGTCTATATATGTCATTTAATTGACTAAATAGACCAAATATTGACTGTTATAATGGTTATCTCTTGGAGGCTGAAGCTTTCAAATCGCTTAGTCCCATTTTTGTCGGGTAATATGAATGCGGCCGGCCACGACGGGTCAGCGGGGCGTGTCTCGGAAATTCTCCCCCAGGCACCGGCGCCCTGATATGGCAGCGTAGCTGTGGCGGCAACGGCGGGTGTCCCAATTTTTGTTGTCGGTGGGTGTCCCAACGCTTTCAACGCTTCCTTTGGTGAGTACCCTAACGCTTGCTAATTCTTGCACATGCAGGACGTCCCGATGCTGTCGATTTTGCTGCCGAATCTGAAAATTATGAGGGTCCCGGTTCTACAAAGAGTGAGTGTCCCGGTTCTGTTGAATCTTCTTGTTCTGGTTCTGTTTTTTGGCGCGGCGCCGGTGTTGGCCGACCAGGAAACGGGGCGGCCGCTGCGTTGGCAGAGTCGCTTCGAGGTGGCGCCGCCCTTGTCCGACTGGCCGGGGGTGGTGATGCAGTATGGCGCGGAAAACTTTCACCTCGTTAAAGATACGCTGGGGAAATTTGCTACGGTGATGCGCGTGGATTATCCGCGCGGCAGCTGGAGTCCGGCGCAGACGAAAAAAGCGGGGCTGGCGGTGGGCGGGTTGGGGTTTCTCGCCAGGGTGGTTGGCGACGCGCCGGCGGAAACGCTGCATTTGCGTTATTACGTGCGTTTCCCGGCGGATTTCGTTTTTGTCAAAGGCGGTAAATTGCCGGGCCTGTATGGCGGCGAGGGTAATCGCGGCGGTGAGCAGCCTAACGGCAGCGATGGTTTCAGCGTGCGTTTGATGTGGCGGGCGCAGGGGGCGGGCGAAGTCTACGCTTATTTGCCCGGACAGCCCGGCGATTACGGTGTTTCTCTGGGTCGCGGCAGTTGGCGCTTTACGCCAGATCACTGGACCTTGCTGGAACTGGAGCTGCGTTTGAATACGCCGCCGCGGCACGATGGCAGCCTGCGTCTGTGGGTCGACGAAAAACTGGTGGTTGAGCAGGGCGGGCTGCGCTTTCGTGATGTGGGCGCGCTGCGAATTGACGGTCTTATGTTTTCAACATTCTTCGGGGGCAACGATGCCAGCTGGGCCACGCCCGGGACAACCAGCGTGTATTTCGCGAATTTTGCGGTCAGTGATTCGTATATCGGACCTTAACCGACGTCTCTTCGAGGTCGTGAACCGGTCAGAATCGCATGGTGAAAATTACCAATTTGGGCGAAAAGTTATATCTATCAGATACTTTTGTCCTTACACAGATTGATGACAAAAAAACGGGTAAACGCTATAATTGCCGCCGTTGGAATAATAATTTTGCCTGCTCCAGCAGGCTGATATTCAGGGAACGACCGTGATGAACATACCAGAGTTATTCCTGAAATTACCCGTAGTCTATCTGACCTGAGCTGCTTTTCTGTGTAACGGCGGTTGATACTTCCGATTTGTTGCTGTCCGGCGTTTATTTCCTGGGGTGATGCCAGACGGTGTGAGTTTATGTGTGGGTGCGGTTGATTATGTCTTCAGATAGAGAAATCTTTGAAAGCAACGATTTACGCAAGTCCGAGCGGTTTACCACCGATGAACAGGCCCTGGTGAAGGACCTGTGGGTTTCGGTCGAAAACTGGTCGTTCGAGGGCATCGGCATCCGGGATTTTTATGCCAAGCAACATTATGCGCTTGGCCATGTCGTTGACGTCGAGATCCTCGCCCCCCCCGGTTCGCCGCCGACCAAGCATTTTCTGGAGAAAGCCCGTCTGGTCTGGATCAACGGTCGGCGCGCGGGCTTTGCCTGGGTGAATCTGACGGAAAGCTCCCGCGGCAAACTGCTGGTGCTGATGAAAGCCCGAAAATTTTCCCTGGTGGTGCATCGTGACCATCCGGTGGTGAAAAAACCGTCGGCCATCACCGCCACCCGTATCGAACCCTTGCCCGAACCTGCGGTGGAGGCGGGGTTGCAGAAACACCGGCGTTTGCGCTCGATGATTTATCTGGTTACGGCGCTGTGCTTTCTGGCCGTGGCCGGCGTGCTGCTTTATCAAAACCAGTTTGTCTACAGCGCGCGGGCCATTTATCCGGGGAACCTCATTACCGTCAGCAGCGGCGTCGAGGGCGTCATCGAGTCGGTGACGCTCAAGGCGGGGGATGCGGTGGGCGCCGGCGATGTCATTGCCCGCTTCGATGCCAGCAATATCGAATCTCAATATGCCGCGACGAAGAATTTACTCGATCAGCGGCAGTCGGCGGTGAGCATGGCGGAGCTGGCGGTGAAGGAGACCATCGCTCCCCAGTCGATGTATACCAACGTGGCGGAAAAGCAGCTGGCCACCGCCCGCGCCAATGTGGATGAGGCCGAAGCGGACTATAAGGCCAAGGAAAACGATTATCTGCGGCTGGATCAGCTGGACCGGCAGGGCCTGATCGGCCGGTCGCAGCTGGATCGCGCGATCGCCGAGCTCAAGCGCGCCGGTGCCAGATTGCAGGGGATGCGCGAGCAGCTGGTGCTGGCGCAAAACGTGCTGCAGGAGGCGAAGAACGGCCGTTATTTCAACGGTTCGCGCGTCAACAATGACGCCCAGGTGATCCAGGTGGATCTGGCGCAGCGTCAGTCCGAACTGGCGCAGGCCAATCTGGAGCTGACCCGGGTGGAATCGGCGCGTGATCTGTATCAGGTGAAGGCCGCGCAGGCCGGCAAGATTTTTTCGCTCGCCATACGGCCGGGGCAGTATGTGAAAAAAGGCGAAGCCATGGCGGTGATCGAGGCGGCGCCGCAGCCTTACGTCGTCGCCAACTTCGGTGCTGATGACGTCAAGTCCCTGGTCATCAACCAGCAGGCGCTGGTGTATGCGCGCGGCGGCGGGCCGGCGATCGCGGCGCATGTGGTTTCCATCGGTCACACGTCGCTGCCGCAGGACTATGCCCTGTCCTCCCTGTTGCGGGCGGAAAACGGCGAAGTTGCCGTCGGTCTGGAACTGGAGTCCATTCCCGCGGATTTCTATCCCGGGGCATCATTGGAAGTCAAAGTCGTGCCCGGTTTCTTCTCCGGCCAATAAGGCATGGCATCGCCGCCGATTCGTTCCCTGTTGCTGTCCCTGCCGGCCATCCTGTTCTGGCTGGTGATGGGCATGCTGCTGGCCCTGGCCATGCCGCAGCAAGCCTGGGCGATCAAGGCCAGCACCGCCGTGGTCATCGGTGTCATCGGCGCCTGGCGCTATTCCTGGTGGCTGGTGAATATCCTGCGCGGACTGGTTTTCCGCTGGCGGCGTTTTCCCGCGCTGCGCCGGCAGTATCACGCTCTGGCCCATCCCTATCCCCGGCGCCTGTTCATCATGGTGCTGTCTTATAAAGAGAATCCGCAAATCAGCGCGCGCGTGTTCACCGCCCTGGCGCGGGAGCTGACCGGCCTGCCGATGCAAACCACCATCGTGGTGAGCGTGGGCGAGGAAATCGAGGCCCGGTTCATTCGCGGCGTGTTCGCCCGGGCCGGCGGCAACGCGGCCAAACTCATGTTCATGCAGCAAAACCAGGGCAAGCGGGTGGCGATGGGGCATGCCCTGCGCTGCATCGCCCGCGACTACAACCATCCGCTGACCTGGACGCCGGCGGCGAAGGACGATCTGGTAATTTTCATGGACGGCGACTCGCTCATCACCCCGGGCGCGATCCGCCGCACCCTGGGCTTCTTCAAGCTGGACTCCCGGCTCGGCGGCCTGACGACGCACGAGGACGCCATCGTCGAAAATGGCTCGCTGCTGGCCAGCGAGTGGTACAAGATCCGCTTCGCCCGCCGCCACGCGATGATGAAATCCCATGCGCTCTCCGGCAAGGTGCTGACGCTGACCGGCCGGTTTTCCATTTTTCGCGCGCCTACCGTGCTGTCGGAGCATTTCATCCGCGGCGTCGAGGCCGACCATCTCAATCACTGGCTGTTCGGGCGTTTTCGTTTCCTGATGGGTGATGACAAAAGCACCTGGTACCACCTGCTCAAGGAGCGGTGGAACATGTTGTACGTTCCCGACGTGCTGGTGTATTCCCTGGAGAGCCGGACGGACTCCTTCTTTCGCCTCACCATTCCCCTGACCTTCCGCTGGAACGGCAATATGCTGCGCAACAACGCCCGGGCGCTGGCGCTGGGGCCGGGGTGCACCGGGTTTTTCATCTGGTTCGCCATTCTCGATCAGCGGCTTTCCATGTGGACTACCCTGGTCGGACCGGTCAACGCCACCCTGCTGGTGATCACGCACTCCTGGTATTACGCCGTTTTTTATCTGATCTGGGTGATCGTCACCCGCTCCCTGCAGCTGCTGGTGGTGGCGATGAACGGCAAGCAGATTTCGGTCATCGATCTGCCGCTGCAGGTTTACGATCAGTGGGTGGGGTCACTGGTGAAAATCTACGCTTCATACCATCTGAACCAGCAGTCCTGGTCCAAAGCCAAAGCGAAAACCGCAAGTCAGCCGGCGCGGTCGCTGTTCGATCCCGCGCGGCTGCTGTCGCGTGCCATCATGGCGCTGCACGTCGCCATCGTCATGTTGTTGCTGGCCCTCAGTGTCGGCGTCATCCATCTGCCCCCCTTGCTCACTTTCGGCATCAGCTGAGCAACCGATGCCAGGGTGCGACCCGGCGGTTGCCATCGCCTCCCGGGTTTTGCTGCCTGCCGGTGTTCAGGGGGTAAGAGTTTTCTCAAATACTCGATAGTCGCGGTCGTTCTGCCGGAAGTCGCGCGTCGGCACCGGGCTGAAGCCGCAGGTGGTGTACAGGCGGTGCGCCGGGTGCATGCTGGTCTGGGTGTATAACAGCATTTGCCGATAGCCGGCGGCGGCCATGCGCTCGAGTGCGGCATGCACCAGCCGCCGGCCCAGGCCGTGGCGGCGATAGCTCGGATGGACGGCCAGCAGGTGCATTTCGCATTCGTCGCCCTGCGCCAGACGGCGCGCCGCCGATCCGGGAAAGACGACGATCACGCTGCCGGCCAGGGCGCCGTCGGGCTGGTGACGCGCGCACAGCAGCTGGCCGCGGGCGCGCACCGCCGGGCCGGCGAACATGCTGACCGCCCGCTGCGGATCGGTATAACCACCCTCGACGTAGACCGTAGACAGCAACTGCTGCAGTTCCTCGTCCGTGACTGTCAGCGCTTCGGCGCTGTCCAAACTGAAGGCGCTCATGGCAGGTAGGTAATCCTGGCCTGGCTGCTGCTGTACAGGTCGGGGATGCGCTCGGCGCGATACACACGCCAGCCCGCCAGGCCACCGCTGGCCACGGGATCGGTCACGGTCAGTTGCAGTACCGGGCTGGCGTCCGCCGTGTGCGGAGTTTCGAGAATAGCAGCGGTGTAGGTATTGTTCGTGTCGATCAGACTGCCGAAGGTGATAAGGATATTGCCGGTGATCGGCAGCTCGTCGGCGTCGCCGAGAAACGGTGAAAAGCGGCGCGGACTGGCGTTTTCACCGTACTGCCACACCAGTTTGACCGTCTTCGCCTGCGCGTCGATCTCGTATTCGGCGGCGCGGCTGAAACTGACGCCAGCGGCCATTTTCGGCTGCGGCGGGCTGGCGCGTTCGTTGCCATTGTCGAACACCAGGATGTGGCCGTTGCTCATCACCGCCGGCGCATGGGGATGGAAGGGGAAGAAATACTGCTCGTTGCCCAGCGGGGTCAGCAGGTAGGGGCCGAAACGCGTTGCATCCCAGTTGTCATGCGGACCCAGAATCCAGCGCAACTCGCCGTTTTCGCGGCCGAACTTGACGATAGCATCCTGGTGACGCAGGCTGACGATGATGCTGTCGTCGCTGGCGTCGTACAGTACCGCATTGGCGTGCGCCCAGTCCTTGGGGTCCTGGTTGGGGTATTTGACATCCCAGTAGTTGAGGTCCACTGAGCCGTAGCCGATGCGCAAGGGATCCAGCATGTCCAGCAATTTCCACTGCTGGACCACGCTGCCGTCGGCGGCGAATTCCACCACCACATCGCCTACCACCAGCGCCGGCGCCGGCGGACTGGTGATATCCGTCTCGCTGCTGGGGTACTGGTCATAGTTGCGGGTTTCGATGGACAGGGTCAGGAAGTGGCCGTTGGGCATGGGAGTCATGTCATGGTGGAAGACCTCGGCCTGCACCGGTATCGCCTGGCCGGGGTTGCCGCCGGCGCCCACGGCTTTCCACTCGCGCAGGTGCTCGCCCAGCATGGTCATTTCCACCAGGCTATTACCCTCCATGACCATGAGATTGCCATCGGCCTGCTGGCGCACATCGAGATATTCCGCGCCGCGTTGATACCAGACGACCTTGCCGGCGGCATCCACCGCTACCAGCAGGTGGCGGAACAATTTATTGGTATCGCCCTCGGGAATGACATTGAACAGGGTAAAACCCGGCTCCATGCGCGACGCCAGGCCGTTGGCGTCGATGGCCGGGAAACCGTCGGGCAGTGGCGCGGTGGTCAGCAGCAAATTACGCTCGGCGTCGAGTTTTTCGTCGGCGCGATTGATCAGTTGCACGGTCGTGGTGTAAGTGGTGCCGGCGCGCAGTCCGAGCAACGGCAGGCTGTGCTCGAGACCGTAATCGTTGAAGTCGATGCGCAGCGACTGCGTATCGTTGCTCAGCACCACGCTGACCCTGCAGTTGCTGGTGGCGTTGACGGTCAGCAGTCTTGCCAGTGGCGTGTCGGCGCTGGGCGCGTCGGCGCTGAGGGTGGGCAGCGCGGCGAAGGCTGGCGGCGGTATGTCGATGGTCAGGGAGATCGCGCGGGAGGTCGCGCCTTCGCCCTTGCCATCGCTGGCGCTGACCGCGAAGTAATACGGCGTGTGATTGCGGAAGGTGCCCGGCACCGTGATCTGGGTGCCGCTGATGCCTTCATGACGTCGGCCGTTGGCCCGTGCGCCATAGTTGCGTGCATTGATGCCCGGCTGGCTGGCCAGGTAGAGGGTGTAGGACGTGGCGCCCGCCACCGGGTCCCAGCTGAGGGTGATATTGCCCTGATTCTGGCTGGCGCGCACATTGGCCGGGGGGAGCAGTCCGCTGTCGGCACCGCCCTGGCCACCGCCGCTGTCGCAGGCGCCTAGCAACAGGGCGGCGAGCAGCCACGGCGCCAGGCAGCGCAGGCCGGAGCACGGGCTGAATGAAAAACCGGGGGCGCGGTGCGTGCGATGCTGCTGGGTCATGGAGTTTTCCTTAGGGTTGTCTGCCGTCCTGCCGGCGAAAATCATATGCGTTCAGGCAGGCGGATTCAAATCGTTCCCGCAGGATTTACCATAACATCAGCACCGACGACCCTGCCCCCGGTGGGCCGTGCCGCCTCAGGACGCCAGTCCGCTGTCGCGCAGGGCCTGCGGCAGCGGCGTGTGGTACAGCTCGGTACCCAGCAGGGCACGCAGGCGGCTGTCATCGAGATTGATTTCCCGCTGCCACAGGTAACGCATGCGCACCAGGTTGCGGAATAACACCGACACCGGCGCCAGCAGGCGGAAGAACCACCAGGGAAAGGCCGAGACCGTCACCGCTTTACCGCTGGCGGCGGCCATTGCCGACGCCAGATCGGTGAAGCTGGCGCGGTAGCCGTGGTAGTTGAACTCCGCGTAGGCCGGCAATTGTTGGCGGCGTTCGATCAGGGCGCCCAGGGTGCGCGCCACGTCCGGCAGGTAGGCCCAGGTATGGATCAGTTCCCGCGGGCCGGCGGCCTGCACCTGGTAGCCCCGCGCCGTTTTCTTGATCAAGTGGTTGATCCAGTTGCTGGGGCTGCCGGTGCCGATGAAATCGCCGGCGCGCAGGACAATCACCCGTGCTCCCCGGGTGCTGGCGGTCTGCAGCCGCTGTTCCATCGCCACGCGAATCCGGCCCAGGTCGGCCGGCGGCCGATGGCGGCTGGACTCGGTGAAGGTGGGTCCGTCGGCCGGGTCGTAGATGTAGACGTTGCCCGGAAACACCAGGGTGAGGCCCAGTTCTTCGGCAACGGTGGCCGCGTTTTCCAGCCAGGGCAGTGCCTTGTTTTCCCAGTCGTAGCCGGCCGGGCTGATGCCGTACACCATGAGGTCCACGCCCTGGGCGGCTTGCCGCAGGGTTTGCAGGTCGGCCACATCGCCGTGGACGCATTCCACCGCGGCGTCCACCGCGGCGTCCACCGCGGCCGGTGAGCGCAGCAGGGCGCGCAGCTGCCAGCCTTGCTGCAACAGCGCCTTGGCCATATGGCCGCCGAAATTGCCGCGATAGCCTAAAATTAGTGCTTTTTTCATGGGTGATCTCTCCTCAGGGGTGTCTGTGGAAAGAAGTATGGCAATGCGAATATATAAGTGCTATAGATATAAAATCATGGCGGAGATTCATATATGAATAACCTGGACTGGACCGGGATCAAATTATTTCTCGCCGTGGCGCAGGCCGGCAGCCTGAGCGCCGCCGCCCGCCAGGTGGGAGTTTCCCAGCCCACGCTCACCCGGGCCATACAACAGCTGGAAGAGGTAACTCGCCTGAACTTGTTTCGCCGCACCACGCAGGGGGTGCAGATCACCGAGGCCGGCCTGTCGCTGCTGGAAACGGCGCAGCACATGGCCGAGGCGGCGGAGCGCTTTGATCGCCAGGTGTCGGGCATGGCGCAGGATCTGGAGGGGGAGGTGCGCATCAGCGTCAATGAAATCGTCGGCATCTACCTGCTGCCGGCGGCGCTGGCGGAGTTTCGCCGGGCGCATCCGGCGGTGCAGCTGGAGGTGGTAATCAGCAACCGCGCCAGCAGTCTGAGCAAGCGCGAAGCGGATATCGCGCTGCGCATGTTCCGGCCGGAGCAGCCGGATCTGGTAGCACGGCGCCTGCCCGATCTGGCGCTGGGTTTCTACGCTCACCACGACTATGTGCGCCAGTACGGGGAGCCGGCCTCCGTCGAGGATTTGCGGCACCATACGATCATCGGTTTCGACCAGGACATGGATTTCATCGACGGCGCCGCCCGCCAGGGCTATCAGTTCGCGCGCAGCGATTTTCCCCTGCGCACCGATCACATGCTGATGCAGATACACCTGGCCCGGGCCGGCGCCGGTATCGTCGCCACCCATTGCGACCTGGCGGTGCACTGGCCGGAGCTGCAGCACATCATGCGCTGGGTGCCGCTGCCCAGTCTCGAGTTCTGGGTGGTGTGCCACCGCGATGTGCAAAGCAACAGCCGCATCCGTGTCTTGATGAATTTTCTCTGTCAGTGGTTTGCCGAACAGCCCTACCGGCAGGCGCTGGTGTGAGTTTTTGTGATGGCGGTCACGCTTCGGCGCATTGCCCGCTGCGGTCGCGCCGGTGCCTGTCGATAGTTTGATACAGGCGGCATTTGCCGGTGAGACTTTTACACGCGAGGCACTAGCATGAAATCGACGACACATTCGCAACTGCAGCAGTTTGAGGCGAAACTTCTGCCCTCGGAACTGGTGCGCAAACTCAACGCCAGCGCGCAGCGCGAGGGCATCTCTTTCGCTGAAGCGGTGCGCCGGGCGATCCAGGGCAGCGGAGAAACGCCGGGCGATATTCACAGTATGAATATGAAGCAGCTGCTGGAAGCGCTTAACCGCGCCGCCTGATGGCTGCTGGCGTCAGCGCTGGCAGTGGGCGCAGTAGAACGTGGAGCGTCCCCCGCTGACCTGCCGTTTGACGGGGTGTCCGCAATTGACGCAGGGCTGGCCTTCACGGCCGTAGACCTGCAGCTGTTGCTTGAAGTAACCTGGCCTGCCGTCGCTGTCGGTGAAGTCGCGCAGAGTGGTGCCGCCGGCGGCAATGGCCTTGCGCAGTACATCCTTGATGGCGTCCACCAGTCGCGCGCTGCGCGCCGCCGACAGGCGGGAGGCGCGCAGCGACGGGCGAATGCCGGCCAGGAACAGCGCTTCGCAAGCGTAGATATTTCCCACCCCGACCACAATCTGTGAATTCATGATCAGTGATTTGATATCGCAGTGCCGCTTGCGCGTGCTGGCGTACAGGCAGGCGGCGTCGAACGCCGCGCTCAGCGGTTCCGGTCCCAGCTGTGCCAGCAGTTTGTGCTGCTGCGGGTCCTGACGGGTCCACAGCACGGCGCCGAAGCGCCGTGGATCGTGCAGGCGCAGGCAACGACCGTCGCTGAGTACGATGTCGAGGTGATCGTGCTTGCCGGCGGGGGTGTCCGCCGCCAGCACCTGCAGGCTGCCGGACATGCCCAGGTGCAGGATCAGGGTGCCGCCGTCCAGGGTCAGCAACAGGTACTTGCCGCGGCGTTGCACCGCCTGCACCGTCGCTCCGGCGGTCTCGCTGTTGATATTACGCGGCACCGGCCAGCGCAGCCGCGGCTGGCGCACGATCACCCGGGCGATGCGCCGTCCCTGCAGATGCGGCGCGATGCCGCGGCGGGTGGTTTCGACTTCCGGCAGTTCGGGCATGCGGCGCCTGCGCTCAGTCCCGTTCCGGTACCAGCTCGGTGGACTTGCCGAACAGCCAGGCGGCGCTGAAGCCGAGGAAATAGGATTGTTTGCTGTCCACCAGCGGGCTGTCGTCGATCACCGCCCCGTGCAGATTATCGTAGATGGCGAACGTGGCCAGCCAGTAACTGCCGAGGGTGGAGCTGAGGGTAAACGTCAGGCGACTGCCGCTGTAGCCGCTGCGGGCATGGTATTCCGGCCGTTGCGGCGTGGCGTCGGCGGCGCTCACTGAGTAGAAGTAGTCGTGATACTGCTGGTCGGCGAACAAGGGTCCCCAGGACAGTCCCAGGTTCCAGTCCAGCGGCTGGAAGGCGCCGTAATTGAAGTTGATCAGCGGGTTGCTGACGTAACCCTGGCCTTCGTAACGGGCGAAGTTGGTGGTGACCACCTTGCGCACCGGCAAGGCGAGGGTGATGAATTTGCGGGTTTCTTCCCGGCCGTAGACATTGATCTTGAGCGAGGGCCCCAGCTGCAGTGCCGGGTCCAGATCGTCCATGCCGGCGCGACGTTTATTGTCGCGGCTGTTCACCGGCGCCGAGCCGGCGACGCTGACGTCGAAATATATCCTGTCCGAGTCAAATAGGACGCCACGCAATCCCTGCCGGTCCAGGCGCAGCTTTTCGCCGCGATAAACCAGGTAGGGAATGGGCAGAACATAGCTCTGATAGTGCTTGGAGCCGCGGTAGTCCGGCATATACAGGGCCGCCACGCCCAGACCCCCTTCCCACAGGGGTACCATTTGCCCGCGGGCCGTCGGCGCGGTTGCCGCCAGCAGCATCAGCAGCGCGGCGGCGCATGGCAGGTGGCGGAGAGTCGTGCCGCGACCGCGGGCCAGCGGTCTAGCGCAGATTGAATACACCCTCGATTTCCAGCAGCAGATCGGCGCGACAGATGTCGCCGAGGACGTAAAGGATGGGGCCGGCGCCGGCAAAGCGCGCTTCGAGGACGCTGCGGATGAGTTCGTAGTGTTCACGGTGGCGAACATACACTTTGATGCCGGTCAGGTTGTCCAGGCTGCCGCTGAAGGCGCCGCCGGCGTTGGCGTGATCGCAGAGCACGGATATATTGGTCAGGGTCTCTTCCAGCTGCTGCCGTACCTGACCCTGGTGCACGGTCTCGTGACCGACCACGCTGGCGGTGCCTGACAGGAACAGCTGTTCGCCGTCGGCCCAGCGGCAGGCGACGCCTCGGGAAAAGGACGGGCTGGCTGGTCCGTACAGTGGCGGATAGCAGAACGCGCTGACCTGGCGCGGGTTTTCCACCTGCACCCCCGGCAGCCGGGATGCCAGGAAATAGATGACGAACTTGTGGCCCGATTGGGTGCCGATGGCGCTGGCAGCGGGCAGGGAGCGTTCAAAGTTGCGCTCCCGCTGCTCGAACGCGCGGTGGCGGCCGACGCAAAACTGCTTGTAGCGTTCCAGGCCGCCGGGTTCTTCATTCATCGCCGGGAAGTAGTTCCACATGCGCAGCAGGTGCGGATAGCCTTGCTCCTGAATCAGGCGGAACAGGTGCTGATAGTGCAGGATGGCGGCGTCTTCGATCGGTCGTTCGGGATGGTCCTCCAGTTCGACGCTGGCGAACAGCACCTGATCGTTGCGCGCCAGATGCCAATTATCATGCCGGCTCATCTGTACCGGGGAATTGGATTTCCAGATTTCCACCAGCTCCTGTGGCGCCAACTGCGGCAGTTCCACATGGATGTGCATTACCGGCGAGGCGTGGTCGGGCCTGGGGGGCTGGCCGCTGTAATCGATAATGGCCAGCGGCGGATGGGTCAGACCGGCGACGGTGGACTGCACTTCGGCACGCGGCACGTACAGCACTTCCGTGGGCATCGGCTGATCCCGCAGAGCCTGCAAAGCGGAAGGAACGGCGGCGTTCTGGGTAGTCAATGGCATTGCTGGTCAGACACCTGGTGCATTTTAGTTCTGTTGTTTCGGCTCATGATACTAATCACCGTTTATTTTCTGGACTCTGGCCGGGGCGGTGGTGACTACCCCTGCCCGGGAATCAGTTCGTGGCCGCTGCGCTCTATGTCATTACAGCTTTTATGGGCGTGATGCCGATAGGCTGTAGCTCCCCTTGTTCTGCAAACTTCGGACCGGAAGCTGGTACGGGTAAATTCTACATCCGCCGAAGGTGTATGTGCTAATGTTATCACCGTATACACCACGCAAAATCCTCCGGTCAATGCGTTCCGCTGGAATGCAGGCGCCTTTGATCCCAGCGTGGCGTGGGTCATGCGACAAGAGCGCGCCATATATTTGACTTGTCCTGGCGGGCGTTTCACCGGCGTCTTCGCTGTCATCGCCGGCGGCAATCGGGCGGCCATTATAATGGTGGTTGGGGAAAATTTCGACGCGAAATTCGCCCGGCGCTGCCTGCAGCGGGCAGAGTGCCGCGGTCAGCGGGTCGCAAAGTGGAACATGTTTTGCTGTAGAAAATCGCCTGCAAACCCCTTATGATGCCAGCGCTTGATCGTATAATTATCACTAAGGTTAAAAGATGTCTGAAATTACACCCTTTGAATCCGAAGTCGCGAAATTGATCGTCGATACCCTGAATTTGGATGTGGATTCCGCCGACATTAAACCCACTGAGGCATTGTTCGGCAGCGGCCTGGGACTGGATTCAATCGACGCGCTGGAACTGGCCATGGCCATTAGCAAGAAATATGGTTTTCAGCTGCGCTCCGATGACAGTAATAATGCTCAGATATTTTCCTCGCTGCGTGCGTTAACCACCCATATCCAGCACAGTCGCTCGGCGTAAAATATCCGTGCGGCCTCAAAGGGATGGACGGAAGGTAGGCAGGTAGTCACTTTGCTCAGGCTTGATCCTTTGCTCGCCAGCGACAGTTCCGTCGTGGCGTACTATCCCGACCGCGCGGTGTCGCGCGACGAATTCTCCCGCCAGGTGGCGGCGCTGGTTTCCCGCCTGCCCGACAGCCGTTATGTGATCAATTTATGTGACGACCGCTACCACTTTCTGCTGGGGCTGGCGGCCGCCATGGAGAAAATGCACGTCAATTTGCTGCTGCCCACCCGGGTGCCGGAGTTCATCCGCCAGGTCCAGAGCAGCTACCCCGATCTCTATATTCTGGCGGACGGTCCCGGGGAATTCGCCGGGGTGCCGGTGTTGCAGATCCAGCAACTGCTGGCCGGTGGCAGGACCACCGCCCTGCCGGCGCTGGCTTACGCTCCCAGCCAGTCGCTGGCGATTGCGTTTACCTCCGGCAGCACCGGCGTGCCCAAACCCAATACCAAGTCCTGGGAGTGCCTGAGCGAGGTGGCGCAGATGACCGGCCGGCGCCTGGGCCTGGATTCCTGCGCGCCCGGCGGCATCGTCGCCACCGTGCCGCCGCAGCATATGTACGGTCTGGAAACCTCGGTCATGCTGCCCATGCAGTGGGGCTGGGGCATGTATGCCGGACGGCCGTTTTTCCCGCAGGATGTGGCGCAGGCGCTGGCCGCCGTACCGGCGCCACGCATCCTGGTGACCACGCCGGTGCATATCCGCGCGCTGGTGGCCGAGGGGATTAAATTGCCACCGCTGCATTTCATTCTTTCTGCCACCGCGCCCCTGTCGGCGGCGCTGGCGGCGGAGGCCGAAGCCCTGTTCGCCACCCGGGTGTTCGAGATATTCGGTTTCACCGAAATCGGCTCGGCGGCCACCCGGCGCACGGTGGATAGCCAGATCTGGCAATTGTTCGACAAGATCACCCTGGGCAACGACGCCGGCGGATATCGCCTGCACGCCCCCTATATCGGCCAGCCGCTGCCGGTCAGCGATGTGATCGAGCGCATCGATGACAGCCGATTCTGCCTGCTGGGGCGCAGCACCGACATGGTCAATATCGCCGGCAAACGCGCTTCGCTCGGCGATTTGAATGCCAAACTGCTGTCGCTGCCGGGGGTGCTGGACGGCGTGTTCTTCAATCCCGACGACAAGGACGAGAAAGTGCGCCGTCTGGCGGTGTTCGTCGTGGCGCCGGGCCGCAGCGCGGAGGAGATCAACGCCGGTCTGCGCGCCCTGCTGGATCCGGCATTCATGCCGCGGCCGGTGGTGCTGCTGGAACGCCTGCCGCGCAATGCCGCCGGCAAGCTACCGCGGGATGCGCTGCTGCGGCTGGCGGCGGATTATTTGTCGGAGGAGCAACGCTGATGGCGCGCTGTGACTGCATCATCCCGGCGGATCATCCCAGCCTGCCCGGCCATTTTCCCGGGCAGCCGGTGGTGCCGGGCGTGGTGCTGCTGAGCGAAGTCGAGCGCTGCCTGCGCCGCCAGCTGGCGGTGCCGCTGCGGGTGACCGGCATCCCCAATGTCAAATTCATCCGCCCCCTGTTGCCGGCGACGGCGTTCGTCGTCGATCTGGAGGTCAGCAAACCGGGAACGGTCAAATTCCAGTGCCTGTTGGCGGACGCGCCGCTGGTCAGCGGCAGCATGACGTATGAAACGTACTGAGGCGGTGGCGCGGGGTAGCGCGTGAGCGCCAACTGGCTCAAGCAGCGAGAGCGCGGCAGCAAACTGCTGCTGGTGCTGTTCGTCAATGCCACCCGTTTGCTGGGGCGCAGCACCGGCCGGCTGATTCTCTATCCCATCTGTTTTTATTTCATGCTGTTTTCACGGCAGGCTAACCGGGCGTCGCGCGGCTATCTGCAGCGGGTGTATGGCGCGCCGGTGGGCTGGCGGCAGGTGTTTCGCCATTATTATGATTTCGCCTGCGTGGCGCTGGACCGGATTTTTCTGCTGACCGGCGATTACCGCCGGCTGAATGTGAAGGTGCACAACGCCGAGGCGCTGCTGCGCTATCTCGACCGGCAGCAGGCCTGCATTCTGCTTGGCGGCCATCTGGGCAGTTTCGAAGTGATGCGGGTGCTGGGCGGCGATCGCGGCCTGGCGATACGCATTCTGATGTACGAGGAAAACGCCGCCAAGATGCGCGACGTGATCAACTGCCTGAATCCCGAGCTGGCGCGGCGCGTCATCGCCATCGGCGAGCCGGAAACCCTGCTGCGGGTGAAGGAAGCCGCCGACAAGGGCGAGCTCATCGGTATTCTAGGCGACCGGGTGCGCGAGGGCGACAAGGCCGTCAGCTGCAATTTTTTCGGCCAGCCGGCGCGCTTCCCCGCCGGGCCGCTGATGCTGGCCAGCGTGCTGAAGCTGCCGGTGGTTTTCGGCGCGGCCTTGTATCGCGGCGGGAATTGCTATGAAATATTCTTCGAGGAACTGGCCGCGCGCGTGGATCTGGATCGCCAGCAGCGCGAGCAGGAGCTGGCGGCGCTGATGCAGCGTTATGTGGACAGGCTGGAATACTATTGCCGTCTGCAGCCGACCAACTGGTTCAATTTCTACGATGTCTGGGAGCGCGCCGATGAAAATTAGATCCCTCGGGTGCCTGTTGCTGCTGGCGTGGCCGTGGCCGCTGCTGGCGGCCGACGACGGTGATATAACTGCCCTGCTGGCGCGTTTCGCCCAGCACCGTGAGTTCGTCGGCGAGTTCAAGGAATATAAAACCTCCGGGCTGCTGGCGCACACCCTGGAACTGGAGGGGCAGCTGATCTACCGCGCACCCGCCTACCTGGAAAAACACATACACAAACCTTACGACGAACGTCAGATCATCGATGGCGACCAGGTCATCCTCGAGCATGCCGGTGAACCGCGCCGCACCCTTTCTCTGACGTCGGTGCCGGAAATGAAAATCGTGGTCGATAGTCTGCGTGCCACCCTGGCCGGCGACGCCGCCGCCCTGCGTGCCAACTACCGGGTGCAGAAGCTGGCGCAGGCCGATGGCTGGCACCTGCGCCTGACCCCCAGGGATGCGGCGGTGGAGGAAAGCGTGCGCGAAATTCATATCTCCGGCAATGACATCGGTATTCGCGAGTTTCGTATCGTGCAAACCGCGGGGGGTGAGTCCCGCGTGGTCATCGCTCCCGGCTCCTGACCGTCCGGCATGCGCCTGCGGCCCCATCCCTGGATCCTCGCCTGGCTGGTGCTGCTGGCAGCCACCGGCACCTATGTTGCCAGTCATGCCCGGCTGGTGACGGACATGAGCCAGTTCCTGCCCACCGGGGCCTCGCCGTTGCAGACCATCCTGCTGGAGCAGGTGCGTACCGGCGCCGCTTCGCGTCTGCTGCTGCTGGCGGTGGACGGCGCCGAACCGGTCAAGCTGGCGCAGGCCAGCCGCGAGCTGCGGCGCCGGGCTGAAGCCAGCGGTCTGTTTGACATGGTGCAGAACGGCGCCGAGCAGTGGACGCCGGCGCAGCAGCCGCTGTTGTTTTCCTACCGTTACCTGCTCAACGATCGCGTCGACGCCGTGTATTTTTCCAGTGCCAGCCTGCACGCCGCCCTGCAGCGCCAGCTGCGCATCCTCACCAGCAGCATGGTGGCGCTGCCGCTGAACGATGTGCAGGCGGATCCCACCTCCGCCTATCTCGATTACCTGCTCAGTCTGCGTCCGCCTTCCAGTCCCGAACAGCAGCACGACGTCTGGTTCAGCAAGGACGGGACCCAGGCCTTGCTGGTGGCGCGCACCGTGGCGCCGGCGTTTTCCCTGGAGGCGCAGCAGCAGGTGATGAGTTTCCTCGGCAGCGTGATGCAGCAGGACCCGCTGTTGCAGCCGCTGCACCTGCAATTCAGCGGCCCGGCGCTGTTCGCCCAGCAGGCCAAGGATCTCATCGCCGGCGAGGTCAGCCGCATCTCATTGTTGACTACGGTATTGATGCTGGCCTTTCTCACCCTGGTGTTCCGCAATCTCAGTCTGGTGCTGCTCAGCGCCCTGCCCCTGGTCAGCGGTCTGCTGGCGGCGGTGGCGGTAGTCACCGCGTGGTACGGCGCTCTGCACGGCATCACCCTGGCTTTCGGCGCCACCCTGGTGGGCGTGGCGGTGGACTATCCCACGCATCTTTTCGCACATAAAGCACCGCAGGAAGCCGCCGCGCTTACCATGGCGCGCATCTGGCCCACCCTGCGCCTGGGGCTGGTGACCACGGTCATCGGCTATTTCGCCATGCTGTTTTCCGATTTTACCGGCCTGGTGCAGCTGGGCCTGTTCGCCTGCGTGGGTCTGACGGTGGCGGTGCTGGTGACGCGCTGGCTGCTGCCGCTGCTGGTGCCCGCGAGTTGGAGCGTGCGCTGGCGCGGCACGGCGCTGGATCCGTTGCTGCGGCCGCGCCGGGCGCTGCGTATCGCGCTGTGGCTGGTGGCCGGCGCCGCCCTGCTCTTTATCCTGGGTGACCGCCAGATCTGGGAGGAGGACATCGCCAGTCTCAATCCCGAGCAGAAGGCTCAGAAAAATCTTGATCGTCATCTGCGCGATCAGCTGGGGGCGCCGGACACACGCCATTTCATCCTCGTTTCCGCCGCCAGCGATGAGGCGCTGTTACAGCGCAGCGAGCAGTTGCGACCCTTGCTGGACGCGCTGGTAAACGACGGTGTCATTCGCCACTACGAGATCATCAGTCGTTATCTGGCCAGTCAGGCGCGGCAACGGCAGCGGCAGCAGGCCATCCCGGCGGTCGATGCGCTGGCGGCGAATCTGCGCCAGGGGCTGGCGGACCTGCCGTTCCGGGCCGACGCCTTCGCTGGGTTTGTCACGGCGGCGCAGGCCAGCCGCCAGTTGCCGCCGCTGACCCTGGCGGAGTTTCGCCGGACCGCCCTGGGCCAGCAGGTGGACAACCTGGTGTTTCGTCATGGGGATCAGTGGTTTGGCCTGGTGCCGCTGGTGAATATCAGCGACTACGCCGCCTTGGAGCAGCGCCTGGCGACCATGGCGGCGGCCCAGGATGTGGTGTTGCTGGATCTGAAGGCGCAGTCCAATCAGTTGATGTCCGGTTACCGCGATCACGCCCTGGGGCTGGCTGCTATCGGCGCGGTCGGCATCTTCCTGGCGCTGCTGCTGGGTTTGCGCTCGCTGCCCGGCGCCCTGCGGGTGTTTCTGCCGACGGCGGCGGCAGCGCTGGTCACCACCCTGTGCCTGCTGCTGCTGGGCGAGCGCCTGCACCTGCTGCACCTGGCGTCACTGCTGCTGGTCATCGGCATTGGCATGGACTACAGCCTGTTTTTCCAGCGCCACCAGGACGCGGGCGAGGAACGTGCGCAGACCCTGCGCGCCCTGCTGATCTGCGCCATGACCACGATCCTGGTTTTTGGTATCCTGGCGTTTGCGGTGACCCCGGTGCTGCACGCCATCGGCCTGACCGTCAGCCTGGGCACCCTGTTGAGTTTCCTGTACGCTGTGTACAGCGCGCCGCGCGTGGCGGCAGCCGACTAATTGCAGCAGAGACCATGCACGCTCTTTATCTTACTGCCTATACTCTGACCAACGCCCTGGGCGCCGGCAAGCAGGCCAATGTGGATGCCCTGTTGCAGGGGCGCAGTGGTTTGCGGCCCAATGATTTCCCCGATGTCGATCTCAACACCTACATCGGCCGGGTGCCGGATCTGGAGCGCCTGCCGGTGCGCGGCGACCTGGCGGCCTTCGATTGCCGCAACAATCGCCTGGCGCAGCTGACTCTGCAACAGGACGATTTCGTCGCCGCGGTGGCGACGGCGATCCGCCGCCATGGCCGCGAGCGCATCGCCCTGGTGCTGGGCACCAGCACCTCGGGCATCCTCAGCACCGAACTGGCGTTCAAGCAGCGCGATGCCGCCGGCGCCCTGCCCGCTGCCTTCAGTTTCCGCCACACCCACGATATCTATTCCGTGGCCGATTTCGTGCAGAACTACCTGCAGATCACCGGCCCGGCGCTGGTGGTTTCCACCGCCTGCTCCTCCAGCGCCAAGGTGTTCGCCGATGCCTACCGCCTGATCTACGCCGGCCTGGCGGACGCGGCCCTGGTCGGCGGCGTCGACAGCCTGTGCCTGACCACCCTCTACGGTTTCAATTCCCTGGAACTGGTGTCGCCGGACATCTGCCGGCCCGCCGACGCGCAGCGCAATGGCCTGTCCCTGGGAGAAGGCGGCGGATTCGCCCTGCTGGAAAAAACGCCTGGGGAGTCGCTGCCGCCCATCCGTCTGCTGGGCTATGGCGAGAGTAGCGATGCCCACCACATGTCGACGCCTCACCCCGAGGGACTGGGGGCGCGGCTGGCGATGGAGCAGGCCTTGCAGCGGGCACAACTGGCGCCGGCGCAGGTGGACTACATCAATCTGCACGGCACCGCCACCCCCACCAACGATACGGTGGAGGACAAGGCGGTCAGCGCCGTGTTCGGCAGCGGCGTACCGGGCAGTTCGACCAAGGGCTGGACCGGTCATACCCTGGGCGCGGCGGGCGTCACCGAAATCATCTTCAGCAGTCTGTGCCTGGAGCATGGCGTCGTGCCGCGCAGCCTCAATACCCGCAGCGTCGACCCGGCGTTCGGCGGGCACATCCAGTTGACAACCGAACGACGCGCCCTGCGCACGGTATTGAGCAACTCCTTCGGTTTCGGCGGCAACAACTGCAGCCTGATTGTCGGCCGGGAGGACAGCTGATGCGGGTTTATATCAGCAGTATCGGTTTGCTCGGTCCCGGCCTGCCCGACTGGCAGAGCGGGCGTGAGATACTGGCCGGACGGCGGGCCTATGTCGATCGCGAGCTGCCCAAGTATTCACCCGACATTCTGCCGGCCACCGAACGGCGGCGCTGCGGCGCCGCCGGCAAGCTGGCGATTTATGTGGCCGATGCGGCGATGCGGGCGGCGGGGCGCGATGCCGGCTCGGTGGCATCGGTATTTGCGTCCTCCGGCGGTGATCTGGAAATTTCCCAGAAGATTTGTCTCGCCCTGGCCGAGGCCGAACGCTTCGTTTCACCGACGCTGTTTCATAACTCGGTGCACAATGCCGCTGCCGGATACTGGTGTATCGCCGCCGGTTCGCATCTGAGTTCCAATAGTTTATCGGCCCATGACTGGAGCGTGGTGGCCGGCCTGCAGGCCGCCTGCAGCCAGGTCTGGGTCGAGCGGCTGCCGGTGCTGCTGGTGTGCTACGACCTGCCGGCGTCCGAACCGCTGTACAGCAAGCGGCCGGTGCTGTCGCATTTCGGCGCTGCTCTGCTGCTGGAGGCGGAACCCGCCGCACCGGCTCTGGCCAGTCTGGAATTGCCCGCGGCCCGGGCCGGGGGCACGGCAACGCCGATGGCGGAGACGGGACTGGAAGAATTGCGCCGCGGCAATCCGGCGGCGCGTATCCTGCCGCTGCTGGCTGCCGTGGCCGCCGGCGAGGCGCGCAGTATCACCCTGGAGGCGCAGTTGCAGACCAGTGTCGACGTGGAGATCGCGCCATGCCGCTGAACCATGCGCAGCTGTGCGCGCTGATTCCCCATGCCGACGCCATGTGTCTGCTGCATACGGTGGAAAGCTGGGACCAGGACAGCATCGTCTGCACCGCGGTCAGTCATCGCGATGCCGCCAGTCCCCTGCGCCTGGACGGCGGCGTGCCCGCACTGTGCGGCATCGAATTCGGCGCCCAGGCGATGGCGGTGCATGGCGGCCTGCTGGCCGGCGGCAGTGCGCGCCGTGGTTTTCTTGCCTCGGTGCGCAATGTGCAGCTGGCGGTGACCACCCTGGACGAATGCGGCCCGCTGCTGACCGTGCAGGCGGTGCGTCTGCTCAACAACGAAGCCAATCAGATGTATGAATTCAATCTGCGTGACGGCGAACGCCTGCTGGTGTCGGGCCGGGCGGCGGTGTTTCTGCAGTAACGCCGGCAGGTACGCCGGCACACTATCGGGGAGAAGCGGCGAATGAAACGGGCATTGGTTACCGGCGGCAGCGGCGGCATCGGCGCGGCGGTGGCGCTGGCGCTGGCGCAACAGGAGCTGCATGTCATCGTCCATGCCAATCGCCACCTGGACAAGGCCGAAGCGGTGGCGGCGCGCATCCGCGATGGCGGTGGATCGGCGCAGAGCGTGGCGTTCGATGTTACCGACGGTGAGGCTTGCGCCCGGGTGCTGGGTGAGTTGACGGCGCAGGCGCCGGTGCAGGTGCTGGTGAATAACGCCGGTGTGCATCAGGATGCGCCTCTGGCCGGCATGTCCCACGAGCAGTGGCGGCACATCATCGACGTGTCGCTCAATGGTTTTTACAATGTCACCCATCCCCTGCTGTTGCCCATGATGAGCAGCCGCTGGGGGCGCATTATCAATATGTCATCGGTGGCGGGCATCGTCGGCAACCGCGGTCAGGCTAACTACGCCGCTGCCAAGGCCGGTCTGCACGGCGCCAGCAAATCGCTGGCGATCGAGCTGGCGTCGCGCAATATCACGGTCAATGTGGTGGCGCCGGGCATCATCGCCACCGCCATGAGCGAACAGGCTTTCAGCAAGGAACAGATCAGCGCCCTGGTACCGATGAAGCGCGCCGGCACGCCGGAGGAAGNNTTTTCCGGGCAGGTGATCGCCGTCAGCGGCGCCATGGTCTGACGGCGACTGGCGCCAGCCTGCCCTGTCGCGACAGGATTTCCGCAATCAGGCAGTGGGCTGGTCAACGCGGCGCAGCGCCGGTGCGACCTGCCACGCGGCCCTGGTCAGGCCGATTCCGCCAGCGCCAGACGCAGGGTGATGCCGCGCGGTTTGAGCACGCTGGCTTCATACTCCAGGTCGGCGGCGGTCAGCGGGTGCGCCGCCAGCCAGCCGGCGGGAAAGCTCAGATCCAGGGTGGTGCCCGCGGTTTTCAGCGTTACTTCCGGAATTCCCTGTTCGCTGCGATTGCGGTTGAGAAGCACCGCCAGCCGGATCAGGGTGAGTATGCGCAGCAGGGTGTCGATGGTGTCGGCGGAAAAGCCGTCGAACAGTGCCGGCGCCAGTTTCTTGCGATGGGCTCGCACCAGCAACGCCAGGGTCTGCTGCTCCTGGCGGGAAAATCCCAGCAGATCGCTGTTTTCCAGAATGTAAGCACCGTGTTTGTGATGCTGTGAGTGGGAGATGGCCAGGCCAATCTCGTGCACCTGCACCGCCCATTGGAGAAAATGGCGGGCGTCGTGGTGGTCCAGGGCCCAGGGGGTGGCGACCTGCTCGTGCAGTTTCAGCGCCGTGGCCAACACCCGCTGCGCGTGCGCCTGGTCGACACCGAATTTATCCGTCAGCTGGCGTATGCTGCGCTGCCGGATGTCGTCATGAAACGACGGCCCGGTCATGTCGTAGATCAGGCCCTGGCGCAAGGCCTTGTCCGAGACCACCATGGTGGCGATATTGAGCGTGCTGAACAGGGCGCGCAGGATGGCCAGGCCGCCGGGCAGATTGCTGGCGCGGGCTTTTTCCAGTTGCAGTTCGCGAGCGATGGCCTCGCTGCTGCCCAGTTGCGTCAGCCGCTCCGCCAGCGCATCGAGGGCGCCCAGGGAGATGCCTTCCCGGCCCAGGCCGCTGTTCACCAGCAGCTGATCGATGGTGCGAATGGTGCCGGAGGTGCCGATGCTGGTGTCCCAGTGCTGCAGGCTGAAGTTGCGGCTCCAGTTGGCGAATTCCGAACGGGCGGCGATTTCGGCTTTTTTCAGTTTCTTGGCGGTGATGACACCGTCGGCGAAGTGCTCGGCGCTGAGGGTGACACAGCCGACATCGAAGCTCTCCAGTACCTTGGGTGTGCTGCCCACGCCGAAAATCAATTCGCTGCTGGAGCCGCCGATGTCGAACACAAGGCGCGACTGCTGTTCATTGCTCAGTCCGTGACATACCCCCAGATAGATCAGACGCGCTTCTTCCAGTCCGGAGATGATGTCGATGGGGTGTCCCAGGGCGGTTTGCGCCAGCTGTAGAAACTCGCTGGCGTTGCTGGCCTTGCGGAAGGTGTTGGTGCCCACGGCGTTGACCCAGCCTTTGGGAATATCCCGGACGCGTTGCCCGAATTTTTCCAGGCAGGCCAGGGCGCGGACCCGCGCCTCGTCCGATATCAGGCCGGTGGATTTCAGGTCGCGGCTCAGGCCCACCGGTTCGCGCAGGTGATCGACGATGCGCAATTCCTGGCCGCTGTACTCGGCGATGAGCAAATGAAAACTGTTGGAGCCGAGGTCGATGGCGGCGAAGGTTTTCGGAATATGGGGGTGTTTGAAAAACATGGGGACTCGTCGGTGGTCGGTTGGGCACGGCCGCATTGTATAGTAGACGATTTAACGAGTGGACTGTAGTGACAACTGCCGGGTCGCGCGCGCCGGCCAGCGGGTAAACTCAACTGCCAGGGGCGGTCGCGTCGGGTCCCCGGCAGCCCGTAGGAGATACCACCCTGGCGTCTGGGTTTTCCCCCGCCGGGCCGGTATCACCCTTAAAAGTATCGGTAAGTAGGGATAGACGCTGGAGAATTATTGTGCTGTCATATGTCCGCCGGAGTGTAACAATTCCGTCATAGTCGTTTGTTTAAATGGCCTAATATTTCAGGTTTTAGTCACCCCCAATGAAGGCCAATATACTAATCATCGATGACGAGAGCGCTATACGGGAAATGGTCTGCCTGTCACTGAAACAAAACGGTTTTGGTTGTCTGGAAGCGGCCGACGCCCATAAGGCGGAAATGCGTATCAAGGAAAGCAGTCCCGACCTCATCCTGCTCGACTGGATGATGCCGGGAATGAGCGGCCTGGATCTGGTGCGGCGCCTGCGCCGCCAGGATGAAACCCGGGACATTCCCATCATCATGCTCACCGCCAAGGTGGAGGAGGATGACGTGATCCGCGGTCTTTCCCAGGGCGCCGATGACTACATCACCAAGCCGTTTTCCACCCGGGAACTGATCGCGCGCATCCATGCCCTGCTGCGGCGCACGGTGACGGGGGCGGTCGTAGAGGTGATTCGCTACAAGGATCTGGAAATGGATCTGAAGGCGCATCGCGTGTTGAGCAAGGGCCGGTTGGTGGAAATCGGCCCGACGGAATATAAGTTACTGCGTTTTCTCATGGAAAACCCCAATCAGGTGTTCAGCCGGCAGCAGGTGCTTAACAATGTCTGGGGAGCCACGGCCTACGTGGAAGAGCGCACCGTGGATGTGCATATTCGTCGCCTGCGCAAGATTCTCGAGGCCACCGGCGACGAGCACTACGTGCAGACGGTGCGTGGCGCCGGTTACCGCTTTTCCTGAACCAACCTTATGAAACTGTGGCAACACCGGGAAATCTGGTACCTGTTGATGACCCTGGCGCTGGCCTTGCTGCTGGGTATCGCCATCGGCATCCCGTTTCTGTTTGTGGCCGTGGTGCTGACCGCCTACGCGGTGCAGCATCTGCGTAACGTGCGCAAGCTGCATACCTGGCTGACGGTGGAACAAAGCCCGGAAGTGCCGGAGGCGCACGGTCTCTGGGGTGATATCTTTCATGAATTGTTTCTGCGGGAGAAGCAGCGCAGCGCCGACAAGTACCGCCTGGCCAGCATGCTCAGCCGTTTCCAGGAAGCCGCCAACGTCTTTCCCGACGGCATGGTGATCATGACGTCGGAAGACAAGATCGAATGGGCCAATCCCACGGCCCGCGACATGATGGGCATCGCCATCCCCAAGGATGTGGGGCGGCCCATTACCAACCTGTTTCGCCATCCGGATTTTTTCAGTTATCTGAAGAAAGAGGATTACAGCAAGGAGCTGACCCTGCCTTCCCAGGAGCGGTCGGAAAGCATCATCACCGTGCAGGTCATCCCTTTCGGTTTCGGTCGCAAGCTGCTGATCGCCCGCGATGTCACCCATGTGGTCAATCTGGAGGAGATGCGCAGCACCTTCGTGGCCAATGTTTCCCATGAATTGCGCACGCCGGTCACCGTGATTTGTGGTTACCTGGAAACTATCAATGACATGCCGGAGCTGAGCAAGGAAATTCTGGCGCAACCCATCACCACCATGTACAGCCAGGCCCGGCGTATGGACCAGCTGGTGCGCGATCTGCTGGCGCTGGCCCGCCTGGAAACCGAGCCGGTGCACAAAGAGAAAGCCAATATCGATATCGCCGCCATGCTGGCGTCGCTGCGTGAATCGGCGCTGCTGCTGGGTGGCAGCAAACAACAGAACATCGTGGTCGATGCCGATCGCGAGCTGATGCTGTTCGGGCGCCGGGATGAACTGCAGAGCCTGTTTTCCAATCTGATCAACAACGCGGTGCGCTATACCCAGGCGGGGGGAATCATCCATGTGCTGTGGTACAAGCTGGAAACCGGCGAGCCGGTGTTCACCGTTCAGGACAACGGCCCAGGTATCGCCGCCGAGCACATTCCCCATCTGACCGAGCGTTTTTACCGGGTCAATGCCGACCGATCACGCGAGACCGGCGGTACCGGGCTGGGGCTGGCCATCGTCAAGCATGTGCTGGAGCGTCACGGCGGCGAGCTGCGCATCAGCAGCACGCCGGGCAAAGGCTCGGAATTCACTTGTATTTTTCCCGCCCTCAGCGCCTTGCGGCGCAGTGCCTGAGCGGCGTCGGCTGTCACGTCAGCGTCATCCTTCTGTCATATTGCTGTCACAATAATGACTTTAAATTACACCCAATGCGCGGCAAGCGGTTATTGCCTGCATGTCACGATTTACACTGATTGTCATCTATCGAGAGGAAATTAATCATGAAGAAGCTGTTCGCTTTGGCCGTGGCGCCGGTGGTGCTGGCGGTTATGCAGCCGGCGCTGGCCGATGTGGCCGTAGACAAGGCCATTCCCGGTTACAGCAAGACCAGCGGCGTGTCCGGCAACCTGTCCAGCGTCGGTTCCGACACCCTGGCCAACCTGATGACCCTGTGGGCGGAAGAATTCAAGCGCCTGTATCCCAATGTCAATATCCAGATCCAGGCCGCTGGTTCTTCCACCGCGCCGCCGGCCCTGACCGAAGGCACGTCCAACCTGGGGCCCATGAGCCGCAAGATGAAGGACGGCGAACTCGAAGCGTTCGAAAAGAAGTTCGGTTACAAGCCCCTGGGCATCCCGGTGGCTATCGACGCGCTGGCGGTCTACGTGCACAAGGACAACCCCATCAAGGGTCTGACCATGGCGCAGGTGGACGCGGTATTCTCCGCCACCGGCAAATGCGGCCTGGGCAAAGACATGAAGACCTGGGGCGATCTGGGTCTGACCGGCCCCTGGGCCAGTCGGGCCATCCAGTTGTACGGTCGTAACTCCGTCTCCGGCACCTACGGCTACTTCAAGGAACATGCGCTGTGCAAGGGCGATTTCAAGTCCACCGTCAATGAACAGCCCGGTTCCGCCTCGGTAGTACAATCGGTCACCTCGTCGCTCAACGGCATCGGTTATTCCGGCATCGGTTACAAGACCTCGGGTGTGAAGGCGGTAGCTCTGGCCAAGGCCGACGGCGAGCAGTTCATCGACGCCACCTCCGATAACGCCATCAGCGGCACCTACCCGCTGTCGCGCTTCCTCTACATCTACGTGAACAAGGCGCCGAACAAGGATCTGCCGCCGCTGGAAAAGGAATTCATGAAGATGGTGCTGTCGCAGACCGGCCAGCAGGTAGTGGTTAAGGACGGTTATATTCCCCTGCCGGCCAACATCCTGGAAAAACAACTGGCTTCCTTTAAGTAAAAGCGGTTGTTTTGTTCTGCACAACCCCGGGTGCCGCAAGGTGCTCGGGGTTTTTATTTAAGCGATTGTTATTTCAGTGGATTTATCCGTTGGTCACGGTTTGACATGCGACTGTAACAAAACTGTCATAATTGCCCCCTAGACTGCCGGCATGTCCGAGCCGTCCATGCCAGGGGCCGCGCCCCGCCCCCGTATCAGTGCACGCCTGCAGTCCTGGCGTCACCTGAAAGATCGTCTAGCCACTGTCCTGATGGAGGTGGGCGGCGTTGGCGTTATTGTCGCCATTCTGCTTATCTTCTTTTATCTGCTGCTGGTCGTTGCCCCCCTGTTCTCTTCGCCGGCAGTCAATGCCCAGGGCAGCTACGCCACCCCGGACGCAGCGGCGGGCCGCACCCTGCATCTGGCAATGGAAGAACAGAATATCCTGGGTGTGCGTATCACCGACCAGGCGCAGGCTGTGTTTTTCCGCGTCGCCGACGGCGAAGTGGTGCGCAGCGTGCCGCTGACCACGGCCAAAGCGCCGTTGACGGCGTTCGCCGCCGGCGAGCTGGGGCGCAATGAGTTCATCCTCGGCTACGCCGACGGCAGCGTCACGGTGGCGCGGGCGGCGTTCGCCACCCGCTACGGCGCCGAGCAGCAGAAAATCATCGAACCGGCGATCGAATTTCCGCTGGGGGAAAAACCCATCGTCATCGCCAAGGGCAAGGCCATCGAGCACGTGGCAGTGCGTGGTGGTGATGATGCGACCACTCTGCTGGCCGTCACCCATGAGCAGGATCTGCATGTGGTGAAAATGGAAAAGGAAACCTCGCTGCTGGCGGAAGACGAGGGCGAATGGCAGGCCAAGGACACGGTGGTCGAGGCGGTGGGCGAGGTGTTTTCCGTACTGATCAATACCGACCAGCGCGCGGCCTACGTGGCTTTGCGCAGCGGTGAGGTAATTAATATCGACATATCCCGCTCCGGCCAGGCGCAGGTGCTCAATCGCGCGCAGGTGGTCAAGGGGGAGGAGCAATTGACCGCCATCCGTTTTCTTGCCGGCGGCATTTCGCTGCTGGTGGGTACCAGCAACGGCAATCTCAGCCAGTGGTTTCCCGTGCGTCAGGAAACGGGTCCAGCGCAATTAACCCTGATCCGCAGCTTCGACGCCGCCGGCGGCGCCATCGCCAGCATCGTGCCGGAGCAGCGGCGCAAGGGCTTTTTCGTTGCCGACGACCGCGGCCAGGTGGCCATTTATCATTCCACCGCCAACCGGCAGCTGTTGCGCGAACCGGTGAGCGGCAGCGCCATCGGTTTACTGGCGGCGTCGCCTCGCGCCAACCGCTTTCTCGCCCAGGATGCCCAGGGCAAGTGCCACCTGTGGCAGGTGGAAAACGAACATCCGGAAATATCCTGGTCGGTGCTGTGGGGCAAGGTCTGGTATGAAAGCTATAACGAGCCTCAGTTCACCTGGCAATCGTCCTCCGCCAGCAATGACTTCGAGCCCAAGTTCAGCCTGGTGCCGCTGGTATTTGGTACCCTCAAGGCCTCGTTTTACGCCATGCTGTTCGCCATCCCGATGGCGATCTTCGGCGCCATCTATACCGCATATTTCATGTCACCGCGCATGCGCGGGCTGGTCAAGCCGGCGATCGAAATCATGGCGGCGCTGCCGACCGTGATCCTGGGGTTTCTTGCCGGCCTGTGGCTGGCGCCGGCCATTGAGCGCAATCTGCTCGGTACCTTTTTGTTTCTGCTGATCCTGCCGCCGGGAACCCTGCTGGTGGCATTCGCCTGGCAACTGGTGCCCGCGACGCTGCGCAGCCATTTCAGCGATGGCTGGCAGGGAGCCCTGCTGGTCATACCCCTGCTGCTCATCGCCTGGCTGGCATTTAGCCTGGGAATTCCCCTGGAGCACCAGTTTTTCGACGGCAATGCGCCGCACTGGCTGGCACAGGAGCTGGGCTGGAAATTCGACCAGCGCAATTCGCTGGTGGTGGGCATCGCCATGGGCGTGGCGGTAATCCCCACGATATTTTCCATCTCCGAAGACGCCATCTTCAGCGTGCCCAAGCATCTGACTCTGGGGTCGCTGGCGCTGGGCGCCACGCCCTGGCAGACCATGGTGCGGGTGGTGATTCTGACCGCCAGCCCCGGCATTTTTTCCGCGGTCATGATCGGCCTGGGCCGCGCGGTGGGCGAAACCATGATCGTGTTGATGGCCACTGGCAATACGCCGGTCATGGACCCCAGCATTTTTCAGGGACTGCGCACCCTGTCGGCCAATATCGCGGTGGAAATGCCGGAATCGGAAGTGGGCAGCACCCACTATCGCGTGCTGTTCCTGGCCGCGCTGGTGCTGTTTGTTCTGACCTTCATGTTTAACACCCTGGCGGAAGTCATACGCCAGCGTCTGCGGGTGAAATACAGTTCGCTATGATCAGAAAATGGGTTAAGAGCGGTGATCCCTGGATCTGGCTGACGGCGTCGGCGGTGGCGCTGTCGCTGATCATTGTCGGCGGCCTGCTGCTGCTGATCGCGATTCGCGGCATGAGTCATTTCTGGCCGAGCGAGGTCGTGCAGTATACCTACACGGTACCGGGCCAGACGGCGGAACGGGCGTTCGGCGAAATCGTCGATTCCGAGCTGACCTCCGCCGAACAGTTGCGGGCGCTGGGTTTCGAGATCGCGGCCGGGGCCGGCGATGTGGAGCGTATCCTGCTCAAAACCGGCAACCGTGATGCTCTGGGCACGGATTTTCGCTGGCAGATTCAGCCGTATATCTCCGAGCTGCGTTATCCGTCCGAGCTGCTGACCATCGAGCGGCGCGAATGGGGCAATTTTTACGGTCTGCCGCGGTCGCTGCGCGAAAATGGGCAAACGGTGGCCGAAGGCGACGCGGTGTGGAGCGAACTGCGGCAGCGTCTGGAGCGGGCGCAGGATCTGTACCGGCAGATACGGGCCATAGAAAAAGGCGAAATCGGCGCCATCAATTATCAGATCGAGGACCTGCGTCTGCAGCAGCGCAAGCTGGAGCTGCGCCAGGCTCTGACCGACGCGGCCAAGGCGCAGCTCGATGGCGAGCGCGGCGAACTCGACGCGGAATTCGGCAAGCTGCAGCAGCGGTTGCAGGATCTGTACAAGGATATCGGCCGCGATGTGCTGGTGGCGGAAATCATGGACGGCCGGCAGGTGGAAATACCGCTGGCGAAAATCGTGCGCGTGTACCGCGCCAATCAGCTGGGCGTGCTGGGCAAGACCGGGGTGTACTTGTCCCGCCTGCGCGAATTCATTTTCGATGAACCGCGGGAAGCCAACACCGAAGGCGGCATCTTTCCTGCCATTTTCGGCACAGTGATGATGGTGCTGATCATGTCGGTGCTGGTGACGCCGTTCGGGGTGATCGCCGCGGTTTATCTGCGGGAGTATGCTCGTCAGAATCTGCTGACCCGTATCATCCGCATCGCGGTCAATAACCTGGCCGGGGTGCCCTCCATTGTCTACGGCGTGTTCGGTCTGGGCTTCTTCGTCTATTTTCTTGGCGGCAGCATCGACCAGCTGTTCTTTCCCGAAGCCCTGCCGGCACCCACGTTCGGCACCCCCGGCATACTCTGGTCATCGCTGACCCTGGCGATCCTGACCGTGCCCATGGTGATCGTGGCCACCGAAGAGGGACTGGCGCGTATTCCCCGCGCCATCCGCGAAGGCAGCCTGGCCCTGGGCGCGACCAAGGCGGAGACCCTGTGGCGCACCATTCTGCCGATGGCGACACCGGCAATGATGACCGGGGTCATTCTCGCCATCGCCCGCGCCGCCGGTGAAGTGGCGCCGCTGATGCTGGTGGGCGTGGTCAAGCTGGCGCCTTCCCTGCCGCTGGACAGTAATTTCCCTTTCCTCCATCTGGATAGGAAATTCATGCATCTGGGATTTCATATCTATGATGTAGGCTTCCAGAGTCCCAATGTGGAGGCGGCTCGGCCTCTGGTATATGCTACGGCTTTCCTGCTGGTGCTGGTGATCGTGCTGCTGAACCTGGCCGCCATTTATATCCGCAATCATTTGCGGGAGAAGTACCGGGCCCTGGAGCATTGACGCGTCCAGGCGGTTGCACACAAGGTAACGTATGAACATGACCTCAGATAAAAGCCCCCTTACCCACGGCATAGACTTCAGTTCCCTGGGGCGCGCGCCGGGCACCATGACCATGGACAACGAAGTCATCAGCCTGGAAACCAAGGATCTGAATCTCTACTATGGCGAGAAGCAGGCGCTGAAAAGCGTCAACATCAAGCTGCCGGAAAAGCGCGTGTCGGCCTTCATCGGTCCCAGCGGTTGCGGCAA
>DKAS01000164.1 GCA_002448875.1 Proteobacteria bacterium UBA6920 | reverse complement strand
ATCGAAATGCCGCGCATGGACGGTTACGAATTCGTCGCCAATGTGCGGCGTGATGAGCGTTTACGCAATGTGCCAGTGATCATGATTACCTCCCGCACCGGCAGCAAACACCGCGACCGGGCGATGGATATCGGCGCCGACATGTACATGGGCAAACCCTATCAGGATACCGAATTACTGGAAAATATCGGTAAATTGATCCGTGAAAGAAAGTAGTGTGGCCAGCGGTCGGCACGCGAAATTCCGTGTTACCATTTTGAGCAGCAACCCGGCCAGACGCGGCGAATTGCAGCAGATTCTCGAGACCCACCAGCTGCAGGTAATGGATAATCTGCCGCTGACCGCCGCGGTTGTCGCTGCCCTGGATCTGCGCGCCGTCGATATCATTCTGTTGGACCTGGATGAGGACCTGGACGACGACCTGGACCTGGTGGATGGCCTGATGAAATCATCGCGCATCCCGGTGCTGTTCAATGATGTTGCCACCACTCAGTTTCTGCAGTCCGAACAGGCCAACCGCCGTTGGGGCAAGTCGCTGGTAAACAAGCTGGCGCAGCTGGTTGCCAGCAATGCCGCGCTTGACGCCGCGGAGCCGGACTCCACGGCCGCCAGCGCGCCGCCGCCAGCGACACGGCCGGCCAAGGTGCCAACCATCTGGGTACTGGGGGCCTCGCTGGGCGGTCCGATCGCCTGCCGCGAGTTTTTTCGCCATCTCGACCCGGATCTGCCGGTGAGTTTCCTACTGGCACAGCATATCGGCGCCAGCCACGTGGATCTGCTGGCTCAGCAATTGAACCGGGTGGCGCCGCTGCAGGTCATCCCGGCGGCGGCCGGCACCCGCTTGCGCGCCGGCGTGGCGATGATCGCGCCGGTGGAACAGCGTATCAGTTTCAACGCCGAACAGCGCTTGCAGTTCGCCGAACGCGACCCGAAATGCATCTACACCCCATGTATCGACCAGGTGATAGAGGAAACCATCGCCGCTTTCGGCAATGCCGTCAGCGTTATCATCTTCAGCGGCATGGGCAACGACGGTGAAAAAGGCTGCCGCTACGCCGCGCAGAACAATTGCATGGTGTGGGCACAGGACAGTGAAAGCTGCGTCATCAGCAGCATGCCTGACCGGGCGCGCGCAAGCGGCGCCGTCAGTTTCAACGGCACGCCACAGCAACTGGCGCATCAATTATCGCAGTTATACCGGATCTGACAGACAGGAGACGGAGCATGGCAGAAAAAAGGCAGGAAGTTTACTCGCAAGTCGTCCCGCTGGCGGGCAGCGACGCGCTGCTGCCCAACACGTCGATCGCGGAAATCATTCCTTATCTCGCGCCCAAGTCCGTGGCCAACGCCCCCGCCTGGCTGCTGGGCCTGCTGCCCTGGCGCGGTCTCGATATTCCGCTGATCAGTGTCGAAGCCGCTACCGGCAGCAAACTGGCGCCACCGGGTAAAACCAGCCGTATCGCCGTTATCAACGCCGTCAACGGCCAGGCCAACTTTCATTTTTTCGCTTTTCTCACCCAGGGCATACCGCGTTTGATCAAGGTTACCGGCGCCAATCTGGAAGCCGCGGCAGCCTCCGACAAAGGCAAGAACATCTCCAGCAAGGCGCTGCTTGCCGGCGAGCATGTGATCATCCCCGATGTCGAAAGCCTGGGAGCGATGATTATTCAATCGGGAAAATTCAGCAAGCAATGATCGGTCGCGGCATTAGCCGCAGACCGCGGTTATGCACCGCTCCATGACCCGAGCCACCATGTGGATCTGCTCGACACTGATCACATAGGGCGGCATCAGATACAACACATTACCCAGGGGGCGCAGCAACACACCCTGCTGCAGCGCCAGACGATGGATCTGCAGGCCAATGCGGCGTTGCGCCGGGTAAGGTTCCGCCGTCGCCTTGTTCATCACCAGCTCCACCGCCGCAATCATACCGCACTGCCGCACCTGCGCCACATGCGGGTGGGCGCGCAACGGCGCCAGCGCGTCCGCCATTGCCTGCGTCAGCGGCCGGTTGGCCGCCAGCACGTCGCTGTCGGCAAAAATCGCCAGCGTTTCCCGGGCCGCGGCACAGGCCAGCGGGTTGCCGGTATAACTGTGGGAATGCAGAAATGCCTTGTTGGCGCTGTAATCGGCATAGAACGCCTGATAGATGTCTTCGCTGCTCAAAGTCACCGCCAGCGGCAGAAAACCGCCGGTCAGGCCCTTGGACAGACACATGATGTCCGGCGCTACCGCCGCCTGCTCGCAGGCCCACAGGCTGCCGGTGCGGCCGAAACCGACGGCGATTTCATCGGCGATCAGGTGCACCTGGTAGGCATCGCACAAACGGCGCAACTGTCGCAGATAAGACGCGTCATACATGCGCATGCCACCCGCGCACTGCACCAGCGGTTCGACGATCACCGCGCACACCTCGCCGCGGTGGCGCTGCAGCAATGCTTCCATAGCATCGATCCGCGACCCCACCCACGCATCGACCGGCATCGCCGCCGGGCGCAGGAAATCATCGGGGCTGGGAGCGGTGATCGCCCGCAACAGCAGTGGCTCATAAATTTTTTTATACAAGCCCACGTCACCAACGGCGAGCGCGCCCAGGGTTTCGCCGTGATAACTGTTGGCCAGGGTGATAAAACGGGTCCTGTCGCTTTGCCCGCTGTTGCGCCAGTAGTGAAAACTCATTTTCAGAGCGATCTCTACCGCGCTGGAGCCATTGTCGGCGTAAAAGCAGCGGCGCAGCCCGCGGGGCGCCACCGCCAGCAGGGCTTCCGACAACTCGATGACCGGCGCGTGGGTGAAACCGGCAAGCAGCACGTGCTCCAGCTGCTGCAGCTGCCGACCGATGGCAGCGGCGATGCGCGCATTGCCATGGCCGAACAGATTCACCCACCAGGAGCTAATGGCATCGAGATAACGTTGCCCATCGTAGTCCTCCAGCCAGACGCCGTCGCCGCGGCGGATGGGTATCGGCGGCAGGCTTTCATGGTCCTTCATTTGCGTGCAGGGATGCCAGACCACCTGCAGATCACGGCGCGACAGTAAATCGTTGGTCGGTGGCTGCGTCATATCACACCTGGCCGTAGACGAGGGCAAAGCGGTTCCAGCGGCGGATCAATCGCTTGACGATGATTTCGTCACCGCGCAGCAATTGCGCGGCGCTGCGCTGCACCGCCGGCAACAGGTGCTGGTGGCGGGCCAGATCCGCCACCTTGAACGCCATGTCGCCGGCCTGGCGGGTGCCGAAAAACTCACCGGGACCGCGCAATTCCAGGTCCTTGCGCGCGACCAGAAAACCGTCGTTGGTATCGCGCAGCAGCGCCAGACGCTCCCGGGCCCGCTGCCCCAGCGGCGGTTGATATAGCAATATGCAGGCGCTGGCCGCTGCACCCCGGCCGACCCGGCCGCGCAACTGATGCAGCTGGGATAAACCCATGCGCTCGGCATTCTCGATGACCATCAGGGTGGCATTGGGAACATTGACGCCAACTTCAATGACTGTGGTGGCCACCAGCACCTGGATCTCGCCGGCGGTAAAGCGCTGCATCACCTGATCCTTGTCCGCACCGCTCAAGCGGCCATGCATCAAGCCTACCGCCAGATGTGGCAGCATGACATACAGCTGCTGCCAGGCGATTTCCGCCGCCTGGCATTGCAGGTTCTCCGATTCGGTAATCAGCGGACACACCCAGTATACCTGCCGGCCGGCGGCGCACAGACTGCGAATACGCTCGATGATTTCCTCGCGGCGGGACTGCGGCATCACCACGGTTTCCACCGGCAGCCGACCGGCTGGCAGCGTGTCTATGGTGGAGCAATCGAGATCCGCGTACAGGGTCATGGCCAGGGTGCGGGGAATCGGTGTTGCCGTCATGATCAGCTGATGGGGAAAATAGCCGTCGCGCACACCCTTGTTGCGCAGCGCCAGGCGCTGGTGCACTCCGAAACGGTGCTGCTCGTCGACCACCACCAATGCCAGCTTCGCGAATTCTATATCTTCCTGAAACAAGGCATGGGTGCCGATCATGATGTCGATGGCGCCGCTGCGCAGGCGCTCCAGCAACTCCGCCCGTTCCCTGCCCTTGATATTGCCGGTCAACCTGCCGACAGTCACCGGCAGGCCGGCCAGCTGCGAACTGAAACTCGTATAGTGTTGCTCGGCCAGAATTTCGGTCGGCGCCATCACTGCCGCCTGGTACCCAGCCCCCACCGCCTGCAGGGCGGCGTGCATGGCGACGATGGTCTTGCCGCAGCCGACATCCCCCTGCACCAGGCGCTGCATGGGATAAGACAGCGCCAGATCGCCAGTGATCTCACCCACTACCCGCTGCTGGCCTGCGGTCAGCGCAAACTGCAAGGCGGCGAGAAAACGCTCGGCCAGCGCGGCCACGCCGCGTACCGGCCAGGCGCGACGCTGGCTGGAGCGCTGCCGACGCTGACGCAGACACAAGTGGTGCACCAGCAGCTCTTCAAATGCCAGCCGTTCCTGGCCCGGATGGCAGCCGTCCTGCAGCAGTTGCAACGCCTGTTCCCCGGCCGGCACATGCACGCTGTAAATAGCATCGCGGAACGACGGAAAATTTTCCTGCTGCAGGATTTCCACCGGTAACAGCTCCTGCAACAGCTCGGGATCTTCGACCGCAAAATGTATCGCCTGGCGCATCAGCCGACGCCAGGTGCCTTGATGAATACCGGTGGTACTGGGATAGACCGCCGTGTACTCACTGTCGGTCACGGCCTCGGGACTGTCGAGCAGCTGGTACTCAGGATGGATCATTTCCAGCCCGCCGCGCCCGCCACGCACCACGCCGAAACAGCGAATCAGGGCACCGCGCGCCAGCCGCGCCTGCTGGGCGGCGGAAAAATGGAAAAAACGCAGATCCAGGAACCCGGTGTTGTCGCTGATGCGCACCTGCAGACTGCGTTTGCCGCCATAGACCACCGCCGCCAGCTCTACCGTCCCCTGGACCTGGGCGCTCTGGCCGGGCAGCAGGCGTATCAGTGGCGTCACCCGGGTTCGGTCCTGATACTGTGCGGGAAAATGCAGCAGCAGATCCTCGACATTGCGAATGCCCAGGCGCGCCAGAATATCCGCCATCGCCGGCCCCACTCCCTTGAGCTCAGTGACAGGAATGCTGGTGCTGGTCATGGCATGCGGCGGTGCGGTTTACTCCAGCACCATGATAGCGTCCATTTCCACCTGCGCCCCCTTGGGCAGGGCGGCGACGCCGATGGCGGCGCGGGCGGGATAGGGTTCCTTGAAATAGCGCGCCATGATCTCATTGACCAGCGGAAAATGCGTCAGATCGGTTAGAAACACGTTGAGCTTCACCACCTGCTGCAAGTCACCGCCAGCGGCGCGCGCCACCGCCTGCAGATTGTCGAACACGCGCTGGATATGCGCCGCCATGTCGCCGCCGACCAGCGTCATGCTCGCCGGATCCAGGGGAATCTGGCCGGACAGGTACACGGTGTTACCGACCTTGACCGCCTGGGAATACGTGCCTATGGCGGCCGGCGCCAGCGTGGTTGCGATGATTTGTCTGCTCACCCGTCTCTCCCTTGTTGTAGTGTCATTTAATGCGGCTGATTTTCGCTACCAGCTCCAGCGACTTGACCCGGCGCATGACGTTGGCCAGGTGTTTGCGGCCGGATACCTCTATCGTCAGGTCCATGCGCGTATATTTACCGTCACGCTCGCGAATGTTCACGCTGTCTATATTGGAACCCATTTCCGCGATCGCCGCCGCCACCGTCGCCAGTACGCCGCGCCGGTTGATGACGTCGACACGAATGTCGACGGCGAAATCGGCGCTGGTTTCCTTCTCCCACGCCACGTCGATCCATTTTTCGGGGCGCTTGCGGTATTCGGAGATATTCTTGCATTTTTCCGTATGCACGACGATACCGCGGCCGGCGGTCACATAGCCGAGGATGGAATCGCCGGGAATCGGCCGGCAGCACTTGGCAAAGGAAACCACCATGCCTTCGGTGCCCTTGATCAGCAAGGGATGCTTGGGACTCTTAACACCGCGGAAAAACGACGGTACGTAGCGGGAAAAAGCATTGCGGATAGCGCCGGCGCGGCTGTCGGCCGGGGCGCGCGCCGCCGCGTCGGCTTCGGCGACCTGCAGCTGTTGCGCCACCAGCAGGGCCGTGCGGTTACCCAGACCGATATTTTCCAGCAATTCGGCCAGGGTCTTGAACTGGTACTGTTTGAGCACCTGCTGCACCCGCTCCGCCGGCACGTCGTCCAATGTCAGAGAATAGGTGCTCAAGGCCCGGTTCAACATCCGCAGACCAAGATCACCCGCTTCCTCTTTTTTCAGGTTCTTGAGGTAGTTGCGCACGCTGGCGCGGGCCTTGCCGGTGACTACGAAATCCAGCCACAGGGGATTGGGGCGGGCGCCCGGCGCGGTAATGATTTCCACCGTCTGGCCGTTGATCAGTTCGGTGCGCAGCGGCACCAGCCGCCGGTCTATCTTCACCGCAACGCAGGCGTTGCCCACGTCGGTATGTACTGAATAGGCAAAATCCACCGCCGTCGATCCACGCGGCAGTTCCTTGATCTCGCCCTTGGGCGTGAACACATAGACCACGTCGGGAAACAGATCGATCTTGACGTTTTCGAGAAACTCCAGCGAATTACCGGCGTTCTGCTGCAACTCCAGCAGGCCGCGCAGCCACTGCCTGGCCCGTTCATGCGCCATGCTGCTGCCGGAATCGCCGGTTTTGTACAACCAGTGGGCGGCGATGCCGGCCTCGGCGACCTTATCCATTTCTTCGGTGCGAATCTGGATCTCGATGGGCACGCCGTAAGGGCCGAACAGAACCGTGTGCAGCGACTGATAACCGTTGGCTTTGGGGATGGCGATATAGTCCTTGAACTTGCCCGGTACCGGTTTGTAAAGATTGTGCATCACCCCGAGCATGCGATAACAGGTATCGACGTTGTCGACGATGATGCGAAAGGCATAGACATCGAACACCTCGGCGATGCTCAGGTGTTTTTCCTTCATCTTGCGATAAAGGCTGTACAGGTGCTTTTCCCGGCCACTGACCCGGGCGTTGATGTCTTCGTGCTGCAGCCGGCTATTGACCGTCTGCTGGATGCGTTCGACGATTTCCTTGCGATTGCCGCGCGCGCGCTTCACCGCCTCGGCCAGGATGCGCTGGCGCAGTGGATACATGGCGCTGAACCCCAGATCCTCCAGTTCCAGACTCAGGCCGTGCATGCCCAGGCGCTGGGCAATGGGCGCGTAGATCTCCAGCGTTTCGCGGGCGATGCGCCGTTTCTTTTCCGGCGGCATGACGCTCAGGGTGCGCATATTGTGCAGGCGGTCGGCCAGCTTGACCAGGATGACGCGGATATCCTGCACCATCGCCAGGATCATCTTGCGAAAATTTTCCGCCTGGGCTTCGGCGCGATTCTCGAACTGCATATTGGTCAGCTTGCTGACGCCATCGACCAGTTCCGCCACCTCCTGGCCGAACTCATAAGCAATCTGGTCCTTGGCCGTGGTCGTGTCCTCGATCACGTCGTGCAGTATCGCCGCCATGATGCTTTTTTCGTCCATGCGCATTTCCGCCAGAATGCGCGCCACCGCGACCGGATGATAGATATAGGGCTCACCCGATACCCGCTTCTGACCTTTGTGGGCCTCGGCCCCGAACAAATAAGCGCGGTAAATCTTCGACACCGCATCGGCATCCAGATAGGTGCTGAGCAGATCGCATAAGTCGCTGATCAGAAAGGCTTTGTTTTCCGACGGACCGCTGCCTGCGGGAGCTGCTGCTGGATGGGTGACGGTCTGGTTCACGATGCTGTACAAGTGAAAGCGCGGGTCCCGGACGATCCCGGACCCCTAGTCAACTAGCATGCCTGCGCGCCGGGGAGCTGTAAATAGCCGGGATCACACCGCGACCAAATAATCATGATTTATTATCTGGCAATGGTCTGCAGGACGAGTCTTGTCGCCGGCGTGGCTCGCGGGGTAGCCGCGAACCGGGCCGGCCAGGAGATGAATCAAAGCAGGGGGGTGGGCGCCGCCAGCGCTGCCGCGACCGGTTCTTCCACTTCCACCGGCTCTTCCTGATCCAGGATGGCGGAGGTCACCAGACCCTCGGCAATTTCGCGCAGGGCGACCACCGTGGGCTTGTCGTTTTCCCAGTCAACCTGGGGTTCCTTGCCGCGGGTGATCTGACGGGCCCGTTTGGACGCGACCAGAACTAATTGAAAGCGGTTTTCCACAAATTCCAGACAATCTTCAACAGTTACGCGCGCCATAAGAGATCCCGTAGGTTGCCCAGCATCGGATGAGAAGGACGGCTATTGTATAGAAAAAGCACGGATCAGGCCAATAATTCCGCTATAAGCTGCGCATGCCGGTGTTTTTGCACCCGCAGTGACAGGGCGCCCACATCGACCACGGCCCGCAACTGGGCCAGGGAGCGGTCAAAATCGCGATTAATGACCAGGAAATCGGCTTCATCGAAATGGGCAATTTCCGCCTGGGCCGCCGCCATGCGCCCGGCGATCACCTCGGGACCGTCCTGTCCCCGGTTGGTCAAACGGGTTTCCAGCTCCCCGCGGGACGGCGGCAGGATACACACACTGATGCCATCGTTAAAACGCTGGCGTACCTGGCGCGCCCCCTGCCAATCGATTTCCAGAATGACATTCTTGCCGCTGGCCAGCTGCTGGCGCACCGCCGGTTCCGCCGTTCCATAGTAATTGCCAAACACCTGGGCATGCTCGAGAAACTCCCCGCGCGCGCGCATGGCCTCGAACGTCTGGATATCCACGAAATGATAGTGCACGCCGTCTTCCTCGCCGGGACGTCGGGCGCGGGTCGTATAGGAAACGGAACACAGGGTGTGCGGGTTATCGGCGACCAGGGCACGCACCAGGGAAGTCTTCCCGGCACCGGAAGGTCCGAAGACAATAAACAGATTGCTGCTGTTAGCATCAGATAACGGCATTTTCGCGTCCTGTTTCGAGAAATTTACTCTATGTTCTGTACCTGTTCACGGATCTGCTCGATCAACACCTTCAGATCGACGGAGGCACGGGTGGAATCCATGTCAACGGATTTGGAACCCAGGGTATTGGCTTCGCGGTTGAGTTCCTGCATTTGAAAATCCAGGCGCCGGCCCACCGGCTGATCGCTGTCGAGCATGCTATTGACTTCGCGGGTGTGCAATTGCAATCGGTCCAGCTCTTCGGCGACATCGATCTTCTGTAAAACCAGGGCGATTTCCTGTTCCAGGCGCTCCTTATCCACGCTGACCTGCAGCTCGCTCAAGCGCGCCGCCAGCTTCTCCCGCTGCCGCTGACTGATCTGCGGCACCTGAGTGCGCACCGTGGTCACGATAGCGGCGATTTCTTCTGTGCGCATCTTTATGAATTCTTTAAGTTTTTCACCCTCGCGCCGGCGCGCGGCCTGAACCTCGTCGAGCACCTGGTGGAGCATGGCCAGGGCGGCGGCGCGGACGGCTTCCCAGTCGGTCTCCGCCACCTGCAGCACCCCGGGCCATTTCATCAATTCCAGCGGGTTGAGCCGTCCTGGATTGGGAATGAGATTATCTAAATGTTTGATCGTATTAATTAAATTCTTGGTAAAGGTCTCGTTCAGTGCCAGCTGCTGCTGTTCCGCCGCCAGCTTCAACCGGCAAGTGCATTCCACCTTGCCGCGCTTGAGGCGCTGGCCGATCAATTCCCGCACCTGCGGTTCCAGGATACGCAACTCTTCGGGGATGCGCGGCGATATTTCCAGGTACCGGTGGTTCACCGTCTTGACCTCCCAGGACAAGATGCCCCAGTCCCATTGCTGCTCGGCGCGCGCGAACGCGGTCATGCTTTTTGTCATGGATTTCTCCCGCCAATGCCCCGAGGCATCGACAAGTAATAGCTAACTGATTGATTCTAAAGGCGCGATAAAACTATTAAGTTTGCCTGTTTTTTGCCGATTACAGCCTTGATATGGCGAGAAAAAACAAACCTCTACGCGCCGGCACCCAGCTGGACCAGTACCGCATCATCCGCACCCTGGGCGGCGGCGGATTCAGCATTGTTTATTTATGCCGGGACGAGTCTACACATAAAAAAGTTGCGATTAAAGAGTTCATCCCGTTCAAGATCTGCAGCCGCGATATCGACGGCGAAGTCATTCCCCAGGGGGAAGCGGAGAAGGATATCTTCAACGCCGGACGCAAGAACTTCATCAACGAAGCCACCACTCTGTCCAAGTGCAAGCATCCCAACATCGTCAACGTGGTCAACTTCTTTCAGGCCAATGGCACCTCCTATATGGTGATGGTGTACGAAGAAGGCACCAACCTGCAGACTTATATCAAGGCGCGCAAAGGCCATCTCAGCGAAAAATTCCTGCGCACCATTTTCCCGCCGTTGATGCAGGGCCTGAAATACATTCACGACAACGGATTGTTGCACCTGGATATCAAGCCGGGCAATGTTCACGTGCGCCCCGGCGGCTCGCCGCTGCTGATCGATTTCGGCGCGGTGCACTCCATCCACAGCAGCCGGCGCAGCCAGCACAGCCAGATCGTCACCCCGGGCTTTTCCCCGATCGAGCAGTATGAGATCGGCAAAGGCTACGTCGGGCCCTGGACCGATATCTATGCCCTGGGCGCCACCATGCGCGCCTGTATCGAGGGCACATCGCCGCCCACGGCGCTGGAGCGCAGCAAGAAAGACGCGATGAAACCGGCCAGCGTGCTGTACAAGAAACATTATTCCGAACCGCTGCTCAAGGTCATCGACTGGGCGATGGAAATGGACCAGATGCTGCGCCCGCAGAAAATCGACGATCTGCTCGAAGCGCTGGCGGCTCCCTATGCCGACGGCCACGAGCAGGACGGGGAAAATATGTTCGACAGGCTGGTCAACAACCTCAAGCGCGGCATATGAAATACCAGATCAGCAAGTACAATCGCCTCGGCACCCGCAGCTCCAACCAGGACCGGTTCAACGCCATGGAGCGCGATCAGGCAGTGCTGCTGGTGCTCGCCGACGGCATGGGCGGCTACAAGGGGGGCGATCTGGCGGCCGAAGTCGCCGTCACTCGTCTGCTGGATTATTTTCGCATGACGCGTCTGCCGGTGCAGGAGCCGCGCATGTTCTTCGAAAACGCCTTTGCCTACGCGCACAAGGCGGTGATCGACTGCGGCGCCCGGCAACACCCGCCGCTGACGCCGCGCACCACCCTGGTGGCGGCGCTGATCCAGGAGGAAACCCTGTGGAGCGCCCATGTCGGCGACAGTCGTTGTTATCTGCTGCGCGACGGGCAAACGGTATACCGCACCCGCGACCATTCTCTGGTGGAGGAATTGCTGCAACTGGGCAGACTCTCGCCCGAGGAAATACGCAACCATCCCAATATCAACCAGGTGACGCGCTGCGTCGGCGGCCTGCAGGAGCATACCCTGGTGGAGGTCAGTGACCCCCTGCCGCTGCAGGCCAACGATGTCATACTCCTGTGTTCCGATGGCCTGTGGTCACCACTGGACAGCGCCGCCATCGGCGACATTCTGCTGCGCCACAAGCGCCTGCCCGAAGCGCTCAACGCTCTGACCGAGCGCGCCGAAACTCTCAGCTATCCGCGCAGTGATAATATCAGCGTGCTCGGCATGCGCTGGATTTCCAATGATTCACCGGCGACCCTGCCGGTGGAAGAGGCGGCGGTGACGGCAACGCCCCTGCCTGAGCAGCAATCGGTCAACGCGGCCATCGACGAAATCGACGAAGCGCTGAAAAAAGTCAATCTCGACATCAAGGCCAACGTCGGCAAATCCTGAACCCGCCTCAGGGCGTGGCCGTGTCCACCTGCCGGGCCACGCGCAAACCGATCCAGATTTCCGCCCCGGAACCGAAATTGTAGCTGCGGGTATACTTCACGCCCTGGAAACTCTGGCGATTGACGAAATTGCCGCCGCGGATCGCCAGCGCGGTGATGGATTCATCGATATCAATACCGAAATCCCGCGCCATGCCGGGATAGAGGGTGGTGTACTCGGATACATTGCCGTCCATGTCGTACAGACCAAACGGGTTGGCGCTGAAAGAACCCACCGGCCGGATCATCGCCCGGTTGTCCAGAGGTGAACGCGAACGCCCGGTGAAATCCCCCGCCGCCGGTGCGCTGCAGTCATCGGCGCAGGTGTTTTCCATGCCCGAACGCCACTGCTCGCCCCACCAGTAGACGCGGTCGGTTCCGCCCTGCGCGGCATAACCCCACTGGTGAAAGGTCGGGATACTGTAGCGCTGCCCGGTCTGGTCGCTCAGCCATTGGACATAGGCCAGGGCGTCATCGACGGTTATGTCGATCTGCGGTTTCCCCGCCTGCAGCCAGTCCTCGCCCAGCGCTGTCCGGCGCCGCGGCGCCGCGACGGCATCCAGATACTTTTCGAATTCCGCCGCCGTGATCTCGTACTTGCTCAGGGCATAGGGCTGATCGATGCGAACCACGGTCCTGCCGCTGCGGTCCTTGTAACTGCCGGCGCCAATCAGCACCATTTCCGGCCCGGCACTGCCATCCGCCAGCCTATCCTGCAAAGTCTGCCCGTTGGTAATGGCCGGAGGGTCGGAAGCAGCAGGGGGATCGACGATCAGCTGCGGCGAGGCTACCGGCCGGGCCGCCGCCTCCGCAGCGGCCGCGAGCGCGGGGCTGGGCGCCGGCGCCCGGGCCTGCACCGGTGGCAACACCGCCGGTGGCAGGGGGGGCGGCACCTCGCCGACCGTTGTCGGCAACGCCAATGGCGATGGCGACGATGGCGCGGACACGGCAGGGGGCGTGGATACCGACAACGGCGCCCGCAGCCACCAGACAGCGCCGATGGCAAGCGCCAGCACCAGCGCGGCGCTCAGCAGCCAGCCCGGCATCGATCGTGGCGAACGCTCCGCGCGGGTCTGGGTGGTGGCTTCGGTGGCGCCGTCCGACGCCCGCTCCCGTTGCGCCACCGCCAGGCTGCTGGCTTCCAGATCGATGTAAACATGATCACGTCCGGTTTCAATCAGGTCCAGATCCAGGGACAATTGCGGCATCGTCTGCAGACGGTCCAGCTCCTGAATCAGCACCGCCGCCGACGGATAGCGCTGTTCAGCGCGCGCGGCCAGCAGGCGATTCATTACCCCCTGATACCTGGCCAGCGGAGCGGGCAGGGCGCGGGGACGGAAACTGAGTTTCTCACGGCTGGTCTTGAACGGCAGCTGGCCAGTAAGCATCAGATAAAAAACCACCCCCAGACTGTAGAGATCGGAGCGCACGTCCTGCGCCTCGCCATGCAACTGTTCCGGACTCATATAAGAAAAGGTGCCCGGCGCTTCATGGGACTGGGTAATCTGCGACCCCACCTCCCGTGATTTGGCGATACCAAAATCCGCCAGCTTGGGCACGCCGCTTTCATCGAACAGGATATTGTTGGGCTTGATATCGCGATGGATGACCTGTTGTCCGGCATAGTAGTCGATGGCCGACGCCAGGCTGCGCAGAATGGTCAGCGCCTGCGGCACCGCCAGACCCTGCACGATTTTTTCGGTCAGGGTGCCGCCGGCCAGATACTCCATGACGATGGCGTAATAGTTGCCGACCCGGGGAAAATCGTGGATGGTGATAATATTCGGGTGATTCAGGTTGCCGATGATCCTGGCTTCGCGCTTGAAGCGTTCGATCGCCGCCTGGTTGGCGTGCTCCAGGTTGTGCAGGATCTTGATTGCCACCTGCCGCTCGATCGACAACTGGCGCGCCAGATAGACCCGGCCGAAGGCACCGCTGCTCAGCAACCGTATCACCTGATAACCGGGGATATGCGGAAATTCGCTGTCCATAACTGCGCTGTCTACCCATCCCTCTGTACTGCTAAATCAACGGCCGCCCCGACGGACCGCCACGCCGTGGTAAAGATACCAGAAAACCGCGGGGCCTGAACCGGCGCCGCCGGACTATAACCAGCCCCGCTCGGCGAAGGACACACATTCGCCGTCACCGACCACAATGTGGTCCAGGGTACGAATATCCACCAGGGCCAGCGCCTGTTGCAGACTGCGGGTCAGATCCCGATCCGCCTGGCTGGGTTCCGCCACCCCGGAGGGGTGGTTATGGGCAAAAATCACGGCGGCGGCGTTGTGCTGCAATGCCTGCCGGACCACTTCCCGCGGATAAACGCTGGCGCCGTTGATGGTGCCACGGAACAATTCACTAAAACGCAATATTCTGTGGCGATTATCTAGGAACAGGCAGGTAAATACCTCAAATGGGTAATCTCGCAGATGCGCGCTGAGGAACCGCCGGGTGGTGACCGGGTCGGTCAGCGCATCGCCTTTTTGCAGGGTTTCCTGCAAATGCCGGCGGGCGATCTCCAGCACCGCCTGCACCAGCACGTACTTGGCTCGACCCAGGCCGCGGGTGGCGCAAAAACGCTCCTGCTCCGCCTGCATCAGGCTGCGCAGTCCGCCAAACTGGTTCAGCAGCTGGCGCGCCAGGTCGACGGCGGTCAACCCCCGGGTTCCGGTGCGTAGAAAAATGGCGAGGAGTTCGGCGTCCGACAGGGCCTGGGGACCCCGTAACAGCAGTTTTTCCCGGGGGCGCTCGGCCGCCGGCCAATCCTTGATAGGCATGATCCACTCCCTTGGTATATAGTTACTGACACAGTCATTGGCCAAGCCGCATGGCCTGGTCAATGACTGTGTCAGTAACCAAGCGGTTATGACCACCCCCACCCTGTCCCGCCCCCTGGCAGGGGGCGGAGACGCCGGAGAAACAGGTGGCTATTTAATGCGCTACTTAGTAAACGCCGATCCGGGCTGCATCCAGCGGCTTGTCCTTATTCAGCCAGTGGTTTCCTTTGCGGCCCTGTCCATCGTATTGTAGTGCGCTTACCGGGGAAAGGCATGTATCAAAAAATTCTTCTGGGAGTCACCGGCAGCATCGCCGCCTACAAGGCCGCGGAGCTGATACGGCTGCTCCAGCGCGGCGGCAGCGAGGTCCGGGTGGTGCTGACCCGCGGAGCGCAGGCGTTCATTACCCCCCTGACCCTGCAAACCCTCAGTGGCCACCGTGTTTACAGCGAACACCTGGACGCGGAAACCGAAAACGCCATGGACCACATCAGCCTGGCCAAGTGGGCCGACGCCGTGCTGATCGCCCCGGCCAGTGCCAATTTTCTCGCCCGCCTGGCCCACGGCCTGGCCGATGACCTGCTGACTACCCTGTGCCTGGCCACGGCCGCGCCCTTGCACGTGGCCCCGGCCATGAATCAGCAAATGTGGCGCCAAGCCGCCACCCAGGCCAATGTGCGTCTGTTGCAGGCGCGGGGTATCCGACTGTTGGGCCCGGCCAACGGCGAGCAGGCCTGCGGAGATATCGGGCCGGGCCGGATGCTGGAACCGGAGCAGCTGTGCCAGCTGTTGCAGCCACCGGTACAGCCCCTGGCCGGCCTGCGGGTGCTGATCACCGCCGGCCCCACCCGGGAAGCCTTGGACCCGGTGCGCTTTCTCAGCAACCGCAGCTCCGGCAAAATGGGTTATCACCTGGCGGAGGCCTACCGGGACGCCGGCGCCAACGTCACCCTGGTCAGCGGACCGGTGGCGCTGCCGCCACCACCGGGCATCCAGCTGATTGCAGTGCAAAGTGCGCAGCAGATGCATGACGCGGTACAGGCCGCCCTGACCGACCAACAGCTGTTTATCGCCACCGCCGCCGTGGCGGATTACCGGCCGGCGGCGGCAGCCAGCCACAAGATCAAGAAAGGGGGTCAGGAGAGCCTGACCCTGACCCTGGAACGGACGCCGGACATCCTGGCCATGGTCGCGGCGCGGGACCCGCGGCCGTTTTGTGTCGGTTTCGCCGCGGAAACCCGTGACCTGGAAACCTACGCCCGGGACAAACTGGCGCGAAAAAACCTGGACCTGGTGGTGGGCAACCTGGTCGGCGGCAACAGCGGCGGTTTCGAAAGCGATGAAAACAGCGTGACTGTTTTCTGGACCCAGGGACAGACCGAACTGCCCCTGGCCAGCAAGGCACAGATCGCCCGCGAGCTGGTTACCCTCATTCAGCAGCGGATGCAGGCGGCGCAGCGCAGCGCCGACACCGCCAACGACTGATCAGTCGTCGCTTGCGTCCGCCACACAGGCCTGCAGCCCCGTCTCCAGCGTGGGATAACGCAGGTTGATGGCCAGGTCGCGCAGCGCCTTGCGGTTATCGACCCGGCGCGATTCCTCCAGGTAGCTGAGCATGCCGGCGCTGAGCACCTGCCGCGCCTGGTCCAGCGACAGAGCGGGAGGTCGCGGCAGGTGCAGGCAGTCGGCCACACTGTAGAAATAGTCGGTCATGGTGCGGGGATCGCCGTCGCTGACATTGTAGATACCCTGCACCGGTCGTTCGCCGGCAGCGACGCAGAACGCCGCCAGATCATCCACATGAATGCGATTGACCCAGGGCGCCTGATCGCGCTGAATCACCGGTCTGCCCTCACGCAGGCTGGCTTCCGGCAGGCGGCCGGGCCCGTAGATGGCAGGCACGCGCAGAATCACCCAGGGTAAATGCCGCGCCTCGGCCCACTGACGCCACTGGATTTCGGCATCTAAGCGGCGCCGGGCGCGATCAAAATGTGGTGCCGGAGGCGTCGCTTCATCTACCCACGCTCCCTGATTGTCGCCATAGACGCCGGTGGTGCTCACCAGAACCAGGCGCGCCGGCCGCGCCGAAGCCAACAGCCTTAGAAAGCGCGCCAGGCGCGGATCGGTTTGCCCCTGGGACGGTGGTGGCACGAAATAGTAGAGCAGGGCGTCGTCGCTGTCCGCCAACTCCGCCGGCGCCGCCGCCTCCCGGTCCAGGTCGATAATGAAGCTCTGGGTTGCCGCCATGGCGCCGGAGGTCGGCAAGGACCGCCGACCGCACGTCACCGGCAGCCGCTGCCCCCAGCGACGGGCCACACGCACCCCCAGATACCCGCAGCCAATGATGAAAACACTGCGCACCAACTGTGCCTCCCCTGATAGAATGGGCCTAATTTACTCCGCCGCGCCGGCCTCAAGAAGTTGTTTATGCCCCATACCGTCACCTTGCTGCCAAGCAACCATACATTCATCATTGAACATGGTGAGAATCTATTGCAAGGGGCCCTGCGCAACGGCATTCCTTTCCCCTACGGCTGCCGCGACGGGGCCTGCGGGACCTGTAAGGGCAAGGTGCTGTCCGGCCAGATAGACCGCGGTCAGTATTCGGCGCGGGCCCTGAGTGAACAGGAAGTGGCCCAGGGTCTGGCGCTGTTCTGCCAGACCCTGGCATTGTCGGACCTGGTGCTGGAAGTGCATGAAGTCGGCGACGTGGTCGGTATCCCCATCCGCCGCCTGCCGGCCAAAGTGGATAGCATCACCCGCGCCAGCCACGACGTGATGCGGGTCAAGCTGCTGCTGCCGACCAACCAGCGCCTGCGGTTTCTCGCCGGGCAATACATCGATTTCCTGCTGAAGAACGGCGAACGCCGCAGCTATTCCATCGCCAACGCGCCGCACGACGATGAATTCATCGAGTTGCATATCCGTAAAGTCGCCGCCGGCACCTTCAGCGATTTCGTCTTCAATGAATTGCAGGAAAAGGCCATTCTGCGTATCGAAGGTCCGCACGGCAGTTTCTTCCTGCGGGCGGACTCCCCCCGGCCCATCATTCTGATGGCCGGCGGCACCGGCTTCGCGCCGGTGAAAAGCCTGGTGGAAGAAGCCTTTTATCGCGGCCTGAGCCGACCCATTTTTTTTTACTGGGGGGTACGCAGCAGACGCGATATCTACTCCGATCTGCCGCAGCAATGGGCGCAACGGGAAAATTTCCATTACATTCCGGTTCTGTCGGAGCCCTTGCCGGAAGACCAGTGGCAAGGCCGCACCGGCCTGGTACACGAAGCCATACTGGAGGATTTCGCCGATCTGTCCGGTTACGACGTGTATGCCTGCGGGTCACCCGCCATGGTATATGCCGGCCGGGATGCCTTTCTGCTCAAAGGCCTGAATGCCGACAACTGTTACTCCGACGCCTTCGAGTTTCAGCACCCCGCAGGCGCTACACCGCAAAAATAAGCGCGCTCAGGGCAGCTGCGCTCGCAGCTCTCGCCCGGGCGGGTCTTGCAGCTGGGCCAGCAGGGCCAGGTCGCGCGGCTGCTCGCCGGCCTGCTCGCGAATGTAGTCGTGAAACCCCAGGCGCAAATGCTGCGCCGCCTGCGCCTGCTCCCCCTGCTGCTCCAGCAGACGCGCCAGCAGCAGGTGGGCACCGGCTCCACCGCCGAGATTGATGCTGGCTTCCAGATACGAACGCGCCTTGCCCCAGATTTCCAGGCGCATGCACAATCGCCCCAAACTGAGCAGCAGATTGGCGTCCTGGCCATGGCGCTGCAGCCATTTTTCCGCCTGGCGGAGCTGCGCCTGCGTGTCTGCCTCCATCAACCCGTAGAGTCCGGCCAGGGTTTCGTCCCAATGCTGTTCCAGCGCCTGGCGCAGCACCGGCTCCGCATAGTGACCCTGCCGCAGTTGCAGCAGGCGGCGCAGGTAGATGTCGATGAACTGCCGCGACTGCTGGCAGTGACGCGGCATACTCTCCCATAAGGCCTGCAGCTGGCTGGCATCGGCGGCCTGGGCGCCGTCCCGCAACAGACCGAGATAAGCGCGTTCTTCCAGCTGCGCGTATTGCGCGTCGCTGTACACCCCGCGGCGCAGTTCCGCCAGGTGATTGAGCATCTTGCGCCAGTCGTGCAGCTGCTCATAGACCCCAACCAGCAGCTTGGTGACGTATTTGTGTTTGGGCGCGATGCGTTTGAGATGTTCCATGGAGGCCAGCGCCTGTTCCAGCTGGCCGTGCTGCAGCTGCATCTCCGCCTGGGTCAGGCCGACGGCAATATCGGCGGTGGGCATGGCCTGGATGGCCTGTTTGAGATAATTGTCGCGCCGGTCATAAGCCCCCTGGGCATGGGCGGCCCGCGCCGCCGCCAGATAGTTGAGCAGCGGGGACTCGCTCTTATCGGTAAAACGCAGCAGGTTTTTTTCCGCATCCTTCCAGCGGCCTTCGGCCAGCTCCACCAGGCCGGTGCTCAGGCAGTCCGCGGCCTTGCCTTGCTGGCGCTTGCTGCGCCACAGACGGGTACGCCGCGGCAGGGATTTGACCCGGTAACCCGACAGCAGTGCACCGTGGGAAACAAAGAACAGCAGAACCAGCAGCAGCACCGCCACCACCAGGGTCAGTTCCACCGTCCAGCGGCCATAGGAAAGCAGCAGGTAGCCGGGATCGTGCAAGGCCAGCAGGGTCAGGGCCACCGTCATCGCAACGACCAGCAGGCTGTAGCTCAGGAACTTCACGCGTTACCCTCTCTTGCGCCTCGGTTGGCTAGCGTTCTGGTTGCAGGGAGTCCGTGTTGTTGTCCCCGTCGCTTTTTCTTCCCTGCCGCAAGGTCTGCAGCGAAGCTTTCAGCTCCGGCAGGGGTGGCCTCAGCTCCAGACTGCGGTACTTGGCCAGGGATTCGAGCATGGCCGCGACCAGCGGCTGCTTGACGTCAAAACCCGCCCGCAAGCCGGTGTCTACCCTGGCGATGCCCTGCTGAAAGCTGGCGGTATCGCGCCGCATCACCGCCAGCCGCACCACCTGCAGCTCCAGCCGCAGACTCGCCATTTGCAGCGCCAGCATCTCCGGCGGCAACAGCGGTTCCACCGGTTTGTCGCGGTGGCGAATGACCACCAGCTGGCGGATGTCATGCCAGACGGCTTTTAAGGTCTGGGACCAGGCGGGATCGTGGTCGGCCACCGATGTATCGCCGGATACCCCTGGGGCAAAAGCAAATTCGCTGTGCAGCGCGGCCGGCAGGGCATGGATTTGTTCTTCGATGGCTGCCAGTTCGAGGACGATGCCGGTGGTATCCACCTTCGGCACGGCGGCGAGGGACTGGATATCACGGGCCAGGGCGGCACGCAAACCGGTAAAGCGTGGATCCGCCAGGCGTTTCAAACGTTCATCGGCCGCCCCCAGGGCCTGCAGCGCGGTCGGCGCATCCCCTTCCAGCTGCAGTTTATCGGCGGCGGTCTGCAGCAGGTATTCCACTTCCGTCAGGCGCCAGCGGCCATCACTGTTACCGATTTTCTCCTGCAGGGCCACCACATTGTTCTGCAACATCTGGTCGGTCTCGTGCAGGGACTGTATTTCTCCCTGCCCCTGGCGGTGCTCCTGTTCCTGGCGGTCCGCCAGCTGGGACAGGCGCTCGCTGGTTTGTTGCTGGCTGGCGAGCAGCTGGTCACGGGTTTGCGCCAGGTCGCGCTGCAGATCACGGATCTGTCGCGGCTGCTGGAACAGGCTGACATAAGCAAAGGCCGCGCTGACCACCAGCAACAGCAGCGACGCCAGCAGCGCGCCCATACCCTTGCCATGACGGCGATGCGAAGCTTTGCGCCGATGCGGCTTGCTTTCCGCTTCGCTGCCGGCGTCGGCCGCCGGGGGAGGTGTTGCTTCCGCCACCGGGGGAGAGTCGGGAGTGTCGGTCATACGGATCTCCATGCGGCGCGTAAAGTGGTGATGATGCCCTCGTCGGAGGCCTGCGCCGTGACCAGCGGCGGGCGTTGCACACCCAGCTCCCGCGCGGCTTGCGCAGTGCGGGCACTGAACAGGATAAAGGTCGCCTGTTGCAGCAACGGTGCCTGCGGCGTGCCCACCATGGCAAACAGATTGTGCAGACCTTCGCTACTGGTAACCACAATAAAGTCCACGCTGCCTTGATGCAAGCGCTCTAACAACGGCCCGGTATCCGTGGTCGGAACGCAGCGTCGATACACTTCCACATAGTCCACGCGGGCGCCGCGTTCGCGCAATTGCTCGGCCAGGGTTTCGCGTCCGCCGGCGCCACGCACGATCAGCACCTGTTGTCCGTGCATCCGCTGCAACGCCGGCTGCGCGAGCAAGCCCTCGCTGCTGAAATCTCCGGTCGGTTGAATCGCCACCGCCAGGCCCGCCTCGGCCAGGGCGCGGGCGGTCGCCGCTCCGACCGCCGCAATGCGGGTGCTTGCCGGCCAGGCGCTCGCCGCGGGAAGCAGCGGCAGAGCCATGGTCACGGCGTTGGCACTGATGAAAATACAGAACTGATAGTGCGCAAGGTCCGCCAGCTGCGCCTGCACCGCCGTCGGATCATCCGGCCCGGCAATGGCCAGTACCGGCACCGCCAGAACCTCTCCCCCCCGATCCTCGATCGCCTGGATCAGGGCGGCGGCCTGGTGCGCCGGCCGGGTAACGACGACGCGGCAACCCTGCAGATCAGGCGTTGCCATAGACGGATTGCAGGATAACTCCCGCTCCCCGTGCCAGCAAATCATCCGCCAGTGTAATACCCAGGCGTTCGGCATCCGCGGGAGCACCGCTGATTTCGCCGCTGATGATCTGGCTGCCATCGGGATAACCCACCAGGCCGCGCAACCACAGGCGGTCATCGCGCAACAGCGCATAGCCACCGATGGGAACCTGGCAACCCCCCTGCAGGCGATGATTCATCGCCCGCTCGGCCCGCACGCAGATACTGGTCGGTTCATCGTGCAAAGCCCGCAGCCGGGCATTGACCCCGGCATCATCCTGACGACACTCGATACCGACCGCACCCTGGCCGATGGCCGGCAGGGAGTCTTCGGGAGTTATGAATTGGCGGATGCGATCGGCAAAACCCAGGCGCAACAGGCCGGCGCCGGCCAGGATAATGGCGGCAAATTCGCCGGCATCCAGTTTGGCCAAGCGGGTGTTGACGTTGCCGCGCAGGTCCTTGATGACCAGATCCGGTCGCAAACGGCGCAGCTGGCACTGGCGACGCAGGCTGGAGGTGCCGACCACCGCGCCCTGGGGCAGCGCCTGCAGCGAGGCAAAGTCATTGGAAACAAACGCGTCCCGGGGATTTTCCCGCGCACAGATCGCACCGATGTGCAAACCCACCGGCAATTCGACCGGTACGTCCTTCATCGAATGCACGGCGATATCCGCTTCCCCGCGCAGCAGGCCCTGTTCCAGCTCCTTGACGAACAGACCCTTGCCGCCGACCTTCGCCAGCGGCGTATCGAGGATCTTGTCCCCCTGGGTGCTCATCTTGATTAATTCAACGGACAGCGTCGGATCGGCCGCCAGTAACTTGTCTTTGACATACTCCGCCTGCCATAACGCCAGCGGACTTTTACGAGTAGCAATACGAATGAGAGTCATGGGATAAATTTCTGTACCAAAGAGGGTGCCTATGCTACGGGCTAACGGCGATCGAGGCAAATGCCAGCACTATAAAACATTAAAATAGTTATAGAATAAGGCGGCCCACCTGGTGAAAAATCAGGCGCTCTTTGTTAGAATTCCGCCCCTTTAGGATAATTGATATTTATCGGCTGATTAACAAAAGGAAGGTCAATGCACATCGGTACCACCATCACGCAATTTATCATTGAAGAGCAACGGCGTATCAAAGGCGCATCCGGCGACTTTACCTCCTTGCTCAACGATATCGTTACGGCATGCAAGGTTATCTCCCGTTCGGTCAACCAAGGCGCCCTCGTCGGCGTGCTGGGTACAGCGGGTACCGAAAATGTCCAGGGTGAAACCCAGAAGAAACTTGATGTAATCACCAACGAGGTGATGATCAAGAGCAACGAATGGGCTGGGCACGTTGCAGCCATGGCCTCGGAAGAAATGGATGAAATTTATCCTATTCCCGCCAATTACCCCAAGGGTAAATACCTTTTAATATTTGATCCTTTAGACGGCTCCTCCAATATTGACGTTAATATTTCTGTGGGAACTATTTTTTCCATTCTGCGCTGCCCGGACGGCGTGAAAGAACCTGCGGAAAAAGATTTTCTGCAACCCGGCACCAAACAGGTATGCGCCGGCTTCGCCCTGTACGGGCCCAGCACCATGATGGTGTTGACCACCGGCAACGGCGTGAACGGCTTTACCCTGGATACCAGTGTCGGCGAATTCGTTCTCACCCATCCCAACATGAAGATTCCCGCGGACACCAAGGAGTTCGCCATCAATGCCTCCAACATGCGCTTCTGGGAACCGCCGGTGAAGCGTTACGTGGATGAATGCCTGGCCGGCAAAACCGGGCCGCGCAATCTGGACTTCAACATGCGCTGGGTCGCCTCCATGGTGGCCGAAGTCTATCGCATCCTGACCCGCGGCGGCATTTTCATGTATCCGCGCGATACCAAGGATCCGTCCAAGCCGGGCAAGCTGCGCCTGATGTACGAAGCCAATCCCATGTCGTTCATTGTCGAACAGGCGGGCGGCGCCAGCTACACCGGTAACGAACGCATCATGGACATGCAGCCGCAGAATCTGCACCAGCGGGTGCCGGTGATCCTGGGTTCAAAAAATGAAGTTGAGCGGGTGGTGGGTTACCACAACAATCCGTAAGCAAAGCCTTGTCCGGCCGGCGGTCCGCCGGCCGGATTTTTCCTTTCTCAGATATCCAGATTCGCCACCGACAGGGCGTTTTGTTCGATAAATTCCCGACGGGGTTCCACCTGATCACCCATCAGGGTCGTAAATACCTCGTCCGCGGATACTGCATCTTCGATTTGCACCTTGAGTAAGCGGCGACATTCCGGATCCATGGTTGTTTCCCACAGCTGTTCCGGATTCATTTCTCCCAGACCTTTATAACGCTGCACATGCAGACCCCGGCGGGCTTCTTCCATCAACCATAGCAACCCTTGTTTGAAATTGCTGATTTCCCGCGTCTTGTCGCCGCGGTTCATGACCGCGCCTTCCTGGATCAGGCCCTGGAGTTTCCCGCCCAATTCCCGTAACGCGGCATATTCTCCGGAATGGAAAAAATCCTGACTCAGGTTCCAGTGGCTGGTGGCGCCATGGATTACGCTCTGCAGGCGAACATGGACAGCACCGCCTTCCGCGCTGCGCAATACTCTGCCCTCGAAATGCAGCCCCGCCGCGTTTTCCGCGTTCAACCGGGCCAGCAAGTCTTCCAGCCAGGAACGCAACCTGGTGTCGTCTGCAAGAACTTCGGCGGTAACCGGCTGGCAGTAAAGCAGGCATTCGAGCACTTCGGGATGAATAGCGCGCTTCAGACGCTGGATCGTATCCGCTACTCCGTGGTATTGCCGCACCAGGGTTTCCAGGGCCTGGCCGCCAATGGCCGGCACCTGCTCGCCCGGCCGCAGGCTGGCATTCTCCACGGAAGACTGCAGCAGATAGTTATTCAGCTCGGAATCGTCCTTCAGATAACTTTCCTGCTTGCCCTTTTTGACTTTGTACAACGGCGGCTGGGCAATGTAGATATAGCCACGCTCCAGTAATTCCGGCATTTGCCGGTAGAAGAAGGTCAGCAACAGAGTTCGAATGTAGGATCCATCCACATCCGCATCAGTCATGATAATAATGCGATGATAACGCAATTTATCGATATTGAATTCATCGCGCCCGATTCCACAACC
>DKAS01000193.1 GCA_002448875.1 Proteobacteria bacterium UBA6920 | reverse complement strand
ATCAACATGGGCTGCCCGGCGAAAAAAGTATGCAACGTCATGGCTGGTTCGGCGTTGCTTAAGGACGAGCTGCTGGTAGCCCGCATTCTCGAAGCGGTAGTCGCCGCGGTGGATGTGCCGGTCACCCTTAAGATTCGCACCGGCTGGGATAAAGACAATCGCAATGGCATACAGGTTGCTCGCATCGCCGAACAATCCGGTATCCAGGCCCTGGCCGTCCATGGACGCACCCGCGCCTGCGCCTATCGCGGCGAAGCGGAGTACGAGACGATCGCCCGGATCAAACAGACCGTGTCCATCCCTGTCATCGCCAACGGTGACATAGACACGCCGGAGAAAGCCCGCCAGGTACTGCAGCAGACCGGCGCCGATGCGGTCATGATTGGCCGCGCAGCCCAGGGCAGGCCGTGGATTTTCCGGGAGATCGACCATTTTCTGCGAACCGGCGTCCATCTGCCGGAACCGGAACTGTACGAAGTCCGTGACATATTGCTCGGTCATCTGCGCAATCTATACGACTTCTACGGCGAACAAACTGGTGTACGCGTCGCCAGGAAGCATATATCCTGGTACAGCAAAGGGCAGCGTCATGGCGCCGCGTTTCGCCAGGCAGTGAATCAGGTTGAAACCGCTGATCAGCAGCTGGCATTGACCTATAGTTTCTTTACAAATCTTGCTGAGGAAAAGGAGATGGCCGCATGAGTTCAGTACCTCTTGAAGTTTCCCGCGTTCAAGCAGATAAAACCGTCACTCTAACCAGCGTACCGGCAAGCAGCACCCAGCCCTTGCGCTCGTGCGTAAAGTCCATGCTCGAGAATTATTTCAATGATCTCGATGGCCATGAACCCGGCGATTTGTACGAAATGGTGGTACGCGAGGTGGAACATCCCTTGCTTGAGACCGTCATGGTACATACCCGCGGCAATCAGAGCAAAGCCGCTAAAATGCTGGGGATCAATCGCGGCACTTTGCGCAAGAAGCTGAAGATCCACAATCTGGATTGAGCGCAGACAAAACAGAACAGAAATTACTAAATAATAACGATAAGTAGTATTTTTTTGGCGTTAGCTTGTACCTGCAAACTAGACGCCGTACTTTTTCCGGTTTCTCTTAAACTAATTTCGGCATCATCATCGTGTCCCCTTCCGCATCGCGAAGGGGGTGGCTGGTGTTTTGTTGCGGAGCATGCATGACTGTCATCAAACGGGCTTTGATCAGCGTTTCCGATAAAAGCGGCATTATCGCCTTTGCCAGAAACCTGCAATCTCTTGGCGTGGAAATCCTGTCCACTGGCGGCACCGCCAAACTGCTGGCGGACAACGGCGTCGCCACCGTGGAAGTTGCCGACTATACCGGCTTTCCGGAAATCATGGATGGCCGCGTCAAGACTCTGCACCCCAAGATTCACGGTGGCCTGCTCGGCCGTCGCGGCCTGGATGACAAGGTCATGCAGGCCAATGGCATCAAACCCATCGACCTGGTCGTGGTCAACCTCTACCCGTTTGAAAAAACCGTCAGCGACCCCCGCTGCAATCTTCCCAGCGCGATCGAGAACATCGACATCGGCGGCCCCAGCATGCTGCGCGCCGCGGCCAAGAACTACCATTTCGTCACCGTCGTGGTCGACCACGCGGACTACGAAACCGTGCTCGCGGAGATGAACGCCGGCGGCGGTACGGTCAGCGACGCCACCCGCTTCCGCCTGGCCTGCAAAACCTTTGAGCATACCGCCCGCTATGACGGTCTGATCGCCAATTTTCTTGGCCGCATCAAACCGGAAAACAATGAGCGGGAGCATTTTCCCCGCACTCTGAATCTGCAGTTCGAAAAGAAACAGGAAATGCGTTACGGTGAGAACCCGCACCAGAAAGGCGCGTTTTACATTGAATCTACCGCAGGAGAAGCCAGCGTGGCCACCGCCAGTCAATTGCAGGGCAAAGAACTTTCCTATAACAATATCGCCGATGCCGACGCCGCGCTGGAATGCGTCAAACAATTCACCAAACCGGCATGCGTCATCGTCAAACATGCCAACCCCTGCGGCGTCTGTGAAGCGGACGACATCACCGTCGCCTACGACCGCGCCTACGCCTGTGACCCGACCTCGGCCTTCGGCGGCATCATCGCCTTCAACCGCGAGCTGGATGCGCACACCGCGCGCGTCATCGTCGAGCGCCAGTTCGTCGAGGTCATCATTGCGCCCGGTGTCGCCAAGGACGCGCTACCCATTCTTGCCGACAAGAAGAACGTCCGCGTTCTGACCTGCAGCGCCTGGTCCGCACAACAGCAAATGGCGTTCGATTTCAAACGGGTCAACGGCGGCCTGCTGGTGCAGGACCGGGACCTGGCGATGGTAGATACCAGCGATCTGCAGGTGGTTACCCGGCGCAAGCCCACGGATACGGAAATCCAGGATCTGCTGTTCGCCTGGAAGGTGTGCAAATATGTTAAATCCAACGCCATCGTGTACTGCCGTGACAACATGACAGTCGGCATCGGCGCCGGGCAGATGTCCCGGGTGTACAGCGCGCGCATCGCCGCCATCAAGGCGCAAGACGCCGGCCTGGTGGTCAAGGGTTCAGTGCTGGCCTCGGACGCATTCTTCCCGTTTCGGGACGGCCTGGATTCAGCGGCGGAAGCCGGCGTTACCGCGGTCATCCAACCGGGGGGCTCGCTGCGCGACGACGAAGTCATCGCCGCCGCCGACGAACACGGCATCGCCATGGTATTCACCGGCATCCGCCATTTCCGTCACTGAGCACCCGCGGCTACGGACGCAACGGTATGCAGATACTCATCATAGGCAGCGGCGGCCGCGAGCATGCGCTGGCCTGGAAAGCGGCGCAATCGTCCCAGGTTACGCAGGTATTCGTCGCACCGGGCAATGCCGGCACCGCCCGGGAACCCAAGGTCAGCAATGTCGCCATCGATATTCTCGACAATGACGCTCTGATTGAATTCGCCTGTCGCCAGGGCATAGACCTGACCATCGTCGGCCCCGAGGCGCCCCTGGTCAACGGCGTGGTCGATGCGTTCCAGCAGGCCGGTCTGCGCTGCTTCGGTCCCCGCCGGGCTGCAGCCCAGCTGGAAGGATCCAAGGCCTTCACCAAGGATTTCCTGCAGCGCCATCGTATACCCACCGGCGCCTATCAGGCGTTTACCGACGCCAGCGCGGCCACCGCCTATATCAACAACCATACCCTGCCCCTGGTGGTCAAGGCCGACGGCCTGGCNNACCGGCGGCATGGGCGCCTATTCACCCGCGCCCGTGGTCAGCGCACAGATCCATGAGCGGGTGATGCGCGAAGTCATCATGCCCACGGTGCGCGGCATGGCGGCCGAAGGCAACCCCTATACCGGTTTCCTTTATGCCGGCCTGATGATCGCCAGCGACGGCACGCCCAATGTACTGGAATACAACTGCCGGTTCGGCGACCCTGAAACCCAGCCCATCATGATGCGTTTGCAGTCGGATATCGTCGCCCTGTGCAATGCCGCCATCGACGGCAAACTGGACACGGTGCAGGCGCAATGGGATCCACGCCCCGCCCTCGGCGTCGTCCTCGCCGCCGGCGGCTATCCCGACGCTTACCGCAAGGGCGACCCGATCCAGGGCCTGGAACCGGCCGACACAGCGCAAGTAAAAGTGTTCCATGCGGGCACCCGGCTGCAAGGCAGGGCCGTCGTCACCGACGGTGGCCGCGTATTGTGTGTCGTCGCCCTGGGCGATACCGTGGCGCAGGCGCAAACTCACGCCTATGCGCGTGTCAAACAGATCAACTGGCGGGACATTTTCTATCGCACCGATATCGGTCACCGCGCCATCACCCGCGAACAGCAGTCCCCCTGATCCGCAGCAAAACCTGGAGAGCTCAGACCATGCCTAAACCGTTTATCGCTATTCTGATGGGTTCAGATTCCGATCTGCCGACCATGGAGTCGACGATTGAAGTGCTGCAGAAGCTGGGACTGCCGTTTGAAGTGAAAATCACCTCCGCGCACCGCACCCCGGATGCCACCCACAGCTACGTTAAAGATGCCGATGCCCGCGGTTGCGCCGTCTTCATCGCCGCCGCCGGCGTGGCCGCTCACCTGGCGGGCACCGTGGCCGGCCTCACCGTCAAACCCGTGATCGGCGTGCCCATGGGCGGCGGCCCCCTGAACGGACAGGATGCGCTGTTGTCCACGGTGCAGATGCCCGGCGGCATTCCTGTCGCCTGCATGGCCATCGGCAAAGCCGGGGCGAAAAATGCCGCTTACCTGGCGGCACAAATCGTCGGCGTACAGGACAGCCGCGTTGCCGAGGCTCTGCGCGCGGACCGCCAGGCCAATGCCGACGCCATTATTGCCAAAGATCGCGAGTTGCTGGAAAAATATCGAAAATAGCGCCCGCTAGTGGGCTTCGTCGGCGGGACAGACGTGATAAACCACATTGCGCAACTCGCCGTCGACGCTAAACACCACGGTCAAGGCGTGTACCACCACATCCTCCACGTCCGGGACCGGGATCATCGTACGCAACTGGCTGTGGATATTGACCACGACCTCATCATCCGGCAGAGAATAAGTATAGGCGACGCTGACCGGGAAAATCTCCTCGGCCGTCAGCGCCTTGTCATAGACGCGGATGCCGCCCTGGGCGACCAGATCGCGGAACAGATTCAGCATCAGATGGGCTTCCAGCCGTTGATTGCGATGCACCCATTCCCGATCCGGCGTATCGTCCGCCCGCAGAGCAACCGGCGTCTGCAGCAACAAACCCAGAATCAGTAATATGCTCCACATCAAACGTTTGCCCCGGTTTCCCGGCCTGAGTTGCCTGTTTTGATTTCAGTCTGAGCCCGCCGCCGGCGGCCGGTCCATCCGTAGTAATACTTTCGCTGCCCGGCTTGGCAAGCCCTGCCAGGTCACGGACAATAGGCGGCGAATCAATCACCCTGACTACCCTGCCTCCCGTGGAACAGAATCAATTGGCGCAAGCCGTATATACCCTGCAACAGGGGGGAACTATCGCCTACCCGACCGAGGGTGTCTGGGGATTGGGCTGCGACCCGGACCGGGAAGCGGCCGTGGAAAAGATTCTGGCCCTGAAACACCGCCCCCGGGCCAAAGGGCTGATCCTCATCGCCGCCGCCTGGGAGCAGTTGGCACCGTATCTCCTGCCCTTGGCACCGGCCGTACAAACCCGGGTCTTTGCCACCTGGCCGGGTCCGGTCACCTGGCTCCTGCCCGCGGCCCCGGACGTTCCCAACTATCTCCGGGGCGACCACCCCACCCTGGCCGTGCGTATCACCGCCCATCCCCTTTGCCGCGAGCTCTGCCAGCGCTGGGGCAAGCCCCTGGTCTCCACCAGCGCCAACCCCGCCGGACACGCGCCAGCACTGACTCGGGAGGAGGTCCAGAAGTACTTCAAAGCAGAAATCGACTACCTTCTGGACGGCGACTTGACGGATCCCGGAAGCCCCAGCACCATACGCGACGCATTATCTGGTGATATTGTACGGTTATAACTTGCCATAATTATTTACAAATTATCTTCTTTTCGAATCGCAAAATTCGCTAGACTAGGTTTTACCCATATTTGTTTTAAAGTATTACCCGTTCAACACATTTTGCGCCCCGGACGATTTCATTCCCATGGAAACCAAGTTGAACCCAGCGAATTCGAATCAGCTACCACCAGGAAAATTCAGCGCCAGGGTGCTGTATATAGAAGATGACGTTACCAATCAGCGCCTGATGGCGCAGATCTTCCAGCACCGGCGCCATCTCGAACTGCTCGCCGCCCTGGATCCGGACACCGGATTACGCATCGCCCATGATCAGGCACTGGATCTAATCCTGCTGGATATCAACCTGCCGGGCATGGACGGCTTCGAGGTCATGACTCAATTGCGCCAGAACCCGGTCCTGAGCGCCATTCCCGTCATCGCCATCAGCGCCAATGCCATGCCGGAAACCATCACGCGGGGCATGGAAGCCGGATTTTCCGCCTACCTCACCAAACCCATGAATATTCCCGATCTGCTCGCTATACTTGACCGTATCCTGCCCCACGTCGAGGGGCTGCCCCTGACGGAGTAAACGCGTGTATGTAGTTGAAGCCATCCACATCCAGCAGCAATACAATCGCTGGATGAACGAACATTTGTTCAAATTGTGCGATCAATTGCCGGACCACAAACGCAAGAAACCGATGGGAGCGTATTTCAGCTCCGTCCACCGCACACTCAATCATATACTGCTGGTGGATCGTTTGTGGCTGGGCCGTTTCCAACAGGTCGCGGTGCCGTTCGTCGGCCTGGACCAGGAGTTATACAGCGACTACGAGCAATTGAAATCCGGCCGCCGGGAAACGGACGAAGCCCTGCAACACTACCTTGCCGGCCTGGGAAACGAGGACATGGAGCGCACCCTGACGTTTACCAGCGCCATCACCCACAAGGAACATACCTTTCTGCTCGGTGACTGCTTGCTGCACATGTTCCACCACCAAACCCACCACCGCGGTCAGGCCACCACCTTGCTTTCGCAACTGGGTATCGATATTGGCAACACGGACCTGTTGTGGATGCCAGGCATCGAGCAGCGAGCCCAAACTCCGCGTTGAAGCCCACGCCGTCTGCCCGGCCAACGCAGTCTGGCACTGTTTTTGTATGCCTCCCGGGAATGGAGAGTAGCAAATTTTTGTCTATCGACCCGTTTGCCTGGCGATCGATCCTTACGGCGCTGGCCAGTGGTTCCATTGTCGGCATCGAGCGGCAACTGCGCGGTAAACCCGTGGGTATCCGCACTTCCGCCCTGATCACTCTGGGCACCTATGTATTTATCGCCGCCGCCGCCACCGTCAACGGCAGCACCACGGACCCGTCGCGCGTCATTGGCCAGGTCATCACCGGCATTGGGTTTCTGGGTGCCGGCGTGATGCTCACCCGTGACGGCATCGTGCTGGGCGTGACCTCGGCCGCCACCATCTGGGCATTGGCCTCCATCGGCGTGGTCATCGCCCTGGGTTACCTGCTCACCGCCATCAAGCTTTCATTGATCGTCATTACCGTGCTGGTCGGCGTCGATCTGCTGGAGGATTATTCCGAGGCATTCACCCGCGGGGTGCACCGCAAACTGCAGCACTGGCGACGCAGGAATAACGGCGGCAAATCCCCGGACGGACCCTGAACACCCTGCAGGTGCTGGATCGTACCAGCCACCGCTGGCATAGCGGGCCGCCAGGACTAATTCAAATAGAAACGCCATGCTCCGGCATCAGCCGAAACATGGCGTGTCTGCGCAGGCAACAACTAAGCCGGATCAGCCTTTCTTATGCTTTTCCGCCCACTTGTCGTAATCAGCCTTGGACAGCTTGCCCGCCTTGGCGATTTTTGAAAACGCTTTGTGCAGCGCCTTGTCAGCCTTGGCTTCGGCGGCATCAATGCTGCCGTCATGGTTGGCGTCGAGCTTGCCGAACTCATCGTTCTCGGCAGCCGCGGGCGCAGCTTCTTCGGCCACTTTCGTAGCACCCGGAGCAGCCGCCTGACCGGCGGTATCAGCACTCGCCATCACGGCGGCGGCAGAAAGAACAACACCAAACACATAGGGAAGAACTTTAGTCATACGCACTCCTTAGCACGCATTTGTTGGAAGAAACAACGCTTCTGTCACGAACAGGATTGTGGCAGGCGCGCTGAAGCATAGCAGAAACTGCGCATGCTACAGCTGAATTAAGCGAATATTTATCTACTCATTCGCTGCGTCCTAGGACTCTCCGCGAAAATAATTCGTTTCATAAAATAAATTGTTCTCATCCATTCAAACGATTCATCATCAGCGCCAGCGCACCAGATACCTTAAAAATTCTATTTCTCAAGCGATCTTCGGCCATGATATTTATTTATCGCCCCTGCCGTTAATACTCAATTAAGAACGACATTCCCGACAGGTAAGCCGATTACATTTCGGCGGACTTTTTCGCTGCCAATGCGCTGCGTTGCCACCAGCGCCGCCCTCGAAAATTCACCCTTGAATTACGCCCGGGCAGGCGTTAAGGTAAGATCGATGACCAACAAAACAGAAAAAATACGGTTTATCTTCAGAGTACTGGCCTGGACATTCGCCGCCAGCGCCGCGCTGACTACGAGCGCATCGGCCGCGGACAGCGAGCGCGCGCATCAGCTGTTGCGGGAAATCGATGACCTGTGGCGCGGTCAATCGTCGCACGCCATCATGACCATGGAGGTGAAAACCGCCCACTATACGCGCGCCATGACCATGGAAGCCTGGTCCAAGGGCACGGACAAAACCTTGGTGCGCATCCTCTCGCCGAAGAAGGAACAAGGCACGGCAACCCTAAAATCCGACACCAACATCTACAGCTACCTTCCCAAAACCGACCGCACTATACGCCTGACCTCGGGGATGATGAGCGGCTCCTGGATGGGCAGCCATTTCACCAATGATGATCTGGTGCGCGAATCCCGCCGCGAAGACGACTACGACGCCAGCATAAGTTTCGAAGGCCGGCGCGATGGCGACGACATTATCGAATTCACCCTGCTGCCCAAACCGGACGCCGCCGTCGTCTGGGGCAAGGTGGTGTTGACCATACAGGCGCACAACTACATTCCACTGACCGAGCTGTACTATGACGAAGACCTGGCGCTGGCACGCACCTTCGTATTCAGCGAGGTCAAAACACTGGGCGGCCGCCTGCGTCCGACGGTGATGCAGGTGGTCCCCGCCGACAAACCCGATGAATACACCAAAGTTATCTACCAGGAGCTGGCGCTCGATATTGCCATCAAAGATGATTTTTTTTCCCTGACCAATTTGAAACAGCAGTAAGCCAGGCAACGGCGACAAGGCAATCGACCATGCACATTTTCAGCCTCGCCACCCGCAATGTGCTGCGCAACTGGCACCGTTCGGCGGTTACCACCGGCGCGATGGCCTTCGCGGCCGCGATCATGATTCTGTTCGCGGCATTGATGGACGGCCTGCTGCGCGACAGCGAGCGCACCGCCGTCGCCATGAATCTGGGTGACGCGCAGATTCATCGCCACGGCTACCTGGCCGACCCGGACCTGTACAGCCTGCTGGATGACGCCGCAGCGCTGGCGGGCAATCTGCGCAGCCATGGCTTTCATGCCGCCATGCGCCTGTACGGTTTCGGCCTGGCGGCCGCCGGCACCGCGTCCGCCGGCGTGCAGCTGCGCGGCGTGGACATGGACAACGAAGCCAGCGTTACCCTGCTGCATCGGCATGTGCTGCAGGGCGACTGGCTGGCGGCTGACGACCCGCACGGCATCGTCATCGGCCGCAAACTGGCGCGCACGCTGGCGGTGACACTGGGCGACGAAATTGTTTTCGTTGGCCAGGCCAGCGACGGCTCCATGGCAAACGATTTGTACCGGGTGCGCGGCATACTCAAATCCGTCGGCGAAGATGTCGATCGCGCCGCGGTATTCATTACCATTCCCGCATTTCGCGATTTGATGGCACTGCCGCAGGGTGCCCACGAAATTGCCGTCATGCGCAGCGATCGCAACAGCGACCTCGATGCCGCGCGCGAGCGCGTAGCCGCCCTGGCACCGCAATATGAAGTACGTGACTGGCGGCAATTGCGACCGGTGGTGGCACGCCTGCTGGACATGGCGGATATCCAAACCATAGTCATGGTCGTGATCACCTACGTGGCAGTGGCAACCATAATACTCAACGCCATGCTGATGAGCGTGTTCGAGCGCATTCAGGAATTCGGCGTCATGAAGGCGGTGGGCGTTACGCCGTGGAATATCGTCGCCCTCATCTACCTGGAAACCATGGTGCAGACGGCCGTTGCCGCCGGTGCCGGTGGCCTGCTCGGCTACGCCGCCGCCAACTACTTCACCGATCACGGCATCGATCTGAGTCACATGGCTTCCGGCTTCAGTTTCGGCGGCATCGCCATCGACCCCGTGTGGCGAGCCTATATCACGCCGCAGAGCCTGCTGGTGCCCATAACCTTCCTGTTTCTCATCGCCGCGGCCGCAGTAGTGTATCCGGCGCTGAAAGCGGCCCTGATCCGCCCGGTCAGCGCCATTCACTACCGGTGACCGCATTATGCATCTGACCCGCATGGCATGGCGAAATCTCTGGCGACGCAAACGCCGTACCGCCATTACCGCGTTTTCCATCGCCTTCGGCGTATTCCTTTCGGTGACTTTCACCGGCAGCGCCGACTACGTTTACACCAACATGATCAACAGCGGCGCGCAGATGGGCCTGGGCCACATCACCGTCGAGGCACGCGACTTCAACCTGACGCCGACCCTGGACAAACGCATCGACGATGCCAGCACCATGCAGCGACAGCTGCGCGACCTCCCCGGCGTGCGCGATGCCATCGTGCGCATCATGGGACAGGCGATGTTCGCCAGCGCCCGCAAGACCGTCGGCGGCGCTTTTATCGCCATCGACCCCGCCCAGGAGCACGCCGACAATAATCTGTTCATTCGCGCCATCGACGCGGGAGCGATGTTTACCGCCAGCGACAGTACCGGCATCGTCATCGGCAGCCGCATGGCGCAGCAGCTGGGAGTGAACCTGGGAAAGAAACTGGTCTACACCACCACCGACAAGGACGGTGAAATCGTCAGCGAAATCGCCCGCGTCAGCGCCATTTTCACCACCGGTCTGGCGGAAGTCGACGGCTCGATGGCCCTGCTGCCCCTGGATAGAACGCGACGCACCCTGCGCTACGACGCGGATCAGGCCAGCCTGGTGGCCATCACCATCCGGGATCAGCGAGCCAGCGATGTCATGGCGCGCAGCATCAGTGAACGGCTGGCCACGGCTCAGCGCGAAGTACTCAGCTGGAAGCAGACGCAACCGGATCTGGCGGGGCTGATCGCCATGGACCGCAGCAGCAACTACGTGAGCCAGTTGCTGATCGGCCTGTTGATCGCCGCCGGCATCTTCAACACCCAGTTGATGAGCGTGCTGGAGCGCAGTCGGGAATTCGGCGTAATGATGGCGGTCGGCATGGCGCCGCATACTCTGTTCCGCCTGGTGCTCATCGAGGCCTTGTGCCTGGCGCTGGTGGGATTGCTGGCCGGCGTCCTCATTACCCTGCCCTGGTACTACTATCTCAACACCACGGGCATAGACTTCAGCGGCGCCATGGGCGATGATTACAGCGCCGGCGGCGTGCTCATCGATCCGGTAATGCGCGTCTTCCTCTATCCGGAAAGCGTGACCGGAATATTGCTCGCGGTCTTCGGTCTCACATTGCTCGCCGCTGTATATCCCGCCTGGCGTGCCGGGCGCGTGCCGCCGGTGGAAAGCCTGAAGACTATCTAATGGATGATTCTTCCGGCAACACAGCGCAAGGGACAGTTCACATGCATGCTCACACACACATCGTCCGCCTGGAAAATGTCAGCAAAACCTATCAGCAGGGAAAATTGCAGGTGCGTGCGGTGGACAACCTGAGCCTGGAAATAGATACCGGTGATTTCTGCGCCCTGTGCGGACCATCAGGCTCCGGCAAGACCACGGTACTGAACATGATCGGCGGCCTGGACCTGCCCAGCAACGGCCGGGTTTACCTGGAAGAGCGCGATCTGGCCAGCCTCAACCGCTCACAGCTGGCGGCCCTGCGCCGCGACCGCATCGGCTTTGTTTTTCAGGCCTACAATCTGATTCCGGTGATGACCGCCTTCGAAAACGCGGAATTCGTCCTGCGCCTGCAGGGCATTCCCGCCGACGAGTGCCGCCAGCGGGTGCTGGCGACGCTCGAGGAAGTGGGCCTGCACGGTCTGGAACGGCGACGACCGGACGAGATGTCCGGCGGCCAGCAGCAGCGCGTCGCCATTGCCCGCGCCATCGTCACCCGGCCCGCCGTGGTGCTGGCCGATGAGCCGACCGCCAACGTCGATTCCCTGACCGCCGACGCCCTCCTGGACTTGATGCAGAAGCTCAACGAGGAAAACGGCATCACCTTTCTCTTTTCCACCCACGATCAGCGGGTGATGGACCGGGCCAAACGCATCATCCACCTGCGCGATGGCAGGATTGAGCAGGACGAGGTACGCGCCTTGCCCGGCGCGCGGACCGCCAAGTCATGAAGACAGCCAATCGCCGGCAGCGTCTGCGCCTTGCCTGCGCGGTGCTACTGTTGCTGGCGACCTCGTTTACCGGCACCGCCAGCGGCGCCGGCGATAGCGATCCGCTTACGCTCATGCTGCAGGGCCTGGCGCTGGCCTGGCGCAACCCCGACGATGACATCCTGTACAACGAGAACCAGGGCAGCGGCGCGGGATTGGTCGCCCGCCTCATCGCCGATCAGCGACTGACGGCGACCACACACATCAAGATCAACGTTTACCAGGCCTGGCTGCCCGACGCCCTGGCCGGTGGCGCGACGGCCACCGGCGCGCGCCTTGACGTGGAGCGCAGCAGCAATTTGCAATACAGCTGGAGCGACAGCGAATACCAGCAGACGACCCTGGACCAGCTCGCCGCCACCTGGTCCGCCGCTGGCCTCGCGCTGACCGCCGGCCGCCAGCCCATCAATCTCGCCACCACGTTCTACTTCACCCCCAACGACCTGTTCGCCCCCTATGCGGCCCAGGCCTTCTACCGGATATATAAACCGGGAGTGGATGGACTGCGCGCCGAATATCGTCTCGATGATCTGTCCCTGGTCAGCGCCTACAGCGTGCTCGGCTACCGACCGGCGGCCGGCACCGCCAATGGCTGGAGTCGTACCCCCGACGCGGCGCGCCTGTCGCACCTGCTGCGCTATTCCGCGGTGAGCGGCGATTTCGACCTGGCGCTGCTGGCAGGCAAGGTGCGCGGCCGGCGGCTGGCGGGCGTCGGGCTGCAGGGAGAACTGTTCGACTGGCTGGGGGTACGCGCCGAAATGCAGTACGCGCGCAGCCCCGAAGCCACGCCGGGATGGCGCAGCGAGCTGGTCGCGGGGCTGGAGCATCATTTTGCTTCATCGCTGGATCTGCGCCTGGAATTTTTCCGCCACAGCGCCGGCGCGCGCGCTGCGGCCGACTACGCGGCAATAGGCGCCGCGCCCGGTGAGCCTGTCTATCTGGGGCGTCACTATCTGGCGACGGGCGGCAGTTACGAAATAACACCTTTGCTCTCGGGACAGCTGCTACTGATGCGCAATCTTGACGACCATTCGCAGCTGGCCGCCGTCAGCGGCCAGTATTCGCTCAGCGACGAAGCGGATATGGCCCTGACCCTGAGCCTGCCGCAGGGAAAAAAACCGGACACTGGAGTTTTACGCAGCGAATTCGCGGCGGCACCGCGCTTGCTCAACCTGGAATTGCGACAATTTTTCTAGCCGGACCACCGGAAGATGCGCCGCGCCTAGTTCAGATCCAGCGCGTAGGGACGCAGTAATTCCATGGCGACGATTTCCAACGCCCGGCGGTGGGTGCCGCGCAGAAAAACCTTGGGTGCCATGCCATGATTGTAGGCTTGCAGCCAGCGGGCGGCGCACAGACACCAGCGATCGCCGGGACGCAATCCGGGGAAATCCATATCCGGCGCCGGCGTGCTCAGGTCATTGCCCTGGAAGCGAGAATATTCCAGAAACGATTCCGTCACCCGCACGCAGACGGTATGCGATCCCAAATCCTGCTTGCCGGTATTGCAGCAACCATCGCGAAAAAAACCGGTGAGCGGCTTGTCACTGCAGCTTTCCAGTGGTTCACCGAACACATTCACCGACTCGTCCAAATCCAAACTTTCCTGCATCGCCTGCGCTCCTGTCGCACCGTAAAAACCGGGCACCGCATTATAGGAGATTTCAGGCCGCCGCTCCATCGAGCGCCCGCAAGCCCGCGTTGACCCTGGGTATTTAAATTTCCCGCACCCGCGGCACGGACCGGGCAAAGGTGGCATCACGCCACGGGTTGCGAGTAAAATGCGCCTGCATTCCCCACCTCTCCCGGAGCAACAGTAGACATGCAAAATTCAGGTGATAGCGCGCTGCCCGACCTGCTGTTGCGCAAAAACGAGGACCGGCGACTGCGTGTCGGCCACAACTGGGTATTCAGTAACGAGGTGGACATCAAGCGCAGCCCGCTGTCGGCATTCAGCGCCGGCGATCCGGTGCGTATTCTCGACCACCAGGGCAAATTCATCGGCAACGGTTACGCCCACCCCCACGCCCTGGTATGCGCCCGCATCGTCAGCCGCCATCCCGAATACACGCTGAACAAATCCCTGCTGGTGCACCGGCTCAATGTTGCCCTCGCCCTGCGCCAGCGCCTGTTCCCCCAGCCTTACTACCGGCTATGCTACGGCGACAGTGATGGCCTGCCCGGCCTGGTGATAGACCGTTATGGCGAGGTTTGCGTGGTGCAGATCAGCGCCGCCGGCATGGAACGCGCCAAAGACGATATCGTTGCCGCCCTGTGCCAGGTACTGCAACCCGCCGGCATCCTGCTGCGCAATGACGCGGCGGTGCGCGAGCTGGAAGGCCTGCCTGCCTACGTGGAAACCGCCTACGGTCAGGTCCCTGAGCAACTTACCATCGAGGAAGGTCAGGCACGATTCGTCGTTCCCCTGCTGCACGGCCAGAAAACCGGCTGGTTCTACGACCATCGCCTGAACCGTCAGCGCATGACGCATTATGTAAAAGACAAGACCGTACTCGACCTGTTCAGCTACCTGGGGGGATGGGGTATTCAAGCGGCGCTGGCCGGAGCGCGGGAAGTGCTGTGTGTCGACGCCTCCGCCGCCGCCCTGGAACTTGCCGCGGAAAACGCCCGTCTCAATCGGGTAGACGGCCGCGTCACCACTCACAAGCAGGACGTTTTCGACGCGTTGCGCGATCTACGCACCCAGGAACGCCGCTTTGATGTGGTGATCCTCGATCCGCCCGCCTTCATCCAGCGGCGCAAGGACAGTAAAGCCGGCACCGAAGCCTACCGGCGCGTGAATCAGCAGGCGATGCAGGTGCTGGCCAGAGATGGCACACTGATCAGCGCTTCCTGTTCCGCGCACCTGGAAACCCAGACACTGAAAGATCTGCTGCTGAAAACCAGCCGCCACCTGGATCGCCATCTGGTGATTACCGAACAGGGGCATCAGGGACCGGATCATCCGGAGCATCCGGCCATGCCGGAAATGGAGTATCTTAAAACATTCTTCTGCCGGGTACTGCCGACGCAATAGGCGCGACGGCGACAACGGGGTTCGCACCATCCCGGAAGCTCCTTGCACCCGGCGGATGATGCGCCACCCCGTACCTCGCTCTCGGCTTATCAGGTATTGATATTGACGTCACCGATGGCGGTGTTGTCGGCAACGCTGCCGCCCTGCGCGCCCTGCAGCTGGCCGGTCAGGGCATCGCCGCTCAGCGCCGAGCTCAGGCCGGCACCCAGACCGAGGCTGCCGAGCACACCGGTGCCCACGCCTACGCCGGAAGAATCGGAGTTACCGCTGGCCGAACCCGCTACCGCTACATTGCCGGCGTCGCCGCCGGATTTCAGATTGGCAAAACCTGGGGTAAAAGTCATTGTATTTCTCCTCTGTGTCGTTGATAGTCTTGTGCTTTGCACCACGAAGACAGCTTATCCAATAACCGGTCAGGCGGACGCCGGCAGAGTACCGAATGAAATGTGATTTATTACCCGCCATAACGGCACGACAGAGCAACAGCCTACCATGGCCTTGCAAGTGACCATCGGTTGCCGACCAGGCGGAAACGGGGGATCAATGGGGGTTATTTCTACGAAGAGCGCTGAGCACTATACTTGGGGCCAGTTCTGCGACGGCTGGCACCTGGCAACAACGGCAACCCTCAGCGTCATTCAGGAACGAGTGCCTTTCGCCTGCGGCGAGACACGCCACTATCATGAAAAAGCCGAACAATTCTTCTATGTCCTGGCGGGGACCGCCACCCTGGAAGTCGCGGGCACGAGCCATACCGTCAACGCGCAGGAAGGCGTGCATGTGGCGGCGCGCATCCCGCATAGCCTGCGTAACGAGCAACGAGATGATTTGCTGTTTCTCGTGATCTCCACGCCACCCAGCCACGGCGATCGCATCACCGTCGGCGAAAATGATGAACATTCCGAATAATCAGCAGGTAACGACGAAATGGAGAAAGTACGTTCTTATAACTGGAATGCCAAGGATTACGCCAGCAACTCCGCCGCCCAGCGACAATGGGCCGATGAGCTCATCGACAAACTGCAGCTGCAGGGCGCTGAACATGTGCTCGATATCGGCTGCGGTGATGGCAGCGTCACCGCGGAGATCGCCCGCCGCCTGCCACAGGGACAGGTGACAGGCATAGACAGCTCGGCGGCGATGATTGCCCTGGCGAACGAGCGCCATCCACCGAGCGCGCATCCCCGCCTGGCATGGCAGGAGATGGATGCGCGAGAACTGCCATTTCACGAGCAATTCGACCTGATTTTTTCCAACGCCGCTCTGCATTGGATAAAAGATCACCGGCCCGTGGTCGCCGGCATAGCTCGCGGCCTGCGCCCCGGCGGCAGACTGCTTTTGCAAATGGGTGGCCGCGGCAACGCGGCGGGCATCCTTGCCGTTGCCGATCGCCTGCTGGCAGCGGCGCCGTGGCAGGAGTACTTCGTCGATTTCGCCTTCCCCTATGGTTTTCTCGGTGTCGACGACTACACCACCCTGTTGCAGGACCAGCAGTTGAAGATCAACCGGATCGAACTGCTGACCAAAGATATGGTGCATGCCGACATTGCCGCATTTACCGCCTGGATACGCACCACCTGGCTGCCCTATACGCAACGTGTGCCGCCATCGCTGCAACAGCGTTTTATCGAGCAACTGGTGCATGCCTATCTGACGACCGAACCCATCGACAGCGCCGGCCGCGTCCACGTCGCCATGGTAAGACTCGAAGTCGACGCGGCAAAACCCGGCGCGCGCCCGCGGCCGTGAGCCGGCACTGATTAGGAAAAAAAGAATGCCGCTATCTCCTGCAGCGCGAGCGCGACGCTGCCTGCGGCCATGCCTGAACCGGCGCGCAGCGTGGTCCGAACAGCATTGCCGTTAGCATCGCGCGCAGAAGATAGTGGCTGGGAATTCGTGTGAGAAAGATCAAGAGATGGGGACCGTTGTGCCACCAGGAGTTATCCATAACCCAAACAGATGGCACGCGGGTCCAAACTTTTGCGCCCGGTGGAAGTATCGTTACCTGATCCCTGGCAATGGCATCCACCTATCGCGCTGGGGCCATCTTACCGACATCCCTGTCGGACTGCAAGCTGGCCGCTGACTGTTACACTATTGTCGCTTGCTAATATTACTGCTTGATTAATTCTTGTCTGTTTCTACCTTAGGACTTTGGCGGCGAATCCGCAGCGACATTTTCCCGCCAGCAAGGTGAAATATTCCCGCGGCCGCGCCGCATCCCGCCGGCTGCCTGCCTATGCCTCCAGGTCTTTACGTTCACCCGCAGCATCACTATTGATCACTAAACGCTCAGGTCTTTCGCCGCTGCGATAACGTTGCCACATAGCCAGGTAGGCGCGTTCCAGATTTTCGACACAACGACGACTATCGAACAGAGGCAGCTCGCTGCGTTTTTCCTCGAGATAGGCGCGCAGACGGCGCAATTCACCGGGATTACCCGCCAGATGCACCGCTTTGCGCTCGTACTCGCGCAGATTGCCGGCCACCAACTGCGGTAAGCCGGCGGCCGACAACAACCCGGCTCCCAGACGCGCGGCGTAGGCATCACCGCAACAGGTAAGCACCGGCACGCCGCACCACAACGCGTTGCTGGTGGAAACATGACCATTAAACACCCGGGTATCGAGGCACAGATCGGCGCAGGCCAGGCGATCATGCGATGCCTGTTTGCTCAGTGCCTGACCGGAGGCGAACACCAGGCGTTCCGCCGCCACCCCCCGCCGCTGCGCCCGGGCGCGCAGATTGAGTACCGCCTGCGGATGGGCCGGCAGCAGCCACAAGATGCTGTCCGGCACCTGGCGCAGAATACGCATCCAGACATCGAACACTTCGGGCTCCAGCTTGGCCGTACGATGAAACGCGCAAAACACGAAGGCTGCATCCGGCAAACCCCAGTCACGGCGGCACGGAGCCGCGGGCAGCGGCTGCTGATCATTGGCGAGCTGGGAACTTACAGGCAGCAGCGCACAGGCCTCTTCCATCGCTGCTTCCTGCGCCGGCGGCGTCAGCAGCTCGTCAGTGACGAAGTAATCGATAAACGCGCCGCCGGTATTACCGGGAAAACCGAGATACATGATCTGCAGCGGCGCGGGACGCAGGGCCAGGATTTCCGGCCGGGCCTGGCCGGTATAGCCGCCGAGATCCACCAGAATATCGATGGCGTCGGCGTAGATCTGACGCGCGGCTTCATTCACCGTCAGGGAGCTGAAATCGCGGAACACGTCGGCGTCCGCCTGGAACTTGCGTCGGTAATCGCTGCCATCGTCCGCACTCAGGGAATAGGCATGCACATCAAAGCGCCCGCGGTCATGCAATGCAAACAAGCGCCACAACAGATTTCCCACCGGATGGTTGCGCAGATCCGGGGAAATATAGCCAAGGCGGATACGCCGCGTCGATTTGCGCGCCGCGTAACGCGAAGCGAAATTATGCTTACTGCGCGTTTTGTCCATCTTACGGGCCAGATGACAGGCGTGGTTGCTGACCACCTGCTGGCGCAACTCACTGCTGAGGGGAAAATGATGCAGATCGAACAACGACACGTTGCAGTGCGAATCCGCCGCCAGGGTGCGGGTCAGCGCCGCCTGCAGCCGGCTGAGCCAGCTCTTGCGCTGCCGCCAGTCGCAGACCATGCCGTCGATGCGCAGCAACAGTTCAAGCGCATGCAGGTTTTCCCCGTTCTGCCGCAGCAGCGACAGGCAGGATGCCTGCGCCGCCTGCCAGTGTCCGGTTTGCAGATGCAAACGCGCAAGATTAAGCAGCGTCGGTACAAAGCCCGCATCCTGCGTCAGCACCTGCTGATAAGTTTCCAGCGCCTGCGGCAACAGGCCCTGTCGGTGAAACAGGGTTCCCATGGCGTTGCGCATGCGGATATTGGCCGGGTTCAGATGCAGCGCGTGCTGATACAGGCTCTGCGCCTTGTCGTAAATGTATTGATCCTGCAACGCCAGCGCCCAGGTCAGCAGCGATTTTTCCAGATCGGGATGCGCGCGGTACAAGGCCCGGGCATCGTCCAGATGTTCGGTATCCACCAGATCGAACAAACGCCGCACCAGCGACCGATCCGCGTCCGACACACTGGCCAGAAAATCCGACAATGCCGCCACTGGCAGCGTATGGGAGCGCTTGGGAGCATCGGTATGCAGCATGCAATGATCTTCCATTGGCCTGTACGGCGGCGGCATGGTGCGGCGTCGAGCCGCGCACCCATCCTAATAGCACCTGTTGTTGTCTTTGGCAAGCACCGGGATGGCGGCATTTTTCCCGGATTAATCTGCTGATTTGGTTGTCCCGGCAAACTTGCGCACCCGCGCGCAAGAAGATGCCAACTGCCGCTATTTAAATATTTACGTATTTGGAAACACGGAAGTTTGCACTAGTATATCCAGATTCCCTGACTGCCCAGCGACGCCGGCGGCGGTCTTGTACCCCACCAGGCGGCCCGACCGCCGCACAAGGAGTCACATCATGTATCAACGCGCGTCACGTCTTGCACTGGTCATCGGCCTGCTGTGTCTGTGCGTAGGTTGCGATCAGGGCAGCAAACAACTGGCGCAGTTGCTGCTGGCCGATCATGAATCCGTGTCCCTGCTGGCGGGTGTATTGCACCTGACCTACGCGGAAAACCCCGGCGCTTTCCTCAGCCTGGGCGCGCAATGGCCCGCTGGCGTGCGCCTGCTGTTGCTGGTCGGTCTGACGGCGTTGATCATCTTCGGGCTGGGTATGCTGCTGTTGCTGTCGGCCAATGATCGCCTGTTGCGTTCCCTGTCGCCTTTACTGCTGGTGGCGGGCGGCCTGGGAAATCTGCTGGATCGCCTCAGCAACCATGGCGCGGTCATCGATTTCCTGGTGGTCGATACCGGCCTGTTGCATACCGGCATTTTCAACTTCGCCGACATGTTTATCGTCCTGGGCGTGGTGCTGGCGCCTTTTTTCTGGCCGATACGGCAACGGCGGTAAAATTAGTCCCGCGCCGGTTAAGCTTTGTACCGGGCAGACGATAAGCATTGCAGAATACAGCCGCGCGCGGCGCAGTTACAAACTTTTACAAGCCACCAGACAGCATCAATGAGCGACCGGATCGTCGAGCCCGTTCTGCAGGTTACGCGCAATGTTTTCGCCACCATGGCGGACTTTGAGCCGCTGGCCGGACAACCACAGCTGAAAACCGATCAGCTGGCGCGGGGCGATGTTACCGGCCTGATCGGTCTGGAAGGCAAGGGCATGCGGGGGTCGCTTGCCATTACCTTTCCCGCCGCCGTCATCTTCGACATCACCCAACGCATGCTCCGCACCGAGGTGGACAGTATCGACGAGGTGGTGCGGGATCTCACCGGCGAGCTCTCCAATATGCTGCTGGGCGGGGTCAAATCCCTGCTGGAGCACCAGGGTTATGACCTGGGCCTGAGCCTGCCGACCGTGCTCAGCGGCAAGGACCATACAGTCTCCCACTTCTCTTCCGCTCCCACGCTCCTCATCCCGCTGACCGCCCCCGGCGGCACTTTCTACATCGAACTCAGCTTCGATCTCCAGGCCTAGTTCGCGCCCGGTCCCGGCCGGCAGCGAAACCCCAGTGTGCAAGCCCTCAGCGGTATTGGTATCATGTGCCCTGACTTGCTCATCCTGTCATGGACCCGTCCTGAAACGAGCCAGTCCATTCCCGCGCCGCCGCCGAAAAACGGCGGCAACCCGGGATAGTAGAGTGGCAATCTTGGAATGAAGCGCTTCGCAACAACGGCAGAACCGAAACCATGAACACAATAGAAGATTTTTCCCCCGCGGAGTTGCAGGTCGTGCGCGACACCCTGCGCGAGCGATATAAAGCCGACCAGGACGTGCAGCAGGCCGACTCCGAACTGCGCCTGGATCCGGACTCCACCACCCTGAGCCTGTGCCCCACCCTGTACTGGGAGCACGATGACTGTCATTTCGTCATCTGCAAGACCGGTAAGCAGCGGTTTTTCTGCCAGTTTTTCTATGGCCGCAATGAACAATACGGCACCGGCCAGGACAGTTATGACGACATTCTCGACTGCCTGACCACCCTGCTGCGGGTACAGGCGGACCACGAACTCTCCAAGAACCTGAAGAAAAAAGGCTGACCACATGAGTATCGCCATCGCGCAAGTAAAGGATTATCTTCTGGGGTTGCAGGACAGTATTTGCGCTTCTCTGGCGCAACTGGACAGCGGCCAGACGTTTCGCGAGGACAGCTGGCAACGTCCCGGCGGCGGCGGTGGTCGATCGCGGGTGCTGGAGGATGGCGCGGTAATCGAAAAAGGGGGGGTGAACTTCTCCCATGTTTTCGGCGACGGCCTGCCGGCTTCCGCCACCGCCCACCGTCCCGAACTGGCCGGGCGCCAGTACCAGGCCATGGGGGTATCGCTGGTCATTCATCCGCGCAACCCCTACGTGCCCACCTCCCACGCCAATGTGCGATTTTTTATTGCCGAGAAACCCGGCAGCGAACCCATTTGGTGGTTTGGCGGCGGCTTCGACCTGACACCCTATTACGGCTTCGAGGAAGACGCGGTGCACTGGCACCGCACGGCGCAGGCCGCCTGCGAGCCGTTCGGCGCGGATACCTATCCCCGGCTGAAGAAATGGTGTGACGACTATTTTTATCTGAAGCACCGCAATGAGCCCCGCGGCATCGGCGGATTGTTTTTCGACGATTTGAACGAAGGCGGATTCGAGCGCTGTTTCGCCCTCATGCGCAGCGTCGGCGATCACTATATCCCCGCCTACGCGCCTATTGTCGCAAAGCGCAAAGATACTCCGTCCGGCGAACGCGAACGGGATTTTCAACTCTACCGGCGCGGGCGCTACGTGGAGTTCAACCTGGTGTTCGACCGCGGCACTCTGTTCGGCCTGCAGACCGGCGGCCGCACCGAGTCCATCCTGATGTCGCTGCCGCCCCTGGTCAAATGGCGCTATGACTGGCATCCGCAGGCCGGCAGCGCCGAAGCCCGGCTGTACGATATTTTTCTCAAACCCAGGGACTGGGCCAAAGGCTGATCGCCACTTCCATGGGCGCACTGCGCAATCAGGTGCGCATCATCGGCGGCCAGTGGCGTGGCCGCAAGCTGCAGTTTCCGGACATCGACGGCCTGCGTCCGACACCGGACCGGATACGGGAAACCGTATTTAACTGGCTGGCGCCGGTGATCACCGGCGCCCGCTGTCTGGACCTGTGCGCCGGCAGCGGCATCTTCGGCATCGAAGCGGTGTCGCGCGGTGCCGCCAGCGCCCTGCTGGTGGAAAAAGACGCGCGTGCCGTCGCCGCCATCCGGGCGGCAACGCAGAACCTGGGCAGCGATCACATCCAGGTACAGCAGGCTGATGTCATTGCTTTTCTGAGCGCGCCGCAGCCAGCGGCCACCTTCGACATCGTTTTTGTCGACCCACCATACCGTTTAAACCTGTTGCCGGACTGCCTGCGGCTGCTATCCACTCAACCCTGGCTCAACGCAGGCGCGCTCATTTATTTCGAACACGATAAAACCTCGCCACCGCCCCCCCTGCCACCCGCGTGGACCCTGCTCAAGGAAAAACAGGCCGGCCAGGTAGCGTACCGGCTGGCGCGCCATGAGCGGCCCCCGCTGGCGTAAGTCCCTGCTTGACTTCGGACAATTCCTCAATAATGATTTGGATCTGACCGCCAGCCGGCTGGCCATTACGGGAGCGCAGATGTCAGGAACCGTTATCTACCCAGGCACATTCGACCCCATCACCAACGGTCATACCGATCTGGTGCAGCGGGCCGCCCGCCTGTTCGACCGGGTGATCATCGCCATTGCCGCCAGCCCCGGCAAGCAGCCCTATTTCTCACTGGAAGAACGGGTGGAGCTGGCGCGCGCCGCCCTGGCGGAGCAACCCAAGATCACAGTGACCAGCTTTGACGGCCTGCTGGTCGACTTCGCCCGCAAGCAGGGCGCCGCGGTGCTGCTGCGTGGCTTGCGGGCGGTTTCGGATTTCGAATACGAATTCCAACTGGCCAACATGAACCGCAAGCTGGCTCCGGATATCGAAACCGTGTTTCTGACCCCGGCGGAGCACTTCGCTTATATCTCTTCCAGCCTGGTGCGTGAGATTGCGACCTTGGGCGGTGACGTTTCCCCCTTTGTCCACGCTAAAGTTGGGGCTGCACTTTACAAGCGAATCGGCTAATATTTGGTCTGTCAAAACTGATTTAACATATTCCAGCAACACAGCAACACGACCGACGGAAAAACCATGGCGTTGATGATTACAGATGAATGCATCAATTGTGATGTATGCGAACCCGAGTGCCCCAACGGTGCCATTTCCCAAGGTGAGGAAATCTACGAAATCAATCCCAATCTCTGCACCGAATGCGTAGGCCACTACGATACGCCGCAGTGCGTCGATGTGTGTCCGGTGGACTGTATTCCGAAAAACCCCGACCATGTCGAGAACAAAGATCAACTCATGGCCAAATATCAGCGCCTGATTGCCCAGGCAGTGGTCTGATCTGACCTGACGGCACTTGCCGCAACCTCTCAGTTTGGTATAACAAAGGCTCGCCACTCCCCAAGGAGACGATATGACGCAGCAACTTCGCTGGTGCGCGGGCATTTGTGTTTTTCTTGCCCTGCTGTCCTCGCCGCAGGCCGGTGCACCGCCGCAATCCGCAATTGCCACCGCCCATCCCCTGGCCACCGCCGCCGGACAGGACATCCTGGCCGCCGGCGGCAATGCATTTGACGCCGCGGTGGCCATCAGCGCCGTTCTGGCGGTGGTGGAGCCGTTCAGCTCGGGCCTGGGCGGCGGGGGATTCTGGCTGCTATATGAAGCCGGCAGCGGCCGCTACACCATGATCGACGGGCGGGAAACCGCCCCGGCCGCGGCCCATCGCGATATGTACCTGGACAAGCAAGGCAAGCTGGACACCGACCGCTCCCTGAACGGTCCCCTGGCGGCAGCTATTCCCGGGCTGCCTGCGGCCCTGGTGCACCTGGCCCAACATTATGGCAAATTACCCCTGACGCGCAGCCTGGCACCGGCCATCGCCCATGCCCGCGATGGATTTGCGGTATCACGCCAATACCAGCGCATGGCGAACATGCGTCAGGATGTCTTCAACCGCTGGCCGGACAGCGCGGACATTTTTCTGCAGGATGGCCTGGCACCGGAAGCCGGGTTCCGACTGCGCCAGCCGGATCTCGCCCGCACCCTGCAGCTCCTGGCGGACCAGGGCCGGGCGGGCTACTACGAGGGCGACGTAGCCAGGCGGCTGGTGGAGGGTGTGCGCGCCGACGGCGGCATCTGGTCCCTGGACGACCTGCGCCAGTACCAGGTGAAAGAACGAGTGCCGGTGCAAGGCAACTACCAGGGCATGACCATCGTTTCCGCGGCCCTGCCCTCCTCCGGCGGCGTCACCCTGCTGGAGACCCTCAATATTCTCGCTCGCTTCGATCTGGCGAAAGCCCCAGGCATCACGCAAAAACACCTGGTCATCGAAGCGCTGCGCCGCGCCTACCGTGACCGGGCGCAATTCCTGGGCGATCCGGACTTCAGCACGCCCCCGCTGCAGCGCCTGCTGTCACCGGACTATGCCGCTGGGCTGGCCGCTGGCATAGACCGGTCCCGGGCCACGGCGAGCAGCCGCCTGCCGCCGGCCGAACCACCCCAACAGGGCGACCATACCACCCATTTCTCGCTGCAGGATGCCGCGGGCAACCGGGTGGCGGCCACGCTTTCCATCAATTTCGCCTTCGGCGCCGCCTATGTTCCGCCTGGCACCGGGGTGCTGCTCAACGACGAAATGGATGATTTCTCCGCCCAACCAGGCGCTGCCAACGCCTACGGTCTGGTCGGCTATGACGGCAACGCGATCGCAGCCGGCAAACGCCCCCTGTCCAGCATGGCGCCGACCATGATCGACGGTCCACGCGGCGCGGCGATTCTGGGTACACCCGGCGGCAGCCGCATCATCTCCATGGTCCTGCTGGGAGTGCTGGAATATGCCCGGGGCGGCGACGCCGCCGCCATGGTCGCCAGTCCCCGCTACCATCACCAGTATCTGCCCGATGAGGTCCAGTACGAAACCAATGGGCTCACGCCGCAGGAGATCAAAACCCTGCAACAGCTGGGGCACACCACCCAGGACGTGGGACGCACTTACGGGGACATGCAAGTCGTGGTGTGGGAACGCAAAAGCGGGCGAATCAGCGCCGCCAGCGACCCCCGGCGCGAAGGCCTGGCCAGCGTCAGATAATCCTAGCGCTTGAATAGGTTAATATTTCTTGGTTTTTCCCGGGGCCGCGGCTTGCGCAGGCAACGGCCAACGGTTAGACTTGTCCGGCGTTTCAGCTCCCATACCGGGAGTTCAAAAAGAATCACGGGGAGAGATAACATGGCAATTCTGGTACCAATTATTTTATTCGTGAGCCTGGTTGTTGTTGCCACCTACCTGGGCGGCATGGCTATTGGTGCGATGGAACGGCGCTAATCCCGCCCCTTCGCAACCACAGGCAGTTCGCGTAGAAAGCCCGGCCCTCCGGGCTTTTACGCTTCAGGTCAACGAGTTTACCGCAGTTACCACAGCTTTTTGCGCCGGATGTCGCGGCATACCGGTTATGAGTTTGAGCGTATGTCAGCATCCGAGTCCGTCAACGATTCCCGACCCCTGGTCAAATTTCTCATCACCTCCGCCGCCTGTTTTTTTATCGGCACGGTGCACGGCGTATTGCAGGTAATGCACCCCATACGCCAATGGCTGGATGCCATCGGCAGCCCCTACGGCGGACCCGGTCACATGATCGATCCGCTGGCCCATGCGCACATGAACGTCATTGGCGGCGTGGTGATTTTCATCATGGGCGCCACCTACTACCTGCTGCCGAAAATGCTGGGGGTCACCATCTATTCCCGCAAACTGGTCACCCACACCTACTGGTGGACCACCGTGGGCCTGGGCGGTTTTTACACCACCCTGATGGTGTTCGGTATCTGGGAGGGCATGCTGATGCTGGCCAACCCCGAGCATTCGGAGATCGTCGGCCAGGCGCACCGCTTTTACGGACCGACCATTGGTATTGTTTCCACCGTCATGGGAATCGGCTTCTGGGTGTTTTTCGCCAACCTCGCGCTGACGGTGATGGCGGTCAAACGCAAGCCGGCCTGAACATGCGCCTGCCCTGCGGTTGCCCGGAGAACTGGCCGGACTGGCACCAGCAGGACCAGGATCTCGGCGGCCACGCCGCCCACATCCTGCCGCTGCCGGCCTTGCTGCATATGCCGCTGTCCTACGACCTGTACGTGGCGCGACAACGGCACGACCTGGAGCAGCTGGAATTGCAGGAAACCTGGCCGGGCCTGGTGCTGACCACCACCGGACTGCTGGGCGGCCGCCTGATCGCCCTGCTGCACAGCGCCGCGTCGCCTTCGCGCCATGTGCAAAATCTACCGGTAAATTTCCAGGTACGCGGCTACCTGCACGCCGGCGGCATCGGCACCGTGCGTACGGCGCACCGCGCCCTGCAATCGCATTTGTTCGATCTGGGGCGCATCCCCAAGGAAACCTACCTCTGTCACCTCACCTGTCCGCAATGCGCCGAACAACGGGGCGGCGACCAGATTCTGCTGCTGCGCCGCTGGGTGGCCAGCACCACCCTGGAAAAGCGTCTGCGCAAACAGGGAAAATAAGCAGCGCTCGGCATCGGCGGGTGCGAAGCCATCCAGTCATCCTGCCTCGGTGACCAGCTCCACCTGGCGCACGGTGCCGTCATGCTGCAGCAGCAGACGGATGACGCAATATTCCGCCAGCGTATCCTGCGGCGTCGGATCATCGGCGCAATTGCAACCGGCGATCAGGCTGCGATACCCAATCCCCGCTTTGACCGTAATCAGGTCGTCAGTCGCCGCCACCGCGATGACCATGGCGGCGAAACCCTCGTCGGCCACATGACTTCCCTGAGTCAGACCTTGCTGCAAGGGCAATTGCGCCGGATCCAGACGCTGGATCTGCAGTTCGAAGTAACGGCGGGCTTCACTGCCCGGCCAGGCGGTCAACGCCTGGCGCAAATCCCGCGCATCGAAACTGATTGTCATGATATCGCCCGTCCGTCCGACCCGACCCTGAGTATAACACCGGCGCCGGCGCTACCGCTTCCCCGGCGGGAACCGGGGAGCGGCAACCTGGTCAGCGACGACAGGCCCTAGTCGCAGGTATAGGAAGTGGTCGAAGTGGTCAGAGCCAGGTTGCTGTAGCCGCCATACCATATTTCGTTGGGCACATAGTGAAACTCGTCAATATCTCGCTTTATAGTGCCATCGCTGGCGCTAAACACAATATCAAACACGTTACTCTGGCCAGCCACTTCCAGCAGCGACCACTTTTCATAAGCTATATACTTGGTGCGCGCGTTGCTGCTGCTGATCTCGAAGTAACAGGCAGTGCGGTCGCCGTTGAAGATATAGTACTGAGTGCTGCCATCGTAGGCATGGTAGCGCGACCACTTGTGCGCCATGTCGCTTTCAAAAAAGTTCAGCGGTTCAATGCTGGATGAATTGCCGCTGCCGTTGCTTCCCGTGCTACTCTTCTCCAGTTGCAGAGTATACGGCGACACTGTGGAATCCGCATACAGGGTAAGCTCCAACGGAGTTTGACTGGCCGTGAACTCGCAGGTATAGGTAGCAGCAGCGTAGGCGCTACAACTGCCGACGTTGATGACGATATACGAATTCATATCGGACAGGGTCACCTTATAGCTTGCCCCCGCCTCGACGCTGATCTGGTAATACGCCAGCACGCCCGGCGATGGTGTGTCGCGACTGTCGCGAAACGGCGCCGTCACGATATAAGGATCGCTCTGAGCGCCACTGCCGCCGCTGACATTATTGTAAGTTACCGCGTTGCTATTCTTGCTGCCGCCGGACCCCTCATTGCAGCCGGTCACCGCCAGGGCAGCGCAGACCATCATGACGCTATAGACAAGGATATTTTTCATACACCAAACTCCCAAATACGAAATGCATGCGGCTGTCCCCCTACCCGAATCCGGCAAGGTGATCAGCCGCGCATGCGTCGCGGCTGCACCCTGGTCGTGGTTGTGGACGTTCCTGTATCTCGTATATCGGAACAAGACGGAAGGAGTTGCGGGCTGGGAAATATAATATTCCTGTATGGAACAGCCCATTCTTAGAGCGAAATTACCTGAACGCGGCGCTGGGTAAAGCGCTGCGGAACAACGCACAGTCTCTGCTGATTTTCTTAGAAAATCACCATGGACCGCGTCCTATCCTTGCTGAAGACTCTTTCGAGGATACGCAGTATTGGCGCCTGAAACATGCGGACCGGCAGGAGGAGCCCATGACCGGCCTGTAATGGCCATCGGCTACGTCCCATCCATCCTTGCACCGCCCACCACGACAAAAGCGCCAGGCCCCGCCCTGGCCCTCACCCGCGTTAAACAGCGCGCAGGATGCGCATGTGGTGCGGGGGCAGGGTCACCTGCACGCAGGCCCGGCCATTGCGCTCCTCAATCTGCAGGTGCTGCCGATCCGCACCCACCAGGTCCTGCATCACCCAGCCCGGATGGCTCAGGTGGTAATCGACGGTGACCCAGTCCTGGCGTGGGGCTGCATCCAGGTTCATGCATACCAGTACTTCTTCGGTGTCCAGGATGCGCGACCAGGCCAGGGTGCAGTGGCCGTCGATGGGATGACCGAAATCCGCACCATTGCCGGAAATTTCGCGGAAATACTGCCGACCGTAGCGCAGTGCCGCCTGTTGCTTCCGGACCGCGGCGATGGCTTGAATGCTGCGGTAAATCGCGTGCTCGTTGTTGAAAAAATGCCCGCCGCTGGAGGCGAACGCGCCCCAGTTGCCGCCGAACATGCACTCGCGCACGTAGGCGTCGCTGTCGCCGCCGCCGTCGAATCCCTGCTCCGTGCCGTAGTAAATGCAGGGGATGCCCTGACTGGTCAGCAGATAACCGATAGCCAGCACCGCCTGCTCGGGGTACTGGTTGTGGTGCATGAAGCGCTGGTTGCGGTCATGATTATCGACGAAGGTGACGAAATAACGCCCTGCCTCCCCGTGATCACTGTACACCGCCTGCAAGCGCTGGTAACGCTGACGCAGGGCCGCGGGATTGTTGAACCCCTTGATCACCGCCTCCAGCTCGAAATACAAAGGGAAATCCAGGGCGGCATCCAGGGACGGGAAGCGCTCGCCGCCGGCGGCGCGAGTATTGCGCCCCAGGTATTCCTGGATGGTTTCATCCTGCGCCAGCACCTCGCCGTACAGGAAGAATCGCTGCTTGCCCACTCGCTGAGCGTATTCACGAATGGCGTTGCAGAAGATGGCCATCGCCGTGTTTTCGACATGTTTGACGGTATCGATGCGAAAGCCNNTGCCGGTCGTCCCAGTCGCGGATCTGGCCCTTGCGCTTGAACGCCGCCGCGTTCTGCAACTCCTGCGGCCAGATCGCATCATCATCCTGAAAGCCTTGCGCGGGGTCATATTCGTGCCAGCTGCCCAGGGGAAAGGTTTCACCGCTGTTGTACACATAGGGCTCGCACTGCGGATAACACCAGACATCGCCGGCATGATTGATCACCACGTCCATGATGACGTACATGTCGCGCTTGTGCGCCTGCCGGGTCAGTTCCTGCAGATCCTCCAGGTTGCCGAAGCGGGGATCGACGGCGAGAAAATCCTGGATGCCGTAGCCGTGGTAGCTGTCATCGAGATCGATGCGATTTTTCAAAATCGGGCTCAACCAGATGGCGCTGCAACCCAGCCCCTTGATGTAGTCCAGGCGCCGGGTCACACCCTTGAGATTGCCGCCCTGAAAACGTTTGCCTTCCGCGGCCGGCCGGTCGCCATTGCCGTGGCCCGGCTTATAGGGCCGGGTGCGGTGATTGTTGTCGTCGAAACGATCCACCATCAGAAAATATATAAACTGGTCACGCCAATCCGTCGGCGACGGATGCAGACGAACATCGGTGCGAAACTGGAGCTCACTGGTGGAATGGTATAGGGTGCTCATGGCGTCCTCCTTGTGTCCTGGTGGCCAAAACTGGCGCGCCGCAAGGCTACAGGACAGCGAACGACAGCGGGCGTGAGCCCGTGGGTTCCAGGAAGGACGGCGGAATTCCCTTGACATCGCCGCGGCAGGCGTTGTCCATTTAAACACACACCGCAGCGAAGTCAATGCGCGCAATGACTGTGCCAGGTTACGGAGAATTGGCGCGGTAAAAGTAGCGGGAGTGTTGCGGGAAAGCCATGGCCGCGCGCCCGGGCGCCGCTCGATTCGAGCACCGCGTCACCGGCGGCAATTTCCCGGCGTGTCTGATCGGCGTGGTTTCAGTGCCCCTGCGCCAACGGAAACAGCAACTCGCCAAGCGCGCCGCTGCGCCGGCGCAGCTGCACCTGTAATACGTCGTGCCGCAGATCGGCGACCCGCAGCGCGGTGCGGTACACGCCCACGTGGCCGTCCTGGATCGCCTGCTTCCATTCCGCCGTCGGCGACATGCGCAGGGACACGACCAGATCATGGGCCTGGGTGCGGTTGCTATTGGTGGCGATGACCAGAAATTCTGTCATCCCGGCCGTCGGCGGACTGGGCCGGGTTTCCACTTGAATTTGCACATTGTCCCAGACCTGCGGACCCAGCACATAGGGCTCGCCGCCACAGGCGCTGAGCAGCAGGCTGGCGATAAGGGGCAGCAGACGCTTCATTCGCTGTCCACGCTGCCGGCGTTACGCTGCAGGTAGCCGATCAAGGTCTCCAGCTCCGCCTCGGTCAGCGGCGCATAGGCTTTGGTCACCAGGTTGGTTTGCATGCGATACACCACGCCGGGCCAGGTTTCCGCCCGGTGGGTAGCCGGCGGCGGCGCGCCGTGACAATAGGCGCAATGACTCTGCAACAGCAGTGCGCCCGCCGACTGCGGCTCCGGCAGGGCAGCCGCCGGCGGCAGACTGTCAGGGGTCGGCGCGCACGCCGCCAGCAGCAGCGCCAGGGGCAGACTAAGGCGCGGCGTTCGGCGGCTCATCGGACGGGTTGTTTTGCTTGCGTAATAACTCATCGGGTAATTGTTCTTTGTCGGAATCCAGGCGGCCGGCGTATTTCGAGCCGTAGAAATTTACCATGAAATAGACGAAGGTGCCGAACACCAGCAGGTAGAGAATGGCAACGCCAAAGCCCCAGTCTATCCACGGGCGCTCGTAACCGGGCCGGTTACCCCAGAAGGGAAAACTCAGACCGATGGCCACCAGCAGCACCGCCACCACCACCGCGAAAAACCACGGCGGCACCCGGCGCTGGCTCTCGGGTATCTTGTCCACCATTTCCCAGTCTTCCAGGCCGCGGCGTCGGCGCCGCTCCTCGTCGCTGGCGTAGCCGAAGTTATCCTGCGGCAGATCTCCCCACTGCGACTGTACCGGTTGCATCTCCGGCTGCGTTTGCTTGTTTTCCTCGTTCATACACCTACCCCTTGGCAACGAAATGTTGCACTCTGAATACGTCGGACCAGCCGTCATCGGCGCTGGCCCGGATCAACACCCCATGCACGCCCGGCGGCAGGGTCGCGGCGATATGCAGGGTGATATCGACACGGCCGGCGCTGGTGAATACCGCCTCCGCCTGACTCAGCGTATAGCTACCCGGCGGCAGACCCTGCACCTCCAGACGTACCCGCGCCGGCCGGTATAATTTATTGGAAACCGCCACCCGGTAGTCCTGAATATTGTCGGCGTGTTCGACATCGGCGCGATAAGCGGCCAGATGCATGGGTTCATAGGCCAGCAGACCGAAGCCGAACATGACGGCGCCGGTGGCGGTGAACAGCAGGGTCCAGCGCAACCGTTCCGACAGGGCACCGAGATTGGCGCGCCAGCCGCGACGGCTGTCCGGCCGCACACCCATGGTAAAGCGCAGCAAGCCCGGTTTGCCCTTGCGCGCCTGCAGATTATTGCAGGCGGTCACGCACTCGCCGCAGTTGATGCAGGTGTCGTAGATATCAGTGGCGCGCGGATCGATATCGATGAAACAGGAAGTCACGCACAGATTGCAGCGGGCGCATTCCTCGGCGCGACTGCTGTCATAGGCCACGTGCAGTGTTTGCCGGGTCTTGAAACCGTGCTGCCAGACCTTGTAGACGCACATGAAGCGGCACCAGAAATGGCGGATGAACGCCGCGTCGACAAAGAACACCAGAGTGAATATGGTGTAGATATAGTGCAGCGACGGCGCCAGGCGCGCATCGTCGCGCAGGGTGATGAAAGACAGAATCACCCCGGGTTCGTAAAAATAGAACAGGGGCACCAGCGCGAACAGCATGGAAGGCAGCAGCAGCAGCACGCCCAGCACCAGCCAGTTGAGCAGGCGGTTCTTGGCGCCGGCCACCCGCATTTTTTCGCCATCCAGGGCCACCGCCGCGCGCTTGCCCAGCAGGCGGCGGGTCATGTGATCGGCCCATTCGGCCAGGCTGTTTTGCGGGCAGGCCCAGCCGCAAAACGCGGTGCCCACGCTGGAATAGACCACCACCAGAGCGCTGGCCAGCACCAGCCAGCAGCCGAACACCAGAAAGAAATCCGACCACCAGATCTGACGATCGAGGACGACGAAGGCGCCCGCCACCGGATCGATTCGAAACAGGCCGGACACCGGCACCAGAATCGCCAGGATGATGAAACCCCATTGTGCCGCCCGTCGCTGCCAGTGCAAACGCTGGCTGACACGCGGTGTGGCAATGGTGATCGGAATGTTGCGGAAACTGCTGTCGCTGGTCATGTTCCGCAGCCTAGCATTTTCCGCCTGAAACTGCATCAAAAGGCATCATAATAACAAATTATTTCAATAGGTTATGTTATCGCCCAAGGCGCGATCCAAGGGCGCGATCGCCTGCAGGCGGGCACGGTAGGCCGCCGCCTCCGCATCCTGCCCCTGGGCCTGCGCCTGGCGCCACAGGGCTTTGAGCGCCTGCGGATGGTCGGACTGCAACTTGAGCACCGCCGCCAGCACCTCGGCCTCGCCATGACCGAAGACCTGCTGCACATCGGCACCCTGGCGGCGCGCCTGCGCCAGCTGATCCCACAAGGCCTGGGCCAGGGCGGCGGCGATCCAGTGATCGGCGGCATTCTGCTGCAGCGCCTGCTGCAGCATGATCTGACCGGCCCGCTGGCCGCCGGTAAAAATCGCCAGCCAGCCCTGGTGCGCCTGGGCGGTGGCCTGCCGGGCGCGGTCGAAATCCCCGGCAGCGGCCTCAGGTATGCGCAATTGCCGGCGCGCCTGCTCGCCGCTCACTCGCTGGCTGGCCAGCCAGGCGCTGACCGAAGCCACATCCAGAGCACCGGCATAGCGGGCCCGGGGCAGGCGATATTCGATCACCGGCGCCCATTCATCCTGCAACGGCACCGCCACTCCGGGAATCGGGCCCAGATAACGTCCCAGCCAGGTCCACAGACCCTCGCCGCCGCTGAGCGCCTGTTGCTGCGCCACTGGCAGCGCGGCGTAACGCGTGGCCAGGGCGGCGGCATCGATGGTGCCCTCCCGGACCCCCACCATGGCGACGCGAAATCCGTCGAGAAACAGATAATTGCGCGGAAAACTGTCGGCAAACGTAGCCAGCACCGATTGCAGGCTGGCCAGATCGAACTGATTCAGGGACAACCATTGCACGAACAGGCCGCCCGGCGCCAGCAACTGCCCGGCGCGGCTGAACTGCTGCCGCGACAGCAGCGCACCCCGGCCCGCCAGATCCGGGTGAAATAAATCACCCAGGATCAGATCATAGGGACCGCTCGCCGCCATGAGAAAATGCCGCGCGTCGTCCCGCACCACATGCAAACGATCCAGCACGCCATGATTGACCGGTTTGAACCAGGTGGCGGCGGCGGCTATGGCGCCGGCCGACAGTTCCACCGCCGTGGCATCGACCAGCGGAAAATCATTGAGCACCGAGGCGCTGATGCCGGTACCGAGCCCCAGCAGCAACAGCGCGTGGGGATCGGGATGCAATAACAGGGGCAGGCGCAGTTGATTCCTCTGCAACGTCACCGCTTCCGGCGCGGTCGAGGCATCCATGCGCTGCAGATCCGACAGCAGCAGACGCTGACCATCGGCGTCGGCGATCACATGGGTGATGCCTACCGCATCTTCCGTCACCGCCAGGTCACGGCTGTCGGGCAGGGCGGCGGGCAGCAAGGCCGTCGCCGGCGGCAGGGACCAGAGCGGCCAGGCCAGCGGCAGCAGCAACAGCAGCGCCGCATACCAGCGCCGGTCGCCGCTCCAGCTCAGTCCCAGCAGCAGCAGGGCCAGCAGCGCGACGACGACCACGGCGCTGGTACCCAGCCACGGCACCAGCAGCCAGCCGCTGACCAGCACCCCCAGCCCGGCGCCCAGAGAATTGACGCCGTACAGCAAGGCGCCGGTGCGCGCCCCGCCGCCGGCACGAGCCGTCAGCAACGGCAGCCAGGCGCCAAGCACCAGGGTCACCGGCAGGGTCAGGAGAAACAGCAGACCCCCTTGCACCGTCAAGGCCCCGCCCAGGGACGCGAAGCGCGTCGCCTCCAGCCAGGCGGAAAACATCGGATAGAGCCATAAGCCGGCCAGGCCGGTGGCGCACAACAGCACGGGCAGAACGCCCAGCCAGTGGCGCTGCCGCAGTCGGCGCGCCAGCAGGCTGCCCAGCGCGATGCCGCTGAGAAACGAGGCCAGAATCACCGCCAGCACGTATTCGGTGCGCAACAGCACCATGCCGAACAGGCGGGTCCAGGCGATTTCCAGCGCCAGTGCGCTGGCACCGACCGCCGCGTAGGACAGCAGACTGCCCCAAGCCAGTGCCCCGCTCGCTGTATCGTCGTTCACGGCCGCGGGCGCCATCAGTGTCAGCCGCCGGTCGTACCACCAGGCGCTTGCGGCCAGCGCCAGTCCGACGAGCGCCACTGCGCTGTTGGCGGCCACCCAGCCCAGCGCCGGCAACAGGAGTAATGGCAGGAGCGCGCCGAGCACTCCACCCAGCGCGTTAAAACCGTATAAACGTCCGACGGCCGCATCCTGCCGGCGCGCCGCGTGCAAGATTGCGGGAAAGCCCAAGCCCATGGCACAGGCGGGCACGAACAGCAACACCAGCATCATCAGGGTGTGCAGGAACTGCCACTGGCCGCGGCCCAGCAGCGGCGCCAGCGCGGTCATGGCATCGCCCAGCTGGCGAAACAGCAGCGGCATGGTCAAGGCGAACAGGGCCACCAGCAATTCCAGGCCGGCGAATACGCGCAGCGGTCGCCGCCAGCGGCACAGCAGCCGGTTCCCCCCAAGGCTGCCAGCGCCCAGACCGAACATGAAGGCGGCGACGGTGACGACTACGCCGTAAATGCTGATACCAAACTGCAGGGCCAGGTAGCGCGACCAGAGGATTTCGTAACAGATGGCGATGGCGCCGGAAACAAAATAAAACCCGGGCAGTACGGCGGCATGAGCGGCGATGCCGACGGCGGGTTTCATGGCAATGAGAAAACGCGCCGCGTCAGAAGGGATAGAACCAGACAGTGCCGACGATAGCGTGCGCCAGCGCCAGCGTCAGGCTCAAGCCGGCGAAAATCATATGGGCAAGAAACACCGGTTTGCGATACAACACCATGGCCACCCCCAGACCGGCGGTGGTCAGCAGCAACAGGATCAAGGGCACCCCCATGTAAAACATGATGGCGCTCTTTTGCTTGTCGGTAATTTGCACGATTTCGCTTTTTTCATCCTGCCCCTGGGCGAAGGACTGCATAATGCGGATATCCTCGCCCTGCTTGCCATCGGCGGCGCGCGCCGGCGCGATGCCGGTGGCGACAAGCAGCGCCAGCAGCAGGAGCAACCAGTGGTAAAACGCCGGACTGCCCGTTTCAGACGCTTTCATCGTTGCCTGCCTCTTTCTTTTTGATGGCAAAGTGCCAGTGCAGCACCGCGGTCAGAATAAACGGAAAGAGAATGACCACCAGCAGACCGAGAAATATCATCCACGGCGTCTCGATGGTCACATGCAGAAACCGATAACTGTCGATGGCGTGGGCGTCCAGACTGAGGACGACGGCGGCCAGCGCAAGAGTAAGTCGCAGAATATTCATATCACTTGGCATCCTTGGCGCAGCGAAAACCGAAAAAATCCGAAGCATAGTGCGGCAGGGAATAATCCCGATGATAGGCCGCCGTGGAGAAAGGGTCGCTCTTCCAGGAACCACCGCGCCGCACCATGAACACGCCGGCGGTGGGCACCATATCCGCCACCTTCATCGCCTTGTCGCTGGGTTGGGAGTATTCGAGCTTCTTCGGCACGAAAACATCGGGGTGGGCGTTGCTGCCGGGATAGGGCTTGAATTCACTGGCGGTCCATTCGCTGACATCGCCCGCCATGTCGAATACACCGTACGGGCTGACGCCGCCGACATAGGCGGTCACATCGTTGGTATTGCCGATATGGTAATAAGTATTGAGCAGGTCCGGATTCATTTCATTGCCCCAGGGCCAGCGGCGGCCATCGCTGCCGCGCGCCGCTTTTTCCCATTCGGCCTCGGTGGGCAGGCGCTTGCCCGCCCAGGCGCAATAGTCGCGGCCGTCATACCAGGTGACCATGGCCACCGGGTGCAGCACCTTGCCGTCGGGAATACGGCCGCGCACCCAGTCCAGCGGCGCCCGGTGTTTGGTTGCGAAAACGAATTGCGCGTACTGGCCGCCGGTTACCGGATATTTGTCGATTTTAAAAGCCGGCAGCTCGACCGTGTGCTGCGGTTTGTTCTGGATGTCCGCCTTGGGATTGTCGGTGCCCATCTGGAACGGGCCGGCGGGCACGGTAATCATGGTCGCCAGCTCCAGCCACTGCTGCGCCGGCAGCAGGCCGTCCACTTCCTCCATGGAATAGCTTTCCAGCGTGCTCTTGGTTTGTTCGTGCACCCGATGCCGGGTGATGTCCTCGCCGGCGGCGCGAATGCGGTTGGACATGTCCTCGAGGTCGTAACTGGCGCGGTTGCGCATGTCGGCCATGCGGTTGGCCCCCAGCTTCACCACATGCAGGGCGCCAAACACCATGGCGACGGCAATACAGGTGATGACGGTGGCGCCGAGATAGCGTTTGCGCCGTTCCCGTTCCGCCGGCGACAGTTCGTGCGGAATACGCGATTCAACGGTCATCGGCCACCGAGTCCCCGGCAGACGCAACCGGCTTGTCCGCAGCCGGCGGCGGCGCATCGCTGCGCCCATAGGCGCGTTTCAGCATGACCTCGCCGATAATGCCGCCGATCGCCGCGCACTCGACCGCCAGAATCACGAAAAACGTCCACCATCCCATGGGCATAAGGCTGGCGTTATCGGGAACACCGATCAGGTATTGGGTCTCGTAATAGGCTATCAGCCGCACGAAAGCCGGCGGAAAATATGCCAGCCACTTGCCGCCACGGCCGAAAATCAGGGCGACAACGATCCCCACGACCACCGGCCAGATAAAAAGCTGCAGGAACCAGATGAAATTGAATGTTTCCAGACCGTAAAACAACTCGATCCGTACCCCGAGCAGGCGATCACCGATATAGTTGACCAGCGAGCCGGCCAGAAACGCCAGGGTGCCCAGGGCGAAGCGCGGCGCGGCAATACGTTGTTCCTGTATCATTGGTTGAACACCTTACCGGTCAACTTCTCATATTCGTCGGATTTAACCTGCGGCAAATACCAATCCTGCACCTTGAGACTGGCCATGTATTGCGCCAGCGCCCGCCGCTCAGTCTCGGGCAAGGCCGCCAGCGACGGCATGCGAAACTCCTGCTTCAGCCGACTGGGCAGGATTTCCTGCGGATTCGCCGCGGAAAAATACTGGTAGAACCAGGCTTCATCGTGCAAGGAACCGATACCGTCAAGTGCCGGCGCCGGCACGTTCTGCAGCATGCTGCGCACCGTCCACAGGGTATGGCAATTCTTGCAGTTCTGCTCGTTATACACCCGGGTCGCCGCCGCTTTCAGTTCCGCGTCGGCGGTGCTGTAGAAGGGAATGCCCTTCTCGCCGGAAACATCGAAATGACCCAGCGACGCCTTGATGGCGATCACCGCCGCGACCGCCAGCGCGCTGCCGATCAGTATGTACTTTTCACCCTTGCGCATGCTTACCGCTTGGACTCGCCCGTCTGCTGCTTTTTCAGATACTCCTCACGCAAGGCTTCCTGGTCCTTATTGACCTTCTGCGCCTTGGCGAACTCTTCGGGCGACATTTTGTCGCGGTCGTTTTCATCGAACACAACGTATTTGATATCTTCGTTGAACTGGTCGTTCTGCGCCGCCCAGCGTATGGCGTAAACCGCCGCCATGATGATCATGGCGCCGAAGATCAACCAGAGGTAGATCGTCCACCCGTCCGGCAGATTATTGAGAAACTCGCTCATCCCTACCTCGCTTTAAAACAGATAACCCTGCAACAATTGGCTGGTGCCGAACAGCACCGCCACCACCAGACCCAGCATGATCCAGGCAAAAAGGATCTTTTCACCCTTTTTCATGCTCTTAGTCTTGTCTTTGAACATGAAGGCGAAGGAAATAATGGCAAACACCACAATGCCAAGAATCAGAAAGTAAAAGATACCGACACTGAACTGCTGCGATTGTTCACTTTCTATTCCCAGTTCGACACCGAACGGCGCCGCGACGGAGATCAACTGCCCGGCGCCATCAAGCAACGCCGCCGGTAATCCCGTTATCAATTGCCGCGCTAAATCCATCATCGATACTGATTTCCGTCTTTATAAAACAAAGCCGCCTACGCGAGGTAGGCGGCTTTTCGTTCTTGGTTGGTTACCGCTTATTTGGAATAAGTGTCAACCGGGGGCTTACCCTTGTCGTAGTTATCCACGAAGAAGCTGTAGATAAACGGCGCGGTGTAAACCGTGATAACCCAGATCAACATAGCCAGCGGGCCATTATCGACATCCAACATTTCTGAATCTCCTATATTAGTGGTGCTTGCCGTGATCGGGTTTGAACGTGAAGGGCGGCAGGCGCTTCACGGCGATCATTACGGCCACGCAGAATACCAGGATGAAGACGATGTCAATGGTATAGCCTTTATCCCACCAGGGCTGTACGCGCTCGCGGCGAGTCGTGCCCTTGTCGTCGATGAAATTGCCTTCGAAATTGGCAATTACCACCTTGTTGCCGACGATGGTGTACTCGTCCAGACGCGCACCTTGCTTCTGCAACTCAACGACCTGATCCTTGATCATGCGCAGGTCATCCATCTCCAGCGGGTGACGCTCTTGCAGAGCGCTCCACTTGGAATTGGAAGCCTTGACCTTGTCGACGATAAACTGCATAGCCTTGTCGTCGGGCAGGTCCTTCACCTCGGGGCTGTCCATCAGCTGGATATATTCTTCATACATCGCAGCATGGGGACGCTGACCCCACAAGGGGAAGGTGATCAGGAACGCGGTGATGATGGTCAGCACCAGCAGACCCAGCACCGGTTGCGGCAGACGGTTGTTGTCTTCCGTAATACCGCCCAGGCTTTCCGCTTCCCACAGTTCCACGGCCTTCTGATTCTGATCCTCAGAAGTCATAGTGTGTAAGGGATTATCTAATTTCCAAGCCATTGTTCACACCCCTTATTTCAGATTCAAGACAAAGTCGATCAACGCGCGAGCTTCGCTGTCTTTCGACGGTTCCGGCACTTCCGGCGGATATACGCGCTTACCAGCGGAATATTCGTCATAGCTGGCGTACCAGTCCTTGAAATTGATCTTGTTGCCGTTGGCGTCCACATCACCCCACAGGTAGTCATAGCGGGGCATGATGGAATGCGGCTGCACCAGACGCGGATTGAAGAAGTGCAGCGTCATCCACTCTCTGGACGAGTTACGGGAACCCACGTGCGTCAGGTCAGGCGCCTTACGGTCAGAGCCGAACGCGGTGGGGTTTTCACCGTTGAAGTCACCCAGCATGGGCGGCGCACCGAAGTACTGCCAGTCCTGGGTTTCTTCCGGCAACAGGGTATGACACCACCAGCAGCCTTCACGGACGAACATGATCTTACCTTTACCTACATGGTAACGATCCGCTTCCGATACTTTGGCCAGGGTCGCCGACGGCGCCCAGCCGCGAACGGCGGTGGCATTCTCGATGTACGGAACCATTTCACCGTTCTGCTCTACTTCACGCACGATGAAAACGGCGCCGTTGCTTTCGCTGGACTCGCTGATGCGGCCCTTGCTCATGCTCAGCGCTTCCGGACCCTTGCCCAGGATGCGGGGATGACGCAGACCGTTGGGGAACGGTACGCCCGCTTCGTAGACATAGGCCCGGGTGGGCTCGATGGCCGCGCCGGACTGCGGATCGGTTTTGATCACCACGCTGACGGGCTTGTTGATACCCTGCAGCAGCATGTCTTCATAACCGAAACCACCCATGCGGCCGAAGCTCAGCTGACGGTGCAGGCCGGTAGCGGTTACGGATACGTTGCTGATGTCAACCGCCGGCATGTACAGGGTGATGAACATCGAGGTACCGAAAGCGAGCCCGAACATTCGAGCCCCGATCTTATATTCTCTAAAAGCCATGAATTACTCCTCCCATTCTTGATCTTTTTATCTTTCGTATGCCAACTCGTGGGGCAGACGGCCAGCGGGTATCACGGTACCGGCACGGGCGGTCTTCCACATGTTGAACAGCCACACGCAGTTACCGAGGAATACCATGGTGCCACCAACCCAGCGGGCGATCATGTAGGGGTGCTCGGCGATGACTACGTCGATATAGGGAACTTCGTAGATCTTGCCAGCGCCCTGGATCAGGCCAGCGATGGTCATGGAGATCCAGTAGGTCGTGAAGCCGATGAGCAACATCCAGAAATGGAAGTTGGCCAGGGCCAGGGAGTAAAGCTTGCGACGCAGCAGAGTCTGCAGACCGTAGTACACAGCCGCGGCTTCCAGGAAGGTAGAGAAGCCAAGCAGCGCCAGGTGAGCGTGCGCCACGATCCAGCCGGTACCATGAATGTACCAGTTGATCGCGCGAGTCTGCTGGAAACCACCCTGCATGTTCAGCGGGATCGCCATCAACACGCCGGAAATGGTGAACTTGATTTCGACGTTTTCCACGAACATTTTCCACTTGCCGGTCATGGTGAGCAGCAGGTTGGATACGAACGCGATCGCCGGTACCAGGATCAGCACGCCTTCCACGGAGGCGAAGGACTTCAGCCACTCGGGCAGCGGAGCAGACATCAGGTGATGCGCAGCCGGTGTGGAGTAAAACACAACCACGGACCAGAAGTGCAGGTGACCGATGCGGTGCGAATACAGGGGGTTGCCGGTTACTTTCGGCACGATGTAGTAAGAGATCGCGGCCGCAACCGGGGTGATCCACAGACCCAGTACGTTATGAGCGAACCACCAGGTCAGGTAGGCTTCGGTCAGACCGGTCAGGGAGAAGAACTCCGGAGAGTTACCTACCAGGAACACGATCATTACCATGAAAGTGGCAGCGCCGAAGAACCAGTTGGTGGTGTAGATGCCCTGCGTACGGCGGGTTTTGATCGTCATCCACACGTTCAGGCCCAGGGGGAACAGAACGCCGAAGATGACCACCAGGTCGATAAACCACGGCAGGTCGGAGTATTCACGACCGGAGGTTACGCCCATCCACAACAGGAACAGGCCGAGTGCCAGACCTACGTTCCACAGGAAGCAGTTCCAGACGCCCAGTTTTTCGGACCACAGCTTGGTGTTACCCAGCGCCGGGGTGATGTACATCATCGCCATGGCGAAGGCCATGGAGATCCAGCCGAGGATTACCGCCAGCACGTGCACCTGACGCATGTGGCCGAAGGCCAGCATTTCCACGCCATAGATGAAGTCCGGGAATGCCAGCTTGGCGGCATTGAAAGAACCCAGCCCCGTACCAACAATGAACCAGACGATGGCCGAAAAACCGAAGAATACCGCGGCCGCACCGGCCGGGATATCTTCATTTTTTGCAAATAAATACTTAAACATTAAATCGCCTCCCCTTTATTTTGATTCTCAAGTCAATCCTTGCTGCGGGGCATCAAAAGATACCAACCGAACCACATACTGGCCGCCGCCAACAAAATGCCCATGATACCTGCGAATGTCGCCATGTTACTCTCCCGAAATTTTCCGAATGTTAGTTACCAGTCAAAACTTCAGCATCGGCAACGCTTAGCCTTCCAGCTGCGCGTGCTTTCTCATCGCCAGGTAAAGAATCAGGAAGAATATCACGCCGAAAATGATCATCGACCAGTCAATGAAGCCGGTGAAAGTAGCCATGTTGTAGGCATCGCCGAACCAGCCGCCCCAATCGCCGAACTTGCCACGACCCAGGAAACACATCAGAGCAGCGCCGAATACGCTACCGTTACCCATCCCGGTAAGCATGCCGGCGACGAAACACAAAATAATAGGATTCTTCATCCCCTCGCCTCCTCGATTTGTTAACTAATACTCTGGTTACTTTTTGCAGCGGCGGCCACGTCCTGTTTCCGCATCTGCTTGTTGTTTTGCGATGTCAATTTTTCTTATGCCCCGAGTGGAATCTGGGGCCCCAGATGGTTGGGAATGCTGTCATAACAGCAAGGGGTGGGTCAAGTATTTTTAAGGATTTTTTCTGAGAAAAACCAGTGATTTTGCTCAGCTTCTTGCGTAAAAAACGCGGTGTTGCGCGAGGCGGAAATCACGCTCGGCGACGTGCTTGATGGGTAAGAAAAATGTTATATTCCCGGACCCAAATCAGAGAAATGACAAGGCCACCATGCGCGAGATTGTAGTCTATGTTTCCGTGGCACTTTCCAGCCTGTTCATTCTGGGATATTCCGTCCACATGTTCGTGGGCGGGCTAGTGAGCCCGGCGGCGGAAATTACCATAATCTCTGTCGCCTGCATTGCCGGCAGCGGCATTCTCGCCTTCATGGGCTGGGATATCGTCAAACAGCGCCGTCGACGCTGATGAGCACCCCGCTCAGGCGAAGACCTTGAGAAACGCACCGGCGCGCTTGAAATCCTCGTCACCGCGAAACTGACCGCGATGAAAGACGTATTGACGCTTGCGCCCCTGCAGATCCATGCCGGTCAGACCGAAGGATTTACCCGCGTAGTCGGCGAAATAGCGCACATCCTTGACCAGGGTGATTTTGTCGCTATTTTTCTGCTGAATTAACACCTGCTGCTTGGATATTTCCAGAGTCACCGGCGCCGTCGGCAACAGCATCATCCGCCCGGAAATGCGGTGCAGACCCTGATAGAGAAAGAAAAACGTCAGAAACAACAGCAGGTAGGCCAGACTCTGGCTGCCGTTGTGCCAGAACACGGCGCCACCGGCGCCCAGACCCGCGACGGTAGGCAGGTACAGCAACGCATCCCACACCATACCCTGAACATCCGTCTGTAATTGATACGTATCCGCGCGCGCCATGCTTATTACCCCGCTTTCCCTGGCACGGCCGCCGCCGGTGTCGGCGCCAGGACATCATTGATCATACTGTCGATTTCACCGTACAACATGCGCCCGGGTTGACGAAAACGCACGGTATTGTGGCGATCGATAACAAAGGTCCAGGGATCACCGATGACCTTGAAGGCGCGAAACGCCTCCGGATTCTGGTACTGATCCATGTGCAGGAACAGCACCTGCTCCCCGTATTTATCGATCAGGCTTTTCAGCATCTGCAATTGGATATCGCACACCGTGCAATGGGCCGGCGTGGCGAACTCCAGAACAATGGGCTTGTCCTGACGCAGCGCCTCGTCCAGCGACATCTGGTACATGCGCTCGTCGGGATAACGGTAGGTGGTCACCCGGCTCAGGTCGCCGCCGACGTCCGCCAGGGTCTTGGTGCGCACGCTGGGCGCCTGCATTCCCACGTGCAGAGCTCCCGACTCCTCACAACCCGCCAGCAGCAGGAGTGCCACCAGCAAGGGCAGGAAAAACCGCCCGCTCACTGGTTGCGCCTCCAACCGGCGCAGGTGCGAAACAGATTGTAGGCCCAGATCAGGTTGGCCAGCAGCACCAGCGTGCCGAACATGCCCATAGTCGCCAGATACGGCTTGACCAGCACTTCCACCTGCGCCGGCGTAGCATTGACGCTGGCCTGACCGCCGACGACACCGGCGGAGGTGAAAAAGACCACCATGCCGATAAGACCGAAATTATGAATCCAGAAATGCGCCTTCACCAGCTTCATGCTGTAAATGGCACGCTTCACCAGGCGCGGGATGATGTAATAGACAGCGGCGAAGATCGCCATTTCCACCCAGCCAAGCAGATTGATATGGGTGTGGGCGCGGACTATCAGATTGCCATGCAGGCGATGATCGACGAAATGACGAAAATCGGCGATGCCGCCCATCAACGCCCCCCAGGTAAAGCCGATAACGCTGTAAATGATGCAGGCGTACACGAACCAGAGAGTGTACTGCGTATATTCCTTGTCCTGGGTCCAGGGCTCGCTCATGGTAAAAAAAACCTCGTTTGCTGCTAGGTGGTGCGCTTAATGGGAAGCTTCTTCGGTTCCAGCCGGCGCCGCGTTGCGCTGGCGTATATCCGCGTATTTTTCCTTCCAGCTCTCCGGCGCCCAGGCCTTTAACATATTGTCGATAAATTCCGAACGGCCTTCCGGCGGCAACGGCGACGCCGCCGAGCCCTGGTCGGCCTTCAATTCCGAGAGAAACGCCGCTATCGCCTGCAGCGACGTTTCCGGCAATTCCGCCACGTAGGCCGCTTCCTTCGGCCGGCCGCCATGGTCGATGGTACGCGCCGAATAGGTGGTTTCCGGCTGTTTCATGAACTGATAGATCCAGTCCCGGCTGCGTTTAGAACCGACACCGTCGAGATCCAGGCCCATATTGGTACCGTTACGCATGGCCCGATGGCAGGAAGTGCAACCGGATTCGCGAAAAATCACCGATCCGCGTTCGCCCTCGGGGGAAAAATCGTAGTGAGTTTTGACCTGAAATATCGGTTCCGGCGCGCGGGACCGGAATATTTCCAAGGCGATGTAGCTGACGGTCGCCAATACGATAAAAACGCCGAAGATGCCGAACAGGATCTTCTCGCCGACCTTAAACGCTTTATTTCCGGACATGCAGCAATTCCATTTTACGACGGGCGTAGTTTACCACAGGCAGGCCTGCCGCAAAAACCGGCAGACGGACCGCGAACGGGGGGTATATTAAATAAAAAAGGGCGGTGTCGCCACCGCCCTTTTGTTTTTTCTTTTAGTACCTTAGACCGCAAACCGCTTAGTGAGCGGCCGGCGGCAGGCGGCTGTTACCAACCGTGGTCAGGGGCGCCGAAGTCAGGAACGCGGCGACGTTGTAGATATCTTCGTCGCTCATGTTCTTGGCCACTTTACGCATCTGGCCCATCAGGTCATTGGCCCGGCTGCCATCGCGCCATTTCTTCAGCTGGTTGACCAGGTAGACATAACGCTGGTTGGCCAGACGCGGATAGATGGGCGCAGCGCCGCGGCCATTGAAGCCGTGGCAGGAATGGCAAGCGGGAATTTCACGGTCCGGCGCGCCGTAGGTGGCGATCGCCTTGCCCAGATACCGCACGCCCACCTGATTGCCCAGGTCTTTCACCTGGTTCATGTCGGAGGCAACGTCCGGGGTGGCCAGCGAGTTAACATAGGCAGCCACGTCACGACGGTCTTCTTCGGACAGACCTTTGGCGTTGGTGTTCATGGTGAACATGGTGGTATCCATGCGCTTGTCATTGGCGAAATCATTCAGCTGTTTGACGATGAACGCATAGCCCTGACCGGCCAAACGCGGGGTGCCCATGCTGTCGTCACCGCCGCCGGTGGCGCCGTGGCAGCTGTTGCACGCGGGAACCGCGCCTTTGCCCTGTTCGAAAATATTCTTTCCGTTAGCGGCATTACCCTTGTCTTCACTGGCCAACGAATACGCTGAAATCAGCGTACCCACCGCAGCAAAAACGACCAACGTTTTTGTTATACGCATTTGCCTCAACCCTCCCGATCTATAATTTAAATACTTCCAACGGCCACGCTCCTCGAGCCGAGGCAGTAGCAGGCGCCGGATACAGTTCCGAAATTAACTTAGGAATTCTTTTTCAGCATGAATACGGCGATACCGAACGCAACCACGGTAACGACAGCGTATACTGCAGCGATTTCACCAGTACTTAACACAGTGCACCTCCCTCTGAATGACTTTATTGTTTTCTTCAATGCTGTTTCGATTGGCCGCGACTATAACATCGTCTGCGCAACACCGCTACTGCACCGCTTCCTGCGGGCAGCACCTTACACGCGGCAAATCACGTACTCTGGTGGCTCCAAACGATACTAGAAAACATTCCAGGGAGCAAGCTATTGACAAGGCGGGTATTTCTTAGTGGGGCAGTGTGTTTTTCCCGCGGCGCGGCAGCCGAGGATTGACCCGCCGGCCGGGAAACAAGGATACTGAACGGCCTGAATTTTTTTTGGCCGGCCGGACATTTCACCGCACCGTAAACAATTGCATCAAGGACGCTAAACACCGTGGTACAAAGGGGTTATCGCACACTCGTGCTGTGGGTCGCCTGGGCGGCGGCGGCCATGGTCATCTATCTGGGATTCTATCAGGACACCGAGGTCTGGAGTTTCGTCAAGCACGACCACAGCCGCATAACCTGGGCCATTCTCGGGCTTTTTGCCATCGGCGTGCTGGCCAGCCTGGCGCTGACACTGATCCTCACCTGGGAGTCGGTGCATGTGGACGCGCTGGAAAAAATCGCGCGCAAATATGGCTGGAACGGCGTGGTCAACGCCCGCAAGAATCTCAATGTCGGCCGCTACTTCCGCTCCCTGGGCACCATCATCACCAATAACGGCGACCTGGACATCGAAGCCCTGGTGGACGTGGAATTCGCCATTTACCAGCGCCTGGCCCACGCCCTGGAAATCATCGGCAATATGCTGATCACCCTCGGTCTGATCGGCACTGTCGTCGGTCTGACACTGACCCTGACCGGCCTCACCGCGTCCATGGAAGCCCTGGGCGAAGACCAGATGCGCCTGCTGTCCGGTCTGCGCAGCGCCATGGGTGGCATGGGCACGGCGTTTTACACCACTCTGCTGGGCTCGTTGCTGGGCGGCATCCTGCTGCGGGTATTCGCCCACATCAACCAGAACGGCGTGGAAAGCCTGGAAGAATCCCTGACCCGCATCTGCCTGGTCCACTGTTCGGCGGATTTCAAACCGTCGGTGGAACGCGACGTGCGCCTGCTCAATGCCGAGGTCGAGCACCTGGCACGCAGCATCACCGCGCTGCAGCAGGTGTTGCACGACTCGCGGCAGACCATCGCCGATTTTGCCGGCGAACTGCAACGCCTGCGCGAAATCGAAGCCGACGACCGCTCGGTGCGCAAGGCCATCGAACTGCGCCGCCAGTATCACCAGGTGCTGCACGAGGAATTCCAGATCCGCCGCCTGCAGAAGGGCCGCTGGTGGCAGGCGCTGCGCAACAGCCTGCGCCCCATCAAGTAGTCCGGGGAGCCTGCTGCCGTGGGACGCAAGAAAAATCGCTCATCGCCATTGAATATCTACGAAAGTTTTTCCGACATGGCGCTGATCATGCTCGCCACCTTCATTTTTCTGCTGGTCACCCTGCTCATCACCTCGAAAATGGCCGAACAGTATCAGGTGCCGCGCCTGCAACGCGGCGTGGACAATCTGCAGAAACAACTGAACTCGGCCAAGGCGGAGAATCGCCGCCTGCTGCACGATATGGACGAGGTCACGGCGATGACGCCGCAAACGCAAATGGACAAATCGCTGGCCGCCGCGGGCCTGGACACCGGCAAGAACAAGAAGGATTTCGACCTGTTCGTGCAGGGGCTCAAGGATCTGCCGGGCAGGGACCTGCACCTGGTCGTCGACGGCACCGGCTCCATGCACGGCGTCACCAATTTCCTGATTCCGGTACTGCGCGTCATCGTCATCCGCTCGGGCAAACGCCTGTCCGCCGTCACCTGGTTTTCCGACGGCAAGACCGAAACCTATACCGGCTCCATGGGCGAGATGTTCGACAAGCTGATGAGCGGCGCGCCTTTCATCGGCAACCAGGAAACCCTGGGCTGGGCCTTCCGTCATGTGGAACAGGATGCGCCGGTGCCCGGCGCCTACCTGGTGATCGGCGACGAACCCCCCAGCGACGAAATCGCTTATCTGTCCATTCCGGCGCCGGTCTTTACCCTGCCACTGGGCAAGGACAATCCGGACACCCTCTGGGCCTACCAGAAACTGGCCGACCAGACCAAAGGCAAGATGCTGCGCCTGGAGTTTCAGTAGCATTTAACAATAAGCGGCCGCAGGAACCAGGAAATTCACGCGGCGTTCGGATAAAATAGCGATCTTTTTTCGCTGGAAGCCGTATTCATGGAAACTCCGAACCAATCCCCTTCTCTTCTCGAACGCGTGCCGTCGTCTGCCTGGCCGGTCGCGGTGCTGCTCTCCTGGGGCGCGGCGCTGCTGTTTTTCGGCCTGGTACGCTTCACCCCCTATGGCCTGGACGAAGGCGCGGCGCGGGCGCTGCTGCTGAACTGGTCCACCGTCGGCCAGATCGCCAATCCCGTTTTCATCGTCGGCATTCCCGACTTCCGGGCCGTGCTGTTCATACCTCTGGGAATTTACTGGTCGGGCAGCATCGTCGCGGCCAAGGTCTTTACCATCCTCATCGCCTTCGCCGGCGTACTGCTGCTGTTCCACTGGAGCCGCCGTCGCTGGAGCGAGGAACTGGCGCTGCTGGCCAGCGGCCTGTTTCTGGTGGCGCCGCTGACTCTGCTGCAGATCGACAGCATGGATCAGGGCATCTATCTGCTGACGCTGGTCGCGGCCGGTCTATGGATAGACGCCAAATACCGCAGCCTGCCCCGCCCCATGGGCGGCTGGTACTTCACCCACATGTTGCTGACCGCGGTCATCATCACCCTGCATCCCATGGCACTGGCCTATCCGGCGGTACTCGCCTGGCAATGGTATCGCGACCCGGTGAGCAAGAAACACCGGCAGCACATGTTCGTCGGCCTGGCAATCGCCACCGGCGTCATTCTCGCCATGGGCGCCGGCTGGGTGGCCATCGACTGGCTGGTGAATCCCGTGCTGTCGCTGGCCCGCGTCTTTTATGTGTTCTACCCGGTGGACGTGGATCACGACCAGGAACTGGTGCTGGGCACCCTGTGCTTTATTCTGCTGTTGCTGGTGCTGCTGGCCGCGGGCCGGGAACTGGCGCGTGACACCGCCGGACGCATGCTGCTGGCGGCGCTGGCCCTCGGCCTGCTGTGCGCCGATCTGGCCTGGGCCCTGCTGGCCCAGGTGGTCATCGTCTACGGCGGCGGCGCCTGGCTGCTGAAAGCCGCCGGCCGGCCGGCGCTGCAGAAAGTTTTCGGCCAGCGCGGCCTGGTCACCGGCCTGCTGTTCCTGCTGCTGTTCTGGTGCATGCAGATGGACAAGACCTACGCCAACCAGCTGGCGAACAATATTCTCGACCCGGTGGACCAGCTGATCGATCAGCTGCGCGAGGAAGCGGCGGACGTCAACAAGCCGTTTCGCGCCGCCAGCCAGTGGCCGTCGCGCACCATGATCATCCTGCGCCGCGACGTGCTGCCGCTGCCGCCGCCCATGCCCGACAGCCAGACCCTGTGGAACAACATCAAGATGCTGACCCACGTGATCTTCGCCCACAGCGACAAAGGCAATTACCCGCTGGCCAAGCAGCTGGCGGAACTGATCACGGTAACCCGCACCGAAGCGGTGGAAGCCGGCGGCGTCATCGTCAGCATTAAACCGGAGGGCGCGGCGGAGTCACCTGCACCCCCGACGCCGGCTACGGACGGGGCGTCAGCGCCGAAGCCGTAGGATGAGTTTATGCAGCGAGCGGTTTGTGGGTGATGTGCCAATGAAAATACAAGTTTGAATTTGTGGCCTGTGATGGCTTTTCCACCCGCTTTTCGCAACGCAGGGGGAACGTTTTTCCAGGACCGCCACGAGCACGTCCCTGTGGGCTCGACAAGCGCCATCCCTGGCGCTTGTACGTCCTGGAAAAACGTTCCCCCTGCGTTGCCGCGGGCGTAAAAGCCATCCCAGGCCACCCGCTCTACGATGCAGAAATCCGAACTTAGCGGGAATAGATCCGCAGGCTCAAACTGCGCAAGCTGGACAGTTACAAAACGCGGCGGTCGGCAGCAATTCTGCAACTTCAGTAATTCGCCTGGCTGCTGCTTGCGAAAAGCGGGCGGATACGCCAGCCGCGGCCCACCGATTCACAACACGACCAATCTACCATTTAACTGGAGCCGAACATGCAAAGCCTGTGGAACGAATCTGAAGCCGCCGCCTTCACCGGCGACCTGCAACAACGCGTGTACAGTTCGCGCCTGCTGGGCCGCGACACCAGCCTGGTGCTGCACGGCGGTGGCAACACCTCGGTGAAATCGCAGCGTGCCGACATTTTCGGCGAACCGCAGGACGTGCTCTATATCAAGGGCAGCGGCTGGGATCTGGTGAGCATCGAGGACCGCGGTTTCGCGCCGGTGGCGCTGGCGCCGGTGGCGCGTCTGGCGCAACTGCCCAGCCTCAGCGACAGCGCCATGGTGCAGGCGCTGAAAACCTATTGCCTGGACCCGGCGGCGCCGGCGCCGTCAGTGGAAACCATACTGCACGCCATCATCAGCGACAAATTCGTCGATCACACCCATGCCGACGCAGTGGTGACCGTCACCAACACCGCCGATGGCCGCGCCCGCATCACCGAAATTTATGGCGACGACGTCATCGTCATTCCCTATATCATGCCCGGCTTCGACCTGGCGCGTTTGTGCGCCCAGGAAATCGCCCGCCAGCGCCACCCCGGCACCCTGGGCATGGTGCTGATGAATCATGGCATTTTCTCCTTCGGCGCCAGCGCCCGCGAATCTTATGAGCGCATGATCGCCCTGGTGTCCCGCGCCGAGGACTATCTGCAACGACGGCGCGCCTGGCACCTGCCGCCGCCCGCCGCCGCCGCCGCCGCCGCCGCCGCCGCCGCCGCCACCGCCGCCGCCACCGCCACCGCCACCGCCGGCGCCGGCGCCGACCCCCTGCGCCGGGCGCAGCTGCGTCAGCAGATCTCGCAGGCAGCGGGCACGGCCATGCTGGTCAGCGCCCATGTGACGCCGCGCGATCTGGCCTTCTGCCGGCGCGACGATGTCGCCGACATCAGCCAGCAGGGCCCCGCCACCCCGGACCACATCATTCGCACCAAGATGCTGCCGCTGCTGGGCGGCGACGTCGCCGCTTATGTAGCGAATTACCGCGCTTACTTCCAGACCCATGACCGCGGTGGCAACACCATGCTCGACCCGGCGCCGCGCGTGGCGCTCGACGCCGAGCTGGGCGTGTGCAGCTGCGGCACCAGCGCCCGGGACTGCGATATCGTTTATGACATTTACCAGCACACCATGGATATCATCGAACGCGCGCAGGCACTGGGCGGTTACCGCGCCCTGCCGGCGGCCGACCTGTTCGCCATGGAATACTGGGAGCTGGAACAGGCCAAGCTGCGCAAACCCGGCGCCAGACCGCTGTTTCAAGGGGAAACCGTATTGATCACCGGCGCCGCCTCCGGCATCGGCCGCGCCTGCGTGGACGCGTTTCTGGCCCAGGGCGCGGCGGTCATCGCTCTGGACATCGCCGACCACATCGTTGGCATGCTGCCGCGCCCCGACTATCTCGGCCTGCGCTGCGACATCACTGACGCGGCGCAGCTGCGCCAGGCGATCGCGGACGGCGTGCTGCGCTTCGGCGGCATCGACATGCTGATTCTCAACGCCGGCATGTTTCCGCCGGGTTGCGATATCGCCCGCCTGGAGGATGCCCAGTGGCGGCGGGTCATGGATCTCAACCTCGACGCCAACCTGGCGCTGCTGCGCGAATGCCACCCCTACCTGCGCCTGGCCCACAACCAGGGCCGGGTGGTGATCATCGGCTCCAAGAACGTGCCCGCGCCCGGTCCCGGCGCCGCCGCCTACTCCTGCGCCAAAGCGGCGCTCAACCAGCTGATGCGGGTCGCCGCCCTGGAATGGGGAAAGGATGGCATCCGCATCAACACCGTACACCCCAATATGGTGTTCGACACCGCCATCTGGACCGACGAAGTGCTGGCCTCCCGCGCCCGTCACTATAATATGAGCGTGGAGCAATACCGGACCAATAACGTGCTGCGCACCGGCATCAGCAGCGCCGACGTGGCGGCGCTGACCGCCGCCCTGTGCGGTCCGCTGTTCGCCCGCACCACCGCCGCCCAGATCCCGATCGACGGCGGCAACGACCGGGTTATCTGAGCGGCATCAGCGCGAGTGGATCCAGCGGTCGATCCGCCCCCAGAACCACTCGCCCAGCCGCCGATACCAGGGACGCCGCCGCCAGGTTTCCCACTGCATGCGCTCACAGGCGGGAAATTCCCCGCTGAAAAATCCTTCCGCCCAGCCGGCGAAGGCATTGTCATCGATTTCCTGATTGGCATCCAGATTCCAGCGCTGCCCCCAGCGATCGATATTGCTCGATCCTATGGACACCCAGTTGTCGCACAACAGCATTTTGGCGTGGACGAAACGCGTCTGGTGTTCGTAGATGGCCACGCCGGCACGCAGCAGGGACGCATAGTAACGACGGCTGGCATGGCGCACCGCCGGATGATCGGTATACTGTCCGGGCAGCAGCAGGCGCACGTCGACGCCGCTGGCCGCCGCCTTGCGCAGGGCGCGGCGCAGGCGCAGGGACGGGACGAAATACGCCGTCGCCAGCCATACCCGCCGCTCCGCCATCAGCACCCGCTTGACCACGGCGCGTTTGACCTCCAGACGCCGCGGCAGCTGATTCACCACCACCCGCCCCAGCTGCTCGCCACCGCCGCCGGCAACGCCGGGCGCCGCCGGCAACGGCGCCGCGGACCATTGGCTCCACAAACGACTGAACAACGCGACCCAGTCGCCCACTACCGGTCCGCGCGCCTGCACCATCAGATCCAGCCATTGCGCCTGCGGCTGCTCGCTGCGCCAGAAATCATCGGTGAGACCGGCGCCGCCGGTATAGGCGACCGCGTGGTCCACCACCAGCAGCTTGCGATGATCGCGCAGCAGCGAGCGCGACAAGCGCAAGAAGCGAAACGGATTGTAGAACGCCAGTTGCGCGCCCATGGCCTGCAGGCGCTGGCGATCGCCGGCGCTGAGGCCGCGGGCGCCGAAATCGTCCAGCAGCAGAAACACTTGCACACCGCGCAGGCGGGCGGCCGCCAGCTGCTGGAGAAAATCGTCCAGCAGGCGACCGGAGGATACCAGGTACATTTCACAGTAAATACTGTGCCGCGCCTGGCTCAGGGCGGAGAATATCGCCGGAAAGTAGCGCTGGCCATCGACCAGCAACTGGAAACTGTTGTGTTCGCGCCAGGGAAACAGATATTTGGGCTGGGGACGGGCCATGCTGGATACGCCGCGCGTCAGGCAGGAGCGGTCAAACCTCCATATCGATGCTCAGCGTCTGCTGCACCACCTTGATCTCCACTTCACCGCGCAGAAACGCCTGCAGACTGCGTCCCACCAGCTTGCCGCGCCAACCGTGCAGCAGCGGCTGCTCCGACTTGCCGGCGATCAATTGCTCGAGATCGCGGCGCGAGGCCAGGGCCGAGGGGCTGACCGAATTCTGCAGGCCGCACTGGCGTACCATGGCCATCATCGCGTCGATCAGCGCCTCCTGCGCCGGCGTGGGCGTGAAACGATAGCCCAGGGTCGGCCAGTCCGCTTCCGGCAGACCGCGGGTTTTCGTCACCTGCCCGAGGATTTCCCCGCCCAGGCGCTTGAGCATCTGCGGTTCCAGACCGCGCATTTTGCGCAGCACCTCTTCGTTTTCCGGCATGCGCCGCGCGATATCCACCAGCACGTCATCGGGCAGCACCCACTTGCGCGGCTTATCCATTTCCCGCGCCCGGTCCTCGCGCCAGGCGGCCAGCTCGCGCAGGGCCGCCAGCTGCATCCCCTTGAGCACACGGATGCCGCGGATGCGGCGCCAGGCCTCCCGCGGCTCGCGGGTGTAGTGCCGGCGATCGGTCAGGTCGGTGAAGTCCTCTTCCAGCCAGTCGCTGCGCCCCAGGTCCGCCAGCTGGCGCAGCTGCCGCTGCCAGATGGGCAGCAGATAGCGCACATCGTCCTGGGCATAGATGATCTGGCCGCTGTCCAGGGGGCGCTGACTCCAGTTGGTACGGGTATGAATTTTTTCCAATTCCACGCCCAGCATGTCTCGCACCAGGGTGGCGTAGCTGACCTGATCGCCGTAGCCCAGCAGTGTCGCCCCTACCTGGGTATCAAAAACCGGCCGCGGCAGGTCGGCACGCAGGTCGAAAAAGATTTCCAGATCCTGGCGGCCCGCGTGCATGACTTTCTGGATCTGCGGATCGTAGATGACGTCCATCAGGGGCGTCAGATCAGGCAGCGCCAGGGGATCGACGCAGGCAATCAATTCGCCATTACAGATCTGCAGCAGGGACAACTGGGCGTAGTAGGTGCGCTCGCGCATGAATTCCGTGTCCAGGGCGATGGCCGCCGCGCCCTGCAGACGATCACAGAGTTCATCCAGTTTTTCGGGTGTGTCTACAAAATATTCTTTCATGGGACTCCGGGCGCGCCAGTCTTCAGGAAATACGCGCATTCTGGCATGATACTCACAACTCCGTGGCTCACGCCACCCTTGCGACGCGGGAAATGGCCCGCGCGGCGGCAAACCCGGGCCGATGTAACACGAGACCACACTTAAAAATGCTAACTATAGTACGGCTTTACTATCGTATCCTGCTGATGCGCGCCAATCCCCAGGACATCCCCTACTCACCGCCCCTGACCTTGCTCACCGTCGGTGTCTATGCGCTGCTCACCTATGGCATCACCCTGTCGGTGACGCCCATGAGCGGGGGTAAGGCGGTTTTCTACACGCTCATGGACTGCCTGATTCTGGTGGGCCTGGGATACGCCGCGCTGTGGATCAAAAATCAACCGCAGCGGCGCAGCCAGACCCTGGCCGCCCTGGTGGGGACATCAGTCCTGCTCACGGCCCTGTCCTGGCCGCTGCATGGCTTGATCATCGCCGGCGGCGAGGAAGGCAACGTCCTGTCCAACCTGGCGTCCCTGGCCATTTTCGTGCTCGCCATCTGGCAGATCGTGGTGATCGGTCACATTCTGCGGCATGCCCTGGAAGTGTCCATGCCAGTTGGTGTAGGTATTGCATTAATGTACGCCGTCTTGTCACTCAAAGTGTCCTTGTTTATTGGGGCGAATTAACCATGCATATTCATATCCTGGGTATCTGCGGTACCTTCATGGGCGGCATCGCCATCCTTGCCCGGCAGCTGGGTTATAAGGTCACCGGCTCGGACGCCAACGTTTATCCGCCGATGAGCACGCAACTGGAAGCCCAGGGCATAGAACTGATGCAGGGCTATTTGCCGGAGCATCTGAGTCCGCAGCCCGACCTGGTGGTGGTGGGCAATGCCCTGGGGCGCGGCAACAAGGCGGTGGAACATCTGCTCAACAGCAGTATGCGCTTTACTTCCGGCCCCGCCTTCCTGGCCGAGCATGTGCTGCACAAGCGCTGGGTGCTGGGCGTGTCCGGCACCCACGGCAAAACCACCACCAGCAGCATGCTGGCCTGGATCCTGGAACACAACGGTATGAATCCCGGATTTCTCATCGGCGGCGTGCCGTGCAATTTCGGCGTATCGGCGCGCCTCGGCGGCGATCCGTTCTTCGTGGTCGAGGCCGACGAATACGACAGCGCCTTCTTCGACAAGCGCTCCAAGTTCATTCACTACGGCGCCCGCACCCTGATCATCAACAATATCGAATTCGACCACGGCGATATCTTCGAAGATCTCAACGCCATCAAGAAACAGTTTCATCACCTGGTGCGCACCGTGCCCGGTAACGGCCTCATCGTCCACCCCGCCAGCGACGCCAATGTGCATGATGTCCTGGGCAAAGGCTGCTGGACGCCGGTGGCCGGTTTCGGCAAGGGCGAATGGCTGGCGCAGGCGATCAACGACGATTGCAGCCGCTTTACCCTCAGCCAGCACGGCCAGGTGGTCGGTGAAATAACCTGGAATCTGCTGGGACGGCACAATATGGACAATGCCACCGCCGCCATCATCGCCGCCCATCATGCCGGCGTGCCGGTGGCCAACGCCATCGAGGCGCTGGTGCGTTTCGAGAACGTGAAACGCCGGCTGGAGATCCGCGGCGTGGTCGACGGCGTCACCATCTACGACGATTTCGCCCATCACCCCACCGCCATCGCCACCACCCTGGATGGACTGCGCAAGAAGGTAAACACGGCGCGCATCATCGCCGTCCTCGAACCGCGTTCCAACACCATGCGCCTGGGCGCGCATCGCGATACCCTGGCCGGCTCCCTGGCCGCCGCCGATCAGGTGCTGATGCTGCAGCCGGGCGATATCCCCTGGAGCCTGGAGGACGTGGCGCGGCAAAGCACGGCGCCGGCGCAGGTGTTCAACACGGTCGACGACATCATCAACAGCATCGTCGCCATGCGCAAACCCGGCGATCACATCCTGATTATGAGCAATGGCGCCTTCGGCGGCATTCATGAAAAACTGCTGCACAGGCTGCGTGCCTGAGGGCGCGCCGCTGGTGCCGGCCGTTGACCGGCCGGGGCGCGCCGCACCCGTCTGCCACTGGAATGGAAACAGCAACGCATGCTTGACAAGAATCGCGTAATCCTCGCCATGACCGGCGCCTCCGGCGCGCCTTACGGCCTGCGCCTGCTGCAATGCCTGCTGCAGGCCGGCAGGCATGTCTACCTGATGATCTCGCCGGCGGCACAGGTGGTGATCAACACCGAGACCGATTGCCGCCTGCCGGCCACCACCGCCGACATCGCCAGTTTTTTCAGCCAGCGCTACGGCAGCGATCCCGGTCTGCTGCAGGTATTTTCCAAGGACCAATGGATGGCGCCGGTGGCCAGCGGCTCGCACCGCGCCTGGGCGATGGTGGTCTGCCCCTGCTCCTCCGGCAGTGTGGCCGCGATCGCCGGCGGCAGCAGCGATAATCTCATCGAGCGCGCGGCGGACGTCATGCTCAAGGAGCAGCGCAAGCTGATCCTGGTGCCGCGGGAAACGCCGCTGTCCGTGATCCATCTGGAGAACATGCTGCGCCTGGCGCGGATGAACGCCGTCATCCTGCCGGCCAACCCCGGTTTCTACCAACAACCGCGCAGCGTCGACGCGCTGGTGGACTTCATCGTCGCGCGCATTCTCGACCACCTGGAAGTGGACCACGCACTGCAGGCTCGCTGGGGTGAGGATGGCGCCGAATGAACTGACCGTACCGCTGTTCCCCCTGCACACGGTGCTGTTCCCCGGTGGCGCCCTGCCGCTGCGCGTGTTCGAACCACGCTACCTGGACATGATCAGCAACTGCATGAAAGACGGCAGCAACTTCGGCGTCTGCCTGATCCAGGAGGGCAAGGACACCGGCGCCGCTGCCCGCACCTACGATGTAGGCACGCTGGTGGAAATCAGCTATTTTCATCTGCGCGACGACGGCCTGCTGGGCATCACCATTCAGGGCCTGCAGCGCTTCCACATCGACCGCCTGCGGGTGCAGGACAACCAGCTGATCATCGCCGACGTCCATCGCCTCGCCAACGAGGAACACGTGCCGCTACCGGCCGCCTATCGCCACATGGCGGTGATGCTGCGCGCCATGATCACGCAAATGGGCTACCCTTACGTCCGCCTGCCGGAAAACTACGATGACGCCTACTGGGTGGGCGCGCGCCTCAGCGAACTGCTGCCCCTGCCGCTGTCGCAGAAGCAGTACTTCCTGCAGCTCGATGAACCGCTGCAACGTCTCGAATACCTGTCACAGCTGATCGTCGATCTCAAACGCGGCTGATCACCAGCGCAACAGCAGCAGATTGCGATCCGCCTGGTTGAACTGCAATTCCGCCGCCGCGTCCTGGTGCAGCGGTTGCACGCTCAACTCACGGTAGAGATCGCGCAGCGGCTCCTGATAATCGGGCAGCGTCACCAGGTAGCGCAGGAACGGCACATGCTGGCGCACCGTCACCACGCTGACATTACCCAGCCAGATCGGCTCTCCCGACGCCAGCTGATAAGTGGAACGCCAGACGCGCAACACCTTCAGTTCATTGCCCTGTTGCGTCTCGTGCACCAGGGTCAGCAGCGGGAAATAACCGTCGTATACATGCGGCAGCACCGGCAGTGACAGCACATCGGCGTCCGGCGCCAGCCAGAAGAGGCTGGTACGCCAGTTGAGCTTTACCGCCGGCCGCCAGCCGCCGCGCGCCAGCGTGGCCTCGATCCGCGGCAAATCGCCGGCCCACTGCCAGGTCACGGGATGCAGCTGACGGACGCGGGCGACGCGCGAACTGAGTGACACCTGGCGCCAGCCCTGGTCCCACCAATCGCTGGCCTCGATCACCCGCGCTTGCTGGTGCGAATCCCGCGGCAAGGCGTCCTCGGTTTCGATCGCGCCCCAGGCCAGGGGCAGCGCCAGCAGCACCAGGCTCATCATTCCCAGATAGGCAGCCGGCAGACGCCGGTCGGCGTGGCGCTGATAAGCGATGCCCAGCAGCGCCACCGCGATCAGTCCCAGGGTGATGCCGCCCAGCACGTCGACGAACAGGATCTCACGCCAGTAAAAATAGGCGAAGCTCACCGCGAGCAGCACCACCGCATAAACCGAATAAGGCAGCCAGCGGCTGCGCGGCGGCATTTCGCGGCTGATCATGACGCACAGCATACCGGTCATGATGGTGGTCAGCAGCAGTGACAGATCGGGAATGAAGTGGCGTACCGGCAGCGCCGCGCGCGCCTCGTTGGCCAGCAGCAGGCTGATGAGCAGCGGCGCCAGCCAGGCGAACAGCAGAGCGCTGAGCCAGTGGCTGGCCGCCACCCGGTAGCGACGCAGATACAGCGCCCCGGTGATCAGCACCCCGGAGATCAGCGACAGCCAGGGCGAACCGAAACCGATGACCGCGCCGCTGAGCGACTGCAGCCAGGGCATGTGATAGTCACGCAGCTGCCCTTCCACCATGCTGTCGAGGCGAAAATACAGTTCGCCGCCGTTGGCGATTTTGAGGAAATACAGGAACCCGGCCATGGCCAGCACCAGCAGCAGGGTCAGGGTAAACAAACCCAGCAGCTCCGGTTTGTCCGGGTCGATCACGGCGCTGACCATGCGACCGACGAAACGCTTCTCCTCCAGGCGCGCCAGGCGGCGCACCATTCTTTCCGCCCGCGGCTGCAGCCAGTGGGCCGCCAGCTGCACCAGGCGAAACACCACCCAGGCGGTAACGATGAAGCCCAGCAGCAACCCGGCCAGACGGCCGGTGACCTCACTGGCCAGGGACAACGAGGCGCCGAACGCCACCCCGGGCAGGAGTATGGCCGGCGCCCAGGCGACAGCGGAAACAATATTAAAGAGATAGAAGCGCAACGGCGGCATGCCCAGCATCCCCGCCACCGTCGGCAGAATCGCGCGTACCGGGCCGAAAAACCGGCAGAGCAGTACACCCTTGCCGCCGTGTTTCTGAAAGAACGCCTCGCCCCGCGGGATCAGTTCCGGATAGCGGGTCAAGGGCCAGAGATTGCGCAGCTGCTGGTGAAAACGCCGCCCCAGCCAGAAGCTGATGCCGTCGCCGACAATGGCGCCCAGCGTCGCCCACAGCAGGCAGTATCCCAGGTGCAGCGCACCCAGACCCACCAGAGTGCCGATACCCAGCATGATGGCGATACCCGGCACCAGAATGCCGACCACGGTCAGCGCCTCGACCACGGCCACCAGAAACACCACCAGATAGGCCCACTGCTGGTGCAGCGTCACCCAGTCGATCAGCGCTTGAATGGAGAAGAAATCCATGTATTGATGCTCAACCGGTCAAGGCGCCGTTGCGGCGGCAACATCGCCCGGTATATATAATCCGTTATCACGGTGTTCGGCCGCGCAGGGTGCGTTTACCTACCATTAGTCTTAATCGCCCGCGGCGCGACGTTGGTGCGCCGCTGGAACCTCGACACCGCTCGGTGAACAATGTTCGGAAACCGTTACCACCTCGCCCCCACGGCGCGGACCAGACACCCTACAGAGTGGCCAGGACTTTGGCGGCTGCCTGCAGCGTAAGTTCAATTTCCTTGTCGCCGTGGGCGCTGGATACGAAGCCGGCCTCGTAGGCCGACGGTGCCAGGTACACGCCCTGTTCCAGCATGCCATGGAAGAACAGGCGAAAGCGATCGACATTGCAGCGCGTCACCTGGGCAAAGTTTTCCACCAGCGGCGCGTCGGTGAAAAACAGACCGAACATGCCGCCCACCTGGTTCACCGCCAGCGGAATACCCGCCGTTTGAGCCTTGGCCTGCAGACCATCGACCAGCTGTTTGGTGCGGGCAGTGAGACGGGTGAAGAAATCCGGTGTGCTGATCAGATTCAGCATCGCCAGGCCCGCCGCCATCGACACCGGGTTGCCGGACAGCGTGCCCGCCTGGTAGACCGGCCCCAGAGGTGCGATTTTTTCCATGATCTGGCGCTTGCCGCCGAAGGCGCCGACCGGCAGACCGCCGCCGATGACTTTGCCCAGGGTGGTCAGATCGGGCTTCACTTTGTAGTATTCCTGGGCGCCGCCCAGGGCGACGCGAAAACCGGTCATCACCTCGTCGAAAATCAGCACCGCGCCGTATTCATCGCATACCTGGCGCAGGCCCTGCAGGAAGCCGGCCTTGGGTGGCACACAGTTCATGTTGCCGGCCACCGGCTCGACGATGATGCAGGCGATCTGATGACCCACATGGGCAAAAGCTTCCTTCACCTGTTCGAGATCGTTGTACGCCAGAGTAATGGTGTGTTCGGCCAGCGCCACTGGCACGCCGGGCGAGGTGGGCACGCCCAGGGTCAGGGCGCCGGAGCCGGCCTTCACCANNTGACCATGCGCACCATGTCCATGGACGGCACCAGGGCGCAGACTTTTTCCGCCATTTCCGTTTCGATGCGGGTGGGCGCGCCGAATCCCAGGCCGTTGCGTATCGCCGCCTGCACCGCCTCCAGCACCTGCGGATGGGAATGACCGACGATCATCGGCCCCCAGGAGGCGACGTAATCCACATAGCGTTTGCCGTCCTCGTCGATAACGTAGGCGCCCTCGCCGCGGGAAAAGAACACCGGGTCACCGCCCACCCCCTTGAACGCCCGCACCGGTGAATTGACACCACCGGGAATGCGCTTCTGGGCCGCTACGAACAAGTCATGGGATTTGGTCATGATCACTTCCTTTGTTAACGAATCTGTTGCCTTGACTACACCAGGCCGATGCGACCGTGATGCTCAAACAAATGCACGAATTTCTGCGCCGCCAGGCTGATATCCGCCTGCGCGAACACGCCCTGCACCACCGCCAGCATGTCCGCGCCGGCCTGGATCAGGGCCGCGCCGTTGTCGACGGTGATGCCGCCGATGGCGCAGATGGGCAGGCGCAGGTGCTGGCGCGCCCGATGCAGCAGCTCGATTTCCGCCTGCACCGCCTGCGGCTTGGTGGCGGAAGGAAAAAACCGGCCGAAGGCGACATAATCGGCGCCGCTTTTCGCCGCCGCCTCGGCGCGCGCGAACTGATCGTAGCAGGACACGCCGATGACGGCCTGGTCACCCAGCGCCGCCCGCGCCTCGCGCACGCCCATGTCGTCCCGCCCCAGGTGCACGCCATCGGCGCCCAGGCGGGCCGCCAATTCTACCGCATCATTGATGATGAACAACACCCCGTGGCGCTGGCACAGGGCCTGCAGCCGCCGGGCGTGCGCCTCGCGCTGCGCCGGCTGCGGGCGTTTATCGCGGTACTGAACAATGGCGGCGCCGCCTTTGATGGCCGCCGCCACTTTGGCTTCGAGCTGCTCGTCGCCCAGCAGTTCCGCGTCGGCAATGGCATACAGGCCGCGCAACCGCGGTTTATTCACGCCCTTCCCGCTCCGACCAGCTGATGTCTTCCTCTTCCGCCCAGAACAGGCGGTTGGGCAGGTGCTGCCCCATGCCCAGGGCGTAGCCGTGACTGAGGGTTTCCCAGGTGTAGTGCTGCGCCTCGTACACCGCGCCGGAAGGCTCCACCCCCTGGGCCAGCAGACCGGCCAGGGCCGCGGCCAGGGTGCAACCGGAACCGTGGTAACTCTGCGGCAGGCGTTCCCAGGGATAACTGTCCAGCCGTTGACCGTTGCCGTAAAGCACATTGACCACCGGATTGGGCCCGCGCACCGCGTCCACCAGCGACTGGTTGTTGGCATGAGTGCCGGTGACCAGCACGAATTCGCAGCCCTGCTCCAGCAGGATATGGGCGCGGGCGTCCATGCTGTCGCCGCTGGGCGCCAGCCGCTCCAGCTCCAGGGTGTTGGGGGTGAGGATGGTGGTGATAGGAATCAGCAGTTCCAGCATCGCGTCCACCAGTTCGTCGTCCGCCAGGCTGCCGCCGCTGCCACCGCTCATCAGCACTGGATCCAGCACCACCGGCAGCTCGGGATAGTCGTGCAGAATGCTGTGGATCACTTCCACGTTTTCGATGCTGCCCAGCAGACCCAGCTTGACCGCCGCCACCGGCATATCCTCGAGGATGGCGCGCGCCTGTTCGACCACCAGAAACGAGTCCACCGGCTCCACCCGCTTGACGTCGGCCGTGTCCTGCACGGTCAGCGCCGTAACCACCGTCGCTGCATGGCAACCCATGCTGGCGATGGCCTCGATATCCGCCTGCAGCCCTGCGCCGCCGCTGGGATCGTGGCCGGAAAACGTCAGCACCACCGGCACCGAATTCTGTTCTGTCATGTCCCGCACCTCCCCCTCCTCCCGCCGACGGCACCAGCGGCCGCCGCGCCGTCAACCATGCCGCGCCGCGTTCTCAAAACGGCTTGACTACCACCAGGATAACCACGGCGATCAGCAGCAGCGCCGGAATCTCATTCATCATGCGATAAAACTTGTGGCTGCGCGTATTGCGGTCGGCGCGAAAATCCCGCACCAGCAGATAACACCAGCCGTGATAGGCAATCAGCAACAGCACCAGCAGCAGCTTGGCGTGCAGCCAGCCCATGCCCGCATAGCTGGCCCAGGCATAGGCGAACAGCAGCCACAGGCCGAAGATCGCCGCGCCCACCGCGCCTATGGTCATGATGATGAACAGCTTGCGCTCCATCACCTTGAACCGGTCGTTGCTGGCCGCGTCTTTCGCGTCGGCGTGATAAACGAACAACCGCGGCAGATAAAACAGGCCGGCGAACCAGGTTACCATGAAGATGATGTGAAATGCCTTGACCCATGGCATGATTATTGTTCTCCTCGCTAACGTCTTCAGCGGTACACGCTTTGAATTTTCTGGCGGGTGAGTATGCCCTCGATGCGTTTGAACGTCGGCCCCGCCATCCGCCAGACGTACAACATGTCCACGCCCGCCTTGTCCATGGCGTCCTGGGCTTCGCGCAGGGTGGCTTGAAAATACACCCCGGCCACGTCGAAACGAGCCCCCGGAATCTCCAGCAAATCCACTTCGGCGTCCACCGGCTCTTCCAATTTACGCGCCAGGTCGGCCGCCCGCAATAGCTGCTGCGGTTGCCCATCGCCTTCCAGAAGTATCCACCGCGGACCGGCCGCCAGCAGTTGCTGCGCGGCATCCCGGCTCACCCGCAGGGGACTGGCGACGAAACGCCGGTCCATGGCATCGATCACCGCCAGACGCTGCAGGGCCTGGGTCACCGGATCCGCGCGGTACTCCAGACCACGTACCCGCAGTAACGTCAGGAATATCGATTCCCTGCCGAAAAGATGGCTTACGGTCAGACTGGCGGTGATCACCACCAACATGCCCGGGAGAATGATATGCGGGTTGTTGGTCAATTCCAACATCGCCATCAGCGCCGCCAGCGGCGCATTGAGGGTCGCGGCCATCATCGCCCCCATACCCAGAATGGCGTAAAACGCGCTGGAGGAAAACTCCGGGCCGTTCCAGGCGTTGGCGAACGCGCCCAGGGCACCGCCGGCCATGGCCCCCATGAACAGGGTCGGTCCGATCAAACCGCCGGGCAAGGCCAGACCAACGGCCACCGCCGTGGCGACGACCTTCACCAGCAGCACCAGCAGCAGCGCCGACAGCGCCAGCTTGCCGGTCAGCGCCAGATCCACGGTATCGTAACCTATGCCCATGATTTGCGGCACCGCCAGGGCCAGCAGACCGGTGATCAGCCCTGCCAGCAACGGTTTCTGCCAGTAGCTCAGGCCGGCGCTGAGTTGCGCGATCCGCTGCGCGGCGACGATGAAGCCGGCCGAAACCGCGCCTATGGCCAGGCCCATGACGAAAATATAGGGCAGTTCCATCATCGATACGATCTGCAGCTCGGGCACGGCAAAAGCCGGCGCCGGTCCGAACACCAGGCGGCTGACCACGGTGGCACTCACCGCCGCGATAATGACCGGCGCGAAACCGGTGATGGTGTATTCCATCATCACTACTTCCATGGCGAACACCACGCCGGCCAGAGGTGTGTTGAAAGACGCGGCGATGGCGCCGGCCACGCCGCAGGCCACCAGTACCCGGATATTATTGTTGGGCAAGGTCAAACCCTGGCCGATCAGGCTGCCGCCCGCCGCGCCCAGGTGCACGCTGGGACCTTCCCGCCCCATGGAAAAACCGCAGATCAGACACAGGGCCGCGCCGAAAAACTGAGTCAGCAAATTGCGCAGGGCCATATGACCCTGGTAGTAGGCCAGGCGTTCCATCACATAGACCACGCCGACACTGCGGTGCGACTCGCGCAACAGGTACAGTAACAGGCTGATCAGCAGACCGCCGGCCAGCGGCGCCAGCAATCGTCCCAGCAGCGGCAACTGCTCGAAATTCTCGCTGCCGCCGGCCGGCAGGTAAGCGCTGAGCACCGTTTCCACCAGTATGCGGAACAACACCATGATCAGCGCGGCCACGATGCCGGTGGCGGCACCCAGAGCCACCAGTAGCGGCAGGGTATTGCGCGCGCTGAGCCGGATGCGCAAACGCTCAATCATGGCTACCCGGGCACGAACGTAAGAGTGAATGGTTATTGTTGGTAATCACAAGGCCTATTATGCGTAATCATGATTTAAATTGAACATAAAAATCCCCGCTGCGCAGGAAAACGACAGACTTATTGTCCGCCTCTTGACGCATGCCAGCCCCGTATGTATAAACAGGCATTATTTCGGGATCAGCGGAATTTTGTGCGGCCGCAGCCCGGACGATTCATCTATAACTACAATAAAAACGTAGTTGAGCGGCTTCCAAGCCGCTTTTTTTTACTCCGCGCCTGCCCGGCCGCGCCGGGTGGCGCTGTGCTACACTGTGGGCAATTCGCTTTCCAGCCAGGTACTTCGCCCAACGCCCTGCCATGTCCGACGCCCAACCCCGCATTCGCGAGATACCCTATAACTATACCTCGTTTTCCGACCGCGAAATCGTGCGCCGCTTCCTGGGCGACAACCAGTGGCAGGTCCTGGACAATCTGCGCGGCCAGCGCCGCACCGGTCGTTCGGCGCGCATGCTGTTCGAGGTGCTGGGCGAAATCTGGATCGTGCGGCGCAACCCCTTCATCCAGGACGACCTGCAGAACAATCCGAAGCGTTTCCGCGACCTGG
>DKAS01000078.1 GCA_002448875.1 Proteobacteria bacterium UBA6920 | reverse complement strand
CGCTTCAACATGGGCTCCACCGTCATTCTGCTGTTCGAAGCGGAAAAAATCCGCTGGGCACAAGACCTTGCCGCCGGTTCCCCGGTACGTATGGGGCAGTCCATCGGCCGCGCCATTCCACCGCCGGCTCCGGCCAAAAAAGCGGAGCAATAGGCAGTTTTACCCTGTCGGCCTGTTCTATAGTTAAGGTATGTTAAATACATGCCTGAGCATGGGAGGTTGGATCATGACCAACAAACCCGTACCTAAGGAACCGGAACTGATAGCATGTGAAATCTGCTTGAAGGAAATCCCCGCCTCGGCGAGCCAGTCGGCCGAAGCACACGATTACGTGCACCACTTCTGCGGTATCGACTGCTATCAGCAATGGCAACAGCAACAAGCGCAGGATCAGGAGGATTGATCCGATAGCTCCCCGCCTCCGTCACGGAGGCGGGGCAATCGCGCAGCATCTGCCCGGCACCTGCATCAGACCTCAGGCCCGCTCCCAGGGAAACGCCAGCGTCGCATCGATTTGCGCGTGCCCCTGCGCGACCATGCACAAACGATCGACGCCGATCGCCACCCCGGCGCAGGCCGGCATGCCGTGGCCCAGCGCGGCCAGCAACAGCTCGTCCCGGCTCACCGGCGCCTGACCGGCGCCGGCGCGACGCTGTAGATCCGCGGCAAAACGCCGACCCTGTTCTTGCGCGTCGGTCAACTCGCTGAAGCCGTTACCCAGTTCCATGCCGTCAATGAAAACCTCGAACCGTTCCGCCAGCCGGTTATCGTCGGCGCGCAAGCGCGCCAGCGACGCCTGACTGGCGGGAAAGTCATGGACAAACACCAGACCCTGCCCGCGCAGCCGCGGCTGCAGCGCGGCGCCGAACAGCAGATCCAGCAGGCCGTCGCGATCACCGGCGACCAGGCCCTGCACCGGACCATGATCCCGTAACCAGCAGGCGTGCAAGGCGGCGAAGTCGGCGTCCAGGGGATCCAGCTGCAGGTAATTCAGGAACAACTGCCGGTAGCTGAGGTAACGGGCCGGTCCGGGATCGACAGGCAGCAGATGGCGCAGCAATTCCTCCACCTCCGCCATCAGCTGCCGGTAGTCCCAGCCCACTCGGTACCACTCCAGCAGGCTGAACTCGGGATTGTGCCGCCCACCCCGTTCCCGATCGCGGAACACGCGGGCGATCTGGAAGATGGAACCGCTGCCGGCGGCCAGCAGGCGCTTCATATGGAATTCCGGCGAGGTGATCAGCCAGCGCTGTTCCTCGCCGATGCGGAGGGCAAAACTCTCGATATTGGGGTCGGTGGTACCGGCGCGGGAAAGCAGCGGCGTCTCCACTTCCAGGCAATCGCGGGCGATGAAAAAAGCACGGATCCGTTGCAGAAGCCGTGCTTTAAATTGCAGTGTTTCCAGGCTGGCGACCGGTTCCCAGGGCGCCGCCTTGCCGGCCGGGTCGGCGGGCTTCATTCCTTGGCGCGGGAGACGTATTCGCCGGAGCGGGTGTCGACCTTGATCAACTCCCCGGATTCGATGAACAAGGGCACCCGCACCACGGCACCGGTTTCCAGGGTGGCCGGCTTGCCGCCGCCACTGGCGGTATCGCCACGCACGCCCGGATCGGTATCGGTGATCTTCAGCACCACGAAATTGGGCGGCGTCACGGCGATCGGCACACCGTTATAGAGAGTGACCATGCAGCTGTCCTGCTCCTTTATCCACTTGGCGGCGTCGCCCATGACGTTTTCATCGGCGGTCACCTGCTCGAAGGTTTCCTGGTGCATAAAATTCCACAGTTCCCCGTCGTAATACAGGTACTGCATATCAGTATCCACCACATCGGCGCCTTCCACCGATTCACCGGATTTGAAGGTACGGTCCACCACCCGTCCGGTTTTCAGATTGCGCACCTTTACCCGGGTAAAGGCCTGCCCCTTGCCCGGCTTGACGAATTCGCATTCGAGTACGTTGTACGGATCGCCGTCCAACATGATTTTCAAGCCGCTTCTCAGATCGTTGCTGCCGTAGTTAGCCATGGAGTTCCTGTTGCGGGGCGCCGCCCCGGTAAAAATTCGACCTTGCTGTCGTAAAAGTGCGTATCATACCGCACACCATGATGCATTTGCACACCCCCCGCCCCGGCTGGCAGCAACAAATGGCCGACACCATCGACGACGCCCGCACCCTGTGCCAGCTCCTGGACCTGGATCCGGCGGCGCTGCCGGTGCCCCTGCTGCAGGACAGCGCGTTTCCCCTGCGGGTACCGCGCGTGTGGACCCAGCGCATGCAGCGTGGCAACCCGCGCGACCCCTTGCTGCTGCAAGTGCTGGCCAGTACGGCGGAAACGGCCTTAATCCCGGGATTTTCCAGCGATCCGGTGGGTGACCTGGCGGCAGCCACCCAACCGGGTCTGTTGCACAAATACCATGGCCGGGTCCTGATCGTCACCACCGGGGCCTGCGCGCTGCACTGCCGGTATTGCTTTCGCCGCCATTTCCCCTACCCGCAGGCCGCCAGCCGCGCCCAGGATCTGATGGCCACGCTGCGTCAGATCGAATTAGACCCCTCTATAAACGAGGTAATCCTCAGTGGCGGCGACCCCCTGAGCCTGGCCGACAGCCGGCTCGGTAGCCTGATCCGGGGCGTGGAGGCCATCCCCCATGTCACTACCCTGCGCCTGCACACCCGTATTCCCACGGTCATACCCGACCGCATAACCCAGGCATTTTGCAACCTGTTCAAGGCAAGCCGCCTGAACCGGGTCATGGTGCTGCACGTCAATCATCCGCAGGAGCTTTCGGAGCTCGATGCGGCGCCATTGCAACGGCTGCGTCAGGCCGGTTTTACCTTGTTGAATCAATCGGTGCTGCTGCGTTCCGTCAATGATGAAGCCGCCACCCTGGCACAGTTGAGTTATGCCCTGTTCCAGCGGGGGGTCCTGCCCTACTACCTGCACGCCCTGGACAAAGTCAGCGGTGCCGCCCATTTTCAGGTGGCGCCGGCCCGGGCCGCCACGCTCTATCGCCAGCTGAGCGCCCTGCTGCCAGGTTACCTGCTGCCCCGCTTTGTCGAGGAAATCCCGGGACAGCCACACAAATCCCCTTTTCCCATTTAATTCTTATCGTTTACCCGGCAACTAAAGCCTGGCGCCCGCCAGACGATATATCCAGTTGTAATATAAAAATTTTTTTTACGCTAACAAACTGGACGGGGAACGTGGGCAAGGCCGACACGATTTCTTTACACACGCCGGCAAGGCATCCGCTGGATCCACAGCAGTTGGATGCGCGACCCAAGGCCGTGGAGAAATGGCTGCAGCAACTGCCGCGCGCCAATACCGGCGAGTGCGCGCGCATGTATTTCAAATTCCTGCGCGAGCTCAATCGGGTCGAGATTGCCGATGCCGACCGCTTCCGTATTCTGGAGCTGTGCCGCGAACCGGGCGAATTCATTTATCAGGCGCTCTCCAAACATTATCTGGGACTGGCCTTCCCCCTGCCGGAAAAGAAACAGCACATTGCGCTGCTGGCCCGCGAGCTGGAATGTGAAATGGCCGTCGGCTACAAGATCATCATCAACAATCGCCTCAGCGGCAAGGCCGGGAAAATCGACAAACACACCTTTCACCTGACGCTGTTGCGCTGCTGTGAACATCTGGGCAGGGTGCTGCTGCGCTCCTACCTGGTGTACACGCCGCCGCCGGCCGCCATCTGGGAGGAGTTGCACGGCCTGTATCGTTACGCCGAGCAGCAGAAACTGCACCTGGGGGAACTGCGCGCAGCCGGATCGAATATCGAACAACATTATCTGCGCAGCGTATTGCTGCATCTGACCAATCCGGCGCGGCTGCGCCAGGCGGATATCATCAAGATCCACGAACTGCTGCTCGAATGGACGGCCAAGGCCAGACTTACCCCCTACGGCTCTACTCCGGCTGAAGGCGTGGTCGTTGTCGATCTGGCAAGCGCGACGCCGCCCGATCTGAATGCCATGCCGGAAGGCGCGGACAACCAGTGGCTGCGCCTGCTGGAGCTGACCCCCATGCTGCAATACATCAGCGAGCACGCCGGCACCTACACCCGCTCGTTTGGCGCGAAGGACGCCCTGCAACAACTGAAGCTGCTGGCACCGCATACCCTGCACCAGCTGCTGTTCACCTGGAGTGGCGGCGCGAAACGGCATTTTACCCGCTCCCATACCCAGGGCAATGTCGATCTCGCCATCGGCCTGCGCGCCGCGCACCATTTCCTGCTGGAGGCGGAGCAGCGCCGCGAACCGGTGGAGAATGCCACCAATCGTCCGTTCCGGCCGACGGACTCCGGCATGTTCGAAATCAAGTCGCGCTTCAAATCCGGCGCCGCTGTGCCGCACAATATCGATATCTGGAACCCCAGCTACACCATCGCGGCGCATGAGGCCGACTACAACATAGATTTCGACAGTCAGACCATCGAAGGCTCGCTCATCGATCGCGGCGCCGAGCCCGACGCACACTACGAAATACATGCCTGCGTCAGCGTCGACGAAAGCGCCACCGGTTACCGCCTGGTGTGGATTCCCTGGGAAGGCAAGAAACCACCGCTCAATATTCAGGTAGGGGAACTGGTGGTGATTCGCGGCGGCGACGCGAAACAGAATCTGCCCTGGAGTGTGGGCCTGATCCGCTGGATCAAAAACACCACCCGGGAAAAAGTCGAACTGGGGGTGGAGAAACTGGCGCCTTACGCCATGGCCGCCGGCATCCGCAGTAAAGTCAAGGGCAAGGAGGCCGGCGACGTGCAGCGCGCCCTGCTGCTGCCCAGAATCAAGGCGATAGATCAGGCGGAAACACTGCTACTGCCGGCCCTGATCGACGCCAGCCGTACCCTGAAACTGTACTATCACGGCAAAACCGTGCCGATCAAGCTGACTGCCATGGTGGATTCCACGGGCGCCATCGCCCAGTACGAATTCGAGGAAACCCATCGCGATAAAGTCACTGCCCGGCAAGACGATAACGACAACGGGCAGCTGGAGCAGGAATTCGACGGCGTGTGGAAAACACTGTGAGACTTCAAACCCGCAACTGGAGCGCAGGCGAACGTGGAAAAAAGTAATGTAGTAAAATTGCTGACCTTGCGCTCTTCCGCCAACGAGTCGGAGATGCTCGCCAGCATGATGCGCAACGCCGGCTATCCGGTGCGCGTTACCAATGCCGAAACCGACGCCGATCTGCAGCAGGCGCTGACCGCGGACAATTTCGATCTGGTGCTGGCGGCCCCCAAGACCCAGCACCTGACGGCACTCAAAGCCCTGGAAATGCTGGCCAAATCCGGCAAGGATCTGCCGATGATCGTCACCGTGCCCCAGGTCGACGACAAACAGGCAGTGCAACTGCTGGAAGCCGGGGCGCGGGACGTGGTATCGGAAACCAGCCAGAAACTGCTGCTGCTGGTCATCGCCCGCGAACTGGCCGACTTGCGCGAACGCCGCGGCCACCGCTTGACGAAAACCATGTACATGGAAAGCGAGAAACGCAATCGCGCGCTGATGGAAAGTTCGCGCGATGCCATCGCCTACCTGCATGAAGGCATGCATATCTACGTCAACCACTCCTATCTTGAAATGTTCGGCTACGAACACGCCGAAGACGTGGAAAGCATTCCCATCATGGACATGATTTCGGGGGAGGACCAGAAGCACTTCAAGGACATACTCAAACACCTGAGCAAAGGTGAAAATCCCGAAAAGGCTTTCGAATTCAAGGCCGTCACCCAGAATGGCGACTCCTTCTCGGCGAAAATGGAATTCGCCCCCGCCGCCATCGAAGGTGAAGCCTGCACCCAGATCATCATCCGTAACACGGCCAAAGAAGGCAATGCCGAGCTGCAGAAAGAACTTGACGCGCTCAAGCGCCAGGATCTGGTGACCGGCCTGTACAATCGCAGCCATTTCGTGGAGGAGCTGGAGCAAACCCTGAAAGCGGTGATGGCGCACAAGGCGAGCAACTGCGCCCTGCTGCAAGTGGAGCTGGATCAGTTCAACAAACTGCAGGAGACCCTGGGACCGGCATCAGCCGACCTGGTATTGAGCGATTTCGCCACTATCCTGAAAAAATGCGTCAACGCCGATGATGTCCCGGCACGCTATGCCGGCGACGTATTCATCATTCTCTATCGCAAGAAGGATCTGGAAAACATTCAGAAAATGGCGGCCACCATCTGCAAGGCGGCGGAAAATCATATTTTCGAAATCGAGGGGCAGTCCATCACCTCCACCTGCAGCATAGGCGTCTACCGCCTTACCGAAAAATCAACCACCACCAAGGCGGTGCTCAATTTTCTCGACATCGCCTGCAAACGCGCTAAAAAAGACGGCGGCAACCGCATGCACATGCACTCGGTGGAGGACGAGATGGCGCGCAATGAGGAAGACCGCAAATGGATACAACTGGTGCGCAACGCGTTGCAGAAGGACAGTTTTCGTCTTGCTTACCAGCCCATCGTCAGCCTGCACGCCGAACCAGGCGAAAAATACGAAGTTCTGCTGCGCCTGAAGAACGCCACCGGCGGTGATGTCGCGCCCAGCGAATTTCTCGGCCCGGCGGAGCAGGCGGGCCTGATGCGGGAAATAGATCGCTGGGTCATACGGCAATGCGCCAAGGTGCTGGTGCAGAAGCGCAACGTAAACGCCGACCTGCGTTTCTTCGTCAAATTGTCCCTGGACTCCCTCAAGGACCAGACCTTGCTGGTGTGGATCAGCAAACTGCTGAAAGCGGCGCGTCTGCACGGGGACTGCATGGTATTCGAAGCCAGCGAACCGCACGTGCTGGCCGCGCTGAAGGAAACCAAAACCTTTGTCGCCGGCCTCAAGCAGCTGCACTGCCTGTTCGCCATCGACCACGTGGGCTCGGAATCGGACAATCTGAGCTACCTCAAACACCTGGACGCCGCCTATCTGAAGATTGCCGGCCCCCTGGTGTCGTCCATGCTGTCGGATGAGAAAAAACTCGAATTGGTCAAGACCATCGCCGAACGCGGCATCGCCGAAAAACGCAAAACCATCGCCTCCCATGTGCAAGATCCCAACACCCTGGCCCTGCTCTGGCAATACGGCGTCAACTTCATCCAGGGCAACTACCTGCAACCACCCAACACCGAGTTAATTTACGATTTCACCGCCAAGGACGAAGGTTGAAACACGAATTCTTCCTGCACTAGCCGCCGCGTCAGACCCGCTCTACACGCGAGGCCCCGACTATTTCCGTCGAACTCTTTGTTCACACCGAACATTGCCACGGTGCGCAGCTCCGCCAGGTGCGTTAAATACAGCGCCGGTTTTTCAGCTGGCTTCCAGCCTGAAAAATCCAACAACGTCGCTGAGCTCACGGGTCTGGGTATTAACCTTGGCCGAGGTGTCCGCCAGCTCCTGTGAGGTCATGGCGTTGGCCCTGGCCACCGATTCCAACTGGGCGATGGCGGCGTTTACCTGACTCACCCCGACCATCTGCTCCTCGGAAGCCGAGGTAATTTCCTGCACCAGACCCGCCGTTTTCTGAATACTGGGATTCATGGCCATGAGCAGTTTGCCGGCGTGTTCCGCCACCTTGACGCTTTGCGCGGCCAGCGTGCTGATTTCCTGCGCCGAGTCACGGCTGCGTTCCGCCAGCTTGCGCACCTCGTCGGCNNGCCGCCTCGATGGCTGCGTTCAGTGCCAGCAGATTGGTCTTATAGGCGATATCTTCGATAAAACCGATTTTCTCGGCGATGCCCTGCATGGCAGTAACGGTCGCCAGCACCGCATCCGCACCTTCCTTGGCCTGCTGCGCCGCCGCGGCAGCGATGTCTTCCGTGGCGTGAGAATTTTCGTTGTTATGCTGAATAGTCGCTGATATCTCCTCCAGGGAGGCACTGGTCTGTTCGACACTGACCGCCTGTCTGCCCGCGGCATCCTTCAACGCATCGGCAGAGCGGCTGATGCGCTGCGATGCGCCCAGCATCTGGTCGACGGAGTTGCGCACGTTACGCAACACGCCCTGCATCTTATCGAGGAATCCGTTGAGCGAATCTGCCGTTCTTCCCAGTTCATTGCGACCGAACTCGGGCAATCGCCGAGTCAAATCCCCATCGCCCTTGTGTAACTGGTGCGCCGCTTCCTGCATCTTGCGCAGCGGCTGGGTAATGCTTTTCACCACCGCGCCGAAGGACAAAGCCATTGCCGCGGAAAATACCAGACACATGGTGACAATAAGCTTTCCGACCCAGCCTACCGCCGATTGACTATCACTTTGTGCTCGCTCACTGTCTTTCTCGATCAATTCCGACAAACTTTCCATTTCATGCTCCAGCGCGCTGAAACTCCGCTGAACAGCATTAACAAGCTCTCGCGAGCGTGCCGCGTCATATCCTCTACTTACCTCGGAAATTGCATCCTGGGTTATAGTGATATAGTCTTCTAGCACCGGTGTTACCCGGCTAATCGCTTCTTTCACCGCCGGATCCAATGGCAAGCGGTTGTTTTCAGCCAGCATGGCGCGAAAGCTGGCGGCGTCCTCCTGCGCCGACGCGCCGACTCCCGCCAATTTGTCCTTATCCTGGTAGCCGGCCGCCAGGATCGCCTCCATTACATCACCGCGCAGGGTGTCATGATACATGTCGGCGAGCGTATGGTTCTTCTGCGCCTTGCCGTTCAATATAACTGTATCCAGGGCATGCGCGACCTTGCCCGCCCCGTAGTAGCTTATCGCCCCCACTGATACCGTTGCCAGAACGGCGAAACCAGTCAACACCATCAAGCGGAATTTTATACTTGTGATTTCTATCGCCATATACGCTTTTCCCACCTAGGAATTATTTACTCCATTGCCAACTATCGGAGCGAATTGCGTCTCCTGCAATGCTTTAACGGAAGGCGTCGGATTTTTTTGTGCCTTCACCCGTCGATAAATAATTTTTTACATTTCCCTCGCACCAGATCCGCCGAGCCGTCGCAGCCTGTAAAATCCAATTATCAACAATTGCAAAAACAAAAACTGACTACACGCGCATATCCGCTAATTTTCTCATTAACTTCAAGATCATAGCCCGAGCCCCAGCGCGCCAGGACGGCTGTAACCAGAACATAGGTAACGTCAGTTTCCGCGATTTTTCACCGATAAATAGGCATGACGGTGGCCGCGACCTGCGTTCACCTCCAGAATTATTCGCAGAGGCTACGGATGAAGCGCATTGTCGTTTACAACCCCAAGGGCGGCTCCGGCAAGTCCACTATCGCCAGCAATCTTGCCGCCTATTACGCGGTCAACCAGCGCAAGGTCTGCCTGCTTGACATGGACGCGCAGAAAAGCAGCCTGAACTGGCTGAACTGCCGTACCGGCGCCCTGCCAGCCATTGCCGGCGGCCTGTTTCGTCGCGACGATTTTAGCGCCCTGCCAGCGGATACGGCGGTTATCATCGACACTCCTGCCTCGTTGCCGGTAACCGAAATAAGCGATATTCTGCACCTCGCCAGCCATCTGATCATTCCTCTGCTGCCCTCGGCGATCGATATCCGCGCCGCCGGCTTTTTCCTCTATCAATTATTGATTAAGCATCGGATCACTGCCCACGACCTGCCTATCTGCCTGGTGGCCAACCGGGTTAAGAACAATTCTCTGGCCTTTAAATCCCTGACCAGTTTTCTGGATACAATCAACGTACCGTTCGTCACCGCGCTGCGCGATTCGAGAAATTATCTCGTAGCCGCCGAAACTGGCTGCAGCATATTTGATATGAACAGCAAATCCACGGAGATCGACCGCCAGCAATGGCTGCCGCTTCTCGCCTGGCTGGACGACGCGTCGTCGCAAGCGACATCACCGGCCGTTATCAACGCCTGACATCCCCCTTCCTGCCTTAGGCTTGACGGAATTACGCGACATTGCCAAAAGTATTTTTACTGAAACGAAGTATTTCCGCCGCGATATTGTCCAGCGGTGTGATCTGCATGGCGGCCCCTAATTTGATGGCCTCCTTTGGCATGCCAAANNTCGCCCATGCCGGTCATGATGATGCCGAGCGCGTTGCGGCCGGCAATCTGGGCAACCGAGCGGAACAGCACATCCACCGATGGCCGATGGCGATTAACCAGCGGGCCATCCACCACCTCGACGAAATACTGGGCGCCACTGCGCTTGACCATCATATGCCTGCCTCCTGGCGCGATCAGCGCCCTGCCCCCAACCAGGCGATCGCCATCCTTAGCCTCCATGACTTCTATTTCGCACAGGGAATTCAGCCGATTGGCGAACGCCTGGGTGAATTTCTCAGGCATATGCTGCACTATGGCGATAGCCGGTGATACACGCGGCAGGCTGGTCAACAGCAGTTCCAACGCCTGCGTACCGCCGGTGGAGGTACCAATGGCGACGATATGTTCAGTCGTGGTTGTTATGGGCGACTGGCCAGCGGATAAAATCACGTCCGCATTGTTTCTTGTGCCAGTATCTTTCTTCCTGACCGTGGGTGCCGGCCGTGTACGTATTTTCTTCGGATCCGCTCGTGCCGCCGACTTGATTGCCTGGATGAACATCGCCTGCTCTTCCTGAAAGTAACTCTTCAAACCTATCTTTGGCTTGGTAATTATGTCAACCGCGCCGGCAGCCATGGCCTGCAGGGTGACATCCGCGCCTTTTTCCGTCAATGTCGAGCAAATGACGACCGGGGTCGGGCGTTCGGCCATGATCTTGGCAAGAAATGTGATACCGTCCATGCGCGGCATTTCCACATCCAGCAACACCACGTCGGGGATGAGGTCGTGCATTTTCTCCAGTGCTTCCACGCCNNCTTGCCGGCTACCAAGTTCAGGACTTCCGGTATATGGACGGTCTTACTGTGACCAGTCCTTCCGCCAGCCCGCTGGCGGTTTCGGAATGACTGGTGATAAAATAGCCGCCGCTGTTGAGACGCTTCAAAAGCTGTGCGATGACCTGGCGTTTGGTCTCAGCATTGAAATAAATCAGCACATTGCGCAGAAATATTATGTCGAACATACCGGTTTCCGGTAGTGGCTGATTGAGATTTATTTGCGTGAACTCCATGTTGTCGCGGAGCGTTTTGTCCACCATCAAGTACCCCGCCTGACTGCGCACGCCCTTTAAACAATATTTTGCCAGATAGCTCTTCGGGATTTTTTCCGCAGCCTCTTCGGGATAAACACCGGCAGCGGCGATGGCCAACACCCGCTGACTGATATCGGAAGCGAGAATTTTCCAACGTCTGGCGAAGCGCTCCTGCAGCAGCATGGCCAGGGTATATGCCTCCTCACCGCTGGAACAGGCCGCACTCCAGATGCGTACCGTTGGATTTCTCTCCAGTTGAGGAAAAACTGTCTTCTGCAGAAATTCGAAATGCTTTTCTTCGCGGAAAAAATAAGTTTCGTTGGTAGTCAGCAGATCGATGGCTACCTGCAGTTCCTGCTTATGATCGGGATGGGTGATATAGGTGAAATATTCGGCATAGCTCTGCAACTGAAGGTAGCGCAACCGCTTGGCCAGCCGACCGGTAACCAGAACCTTTTTAGCATCGCTGAGGGAGATACCGGAAATTTTAAACAGTAAGCGTTGAATATCGGCGAATTCCCGATCGGAAATCGAGCCAAATTGGCCGAAACCCCATTCGATTGCGATCGGTTGAGTCATTTACATCACACCAACGGGTAACTCCGCCAGCCAGTTGATGAAACGTTCAACGTCATCGCCCGTGTAGATCGAACCATGCTGCGGACACAACATGTCGATATCCATGGCGGCTATACGCTGACACCAATTCTGTTTTGCTTCATTGGACCCCAGCCAGCGTTGATGAAACTTTTTTGCGAACTGTATATGGCGATCGAAGTCGCTGACGAAAATCGGCAGTTCTTCACTCCCGGACAGTGCGGCACCGATATCACCGGAAAACAATATTTTCGCCACGGGATCGTACAGATGAAAATTCCCGGACGAATGCAGATAATGGGCGGGTATCGCCTGCAACTTCAGCCCTTGCAGCCTGATTTCCGCGCCTTCATCCGGCAAATCGATAAAAGTATTCTTGTCCCCGCCAAAGTGCGGTACGAAACCGCTCCACAACCAGCTGATATTGCATTTCAGCTGCCGGTTGACCTCCAACCACAAGCTCAACGACGAAATAATATCGGGGTCCTGATGCGAAGAAAATATCATATCGATGGCTGAAGCATCGAAGTGTTCGTTGATCGCGGAAAAAACCGCCGGAAATATTTCGATTCCACCAGGATCGGTCAACAAGGCTCTGTCGTCATTTATCACCAGGTATTCATTGGTGTCTATCAGATACTGCGGCCGTTCCACATCACGTGCCACGATCGCCCACTTGTGCGACCCGTTTTCGTAAATGTACTGTAGTTTTTTCATAGGATCTATTTCACTGCAGCATTCCAGCCAGTTGACGCTGGCAGCCGCTGATATCGTTTTCTATTGCATCGATGGCTTGATCCAACTCCTCGGCGATCTTACGCAACGCGCCGCGTTGGTCGCCGGCGACATTCGCCTGCACCTTGGCCAAAACTGCGAGATTCTGTCCGATTCTGACAAACATAAGCGTTCTGTCCAACTCGGCCTCTAACTTGCCCACTGCCTGGGCGGTGACACGCTGCATTGCGCTGACATCACTCCCCAGCCGGGCGAATTTATCGCTGGCGTTACCGGCGGGTATGCGTATAACTACCTGGTGAAAACGCTGCGTTTTTTTGCGTAAGCCGATAGTACCTACCATGGCACGAATCGATCCCTCGATTTTTCGCATTCTTTCATTCAGATTTTTACTGAATGATCGCAACTGCGTGGTCACCGAGGAAAATCCCGCCACGCCATCAGCGCTCTTACGTGACATGAACATGGCATTCAATGCGATCCTGTGCACCTTTTCCGATCGCCCCACCACCTTCTTGATCAAAATACTGGTGCGTGCAATTGCCAATAATGCACTTTCCCCGCCCCCAGCCATTATCTGCCTCCGGCCACGCCTGCGTGTTGCGTCAGATCCAGCCGCGCAAGCTCGTCCATATCGAGAATCTTCTTCATTTCCAGAAGCACGATGAATTCCTTGCCGAGCCTCCCCATCCCCTGTATGTAGTCAACAGGAATCGTCGATCCAAATGCGGGCGCCGGTTCCACGTCTTCCCGGACGATATCCAGCACTGCGTTGACCGAATCGACGACGACGCCAACGTCAAGCACTTCGTCGCTGGCACGCACCTCCGTCACGACGATACAGGCGCGTCGCGAGACCGGCTGCGTGCCGAGCCCGATGCGCTCCGCCAGGTCGATCACCGGCACAACATTGCCCCGTAGATTGATCACCCCCCTGATGGTGGCCGGCACCCGCGGCACCCGCGTCACATGGGCGTATTCGATAATTTCCTTGATCGCCAGAATATCCATGCCATAGGGCTCGTGCTTGATCATAAAAGAAAGGTATTTTCCATTTTCGAGCCCGTCCTTAACCATGGAGTCTTCCGTCAACCGGGGCGCTGCCCGATCGTTTCCATTGTTTTGTGCTAGCGCAGTCATATTGCTCTCCTGGGTTAATCCTCTGCTGCGTTGCCGCTTTTGGTGACTTACCGTGCTACCGTTGCGGTGTTCGCATCCCGTTCGGGTTCCTCCGCATGCGCTCGCAGCGTCGAACTCAACTTCTTGAGGTCGCTCATGGATAAAACACTTTTAATATTTAAAATAACCACAAACTTGCCGGACACCTTACCTATACTTTCTATATATTCGTTTCTGATCGTGCCACCGAAATCCGGAGACCGTTGGCGATTTTCCGGTGGTATGTCGGCAACTTCACTGACGCCATCGACCACTACGCCCGCATCCTGCTTCTGGCCATCTATCTCGATCTCAACGATTACAAAACACGACCTGCGGCTGATTTCAGACACGCCCAATCCCAAACGTCTCGCCAAATCGATGATCGGAACGACACAGCCCCGCAGATTTATCGCTCCCAAATAGAAATCGGGCATCTGTGGCAAACTGGTTACTTCCATGTGTTCAACCAGCTCCTTCACCCGCAAAATGTTGATTGCGTAAATTTTTTCCTTACATAAAAAACAAAGGTATTTGTGCAGCTCTTCACCAGCAACCTCGCTGCCGGTCTTCTCCTTTGTTTTCCTTGCCAGCCTCATACAACCTCCGTGTAGCGCTCGAAATCCGCCTCATCTATCGCCATGGCGGTCCTTTGCTTAGGCTTGAGCTGATCTATACCCGTACCATTTTCCGCGGTTAGGGACCTGGCGTTAACGCCCGCCTTAACCTTGAAGAAGGAAACAACCCGCATCAAATCCTCCGCGTAGCCACTCAACTGGTCAGCCGTTGCCGCCAGCTGCTCCGAAGAAGCCGCAGCGCTTTGCGCTACTTTGTCCAGTTGCTCCATGGCCGTGGTGACCTGTCCGACGCCTACCGATTGTTCCTCCGACGCCGCGGTAATTTCCTGCACCAGATCAGCCGTTTTCCTGATACTCGGCAGCATTTGCGTCAACAAGGCTCCTGCGCGATTGGCAATATCCACACTACCGATGGCCTGCTCGCTGATTTCCTGCGCGGACATTTGACTGCGCTCCGCCAGTTTGCGCACTTCGTCCGCAACTACCGCGAAACCCTTGCCATGCTCCCCGGCACGGGCTGCTTCGATGGCTGCGTTCAGGGCCAGCAGATTGGTTTTGTAGGCGATATCTTCGATGATGCCGATTTTTTCCGCGATCTGATTCATCGCCGCCACGGTCTCTTCTACAGCCTTGCCGCCGTCCGTTGCCTCAGCCGCCGCCTTGGTTGCCATACTGTCCGTAACCTTGGCATTTTCCGCATTCTGATTTATCGACGAACTCATCTGCTCCAGCGATGCGCTGGTTTGCTCGACGCTGGCTGCCTGCTCACTGGATCCCTGGCTCAGCGTTTGCGCCGATGCACTTACTTCATTGGCGGCACTGGCAAGCGCATTGGCGCTGCCCAGTATCTGCGTGATGATGGATGCTAGCCTTGCAGCCATATTGCGAATAGCCGTCGCCAATTGACCGATTTCATCCTTGCTGTCGACCTGCAGCTCCACTTCCAGGTCACCGGCAGCGATTTTCTCCGCCGCCTGCAGCGTTCTTTTCAGCGACGTCGTGGTTTTATTTGTTATGCTCCAGACCAGGTAGATGGTCAAGCACAGGGCAAATACGCTGGTGACTATAGTCCGAATTTCGCTGCCTTCCGCTTCTCGCAATTGGTTGCCTGCGTCCGCCACCAGATCATCCGCTATCGCGGATTCCACCTCGCGCAGCAAATCTATTTTGCCGGTTTGCGCGCGAAACCAGTCGCTACCGGAGATGGCAAAACCGCCGCTTTCTGACTTTTCCGCGGCGATACTACGCATGCGACTTGTCGCTTCCAGATATTCGCCACGCATTTTTTTCTGAAACAGATCCTGATATTCCGGGGTTCCCCTGGAGAAAAATGCCGCCTCCAGAACCTTTTGCGCTGCCAGCAGTCCTTCGAACCGGCGATACATTTCCGGGGTAAAAGCGTCCCTGGCGAAAACTGTCGCCAATACCGCTCGCTCCTGTCCCGCCAATTCCTTCAGGTTCTGCAGATTGAGGTATGCAACCAACTTGAGAGCCATGGCGGCGTCGACCGTAGCGTACGCCAGCCTGTTTTCTATTGAAAACGACTTTTCGATGGTGTCACTTAAATAGTCGATGGCTTCGCGCGCTTCGATTTGCAGATCCATAATCCGGTCACGCACCCGACCGAGGTTCTTTATATTACTTATTCCCTGCGCGAATTTTTCGTCACTCAGATATTGTTTATCTGCATGCTGTTCGATAAAAGCCAGCAACTTGCCACTTTTCTCATCGACCAACTCACGCTGCCGCATCAGCTCGGTGCGCTGCGCCTGACCTTTACTGCCAAGAAAAGCTCCGCTCAGACCGCGCTCCTTCTGCAATTCGTGAACCAGGCCGCTGATCATTCTGGCAAATTCCATATCCTGAGAGACACTGGTCAACTTGGAAACCACCGTGATTTGCTCCATCGTGTGCTGTATAACCAGAACCGACATCGCAAGCAACGGGATCATGGCCATCAACAGGATCTTATTGCGTACTTTCCAGTTGTCGATAATCTTCATTTTTCTTTTTCCTTTTCCTGAGCCCTATTTACCGATAGTCAAGCTGAATTGATGCGATTACGGCTGCGCTCTACCTGCTCTTTTTTCATTTGCATCAACGATAAAATACGCAACTGTTCTCTCGAGCTCACGCGCATCCTGACCGAGATTCTCCGCCGTCGCGGCCAGTTGTTCGGATGCGGCGGCGGTGTTTTGCGCCACCCGATCCAGTTGCTCCATCGCCTGGTGCACATGGGTAACTGAAGTGGCTTGCTCCCCGGCCAACATGCTTATTTCCTGTACCAGGCCGGCGGTTGAATGTATCGGCGGCAGCATCTGCTCCAGGATGTCACCGGCCCGTTCCGCAATACGCACGCTCCGGGTGGCCTGCTCGGCGATTTCCTGGGCTGACACCTGACTGCGTTCCGCGAGTTTTCGCACCTCATCCGCCACCACGGCGAAACCCTTGCCATGCTGCCCGGCACGCGCCGCTTCGATAGCCGCGTTCAAAGCCAGCAAATTGGTCTTGTAGGCGATATCCTCGACTACGGAGATGCGCTCGGCGATATCACGCATCGCGGTAACGGTTTCCGCCATTGCCCGACCGCTGTCGTCCGCCTGCGCCGCCGCCTTAGCCGCCAGACTGTCGGTGGTGACCGCATTTTCAGCGCTGCGTTTAATCGATGAATTCATCTCCTCCAACGACGCACTGGTTTGTTCTACACTGGCGGCCTGTTCGGTCGACCCTTGACTCAACGACTGCGCGGACGCATTGACTTCCGCCGCTGCCGTCGACAAAGCACTCACCGAAGACTTTACCTTGCTCATAACTTCCTGCATTCTCGCGACAAAACCATTGATCGACTCCGCCATTTTTCCGATCTCGTCACCCCCCATCTGTGGCAGCCTGAAGGTGAGATCCCCGTCGCCATCACGCAGATTATCTATTGCCCGTAACATAGTGCGCAGCGGATTGGTCAGCACGGCACGCGAAAAATACATAGCAATACCGGTGACCGCCAGCAAAATGCATACGGTCACCAGAATGACTTGCAGGCGCAGCTCATGGGCGGCGGCAAAAGCCTCGTCGCTGTCGATCTCACTGATCAAGCCCCATTTCAAACCGGCCAATGTCAACGGCTGATAGGCCGACAGAACCGCCACATTCCGATAGTCCTTGATCTCCTGCACGCCCTTCTCCCCGTGAACAACGGCCTCGGCAGCCGGAGTACGCACCATCTGGATACCAACCGCGGTTTTCGCCTTGCGGATGGCGTCTATCATTTCCGGAGCCATCTTTGCGGCTGTCAGCGCGGCAAAATAGCCTTCTGGCTCCTGCAAATAAAAACGTGATTGACTGCGCAACTTATAGTCTTCGCCAATGAGATAGGTTTCACCGCTGTCACCTAGGCCGACGTCGGACCAGCGCCCCTCGCTGGTCATGATGCCGTTGATAGTGTCCAAAGACACCTGGAAAGCCAGCACTCCTTCCAGTTTTTCGCCATCATAAATAGGTGCGGCGATAAATGAGGCGGGTGCGTCATAGGAAGGAGCGTAGCTGGCAAAATCAGCAATATCGCTGCCTTTATTTTTTCCATCGGCGACACGCCGGAACACCTCAGCCAGATTGCTGTTCTTGAAAGCGCCGGAACGCAACGACGTGGCGAAATCCACCTCTTTGAACACCGTATAGACGATATATCCGCTTTGCGGGTCGATGAGAAACACATCGTAAAAACCATATTTCTGCAGGAAATCGCGAAACATGGGATGGTATTCGGCATGCGCCGCGGCATAGCCGATCTCACTCTTCGGTCGATCCAACAGGTGCTTGGATCCAGTGGGATTGGGATTGTCCGCAATGAACAGGTATTGCAGGTAGCGGGTTACAAGCTCCTTGGGAAAATAGCGCTCTTCTTCATTGCCGCCGCCTCGGCTATCCGCCAGCAGTCGCAGGAATCCGCTGTTATATTCCCGACGCAATCCCTGCTCGGCGGTTTGTGTGCGCTGGCCATCACCCTGCACCTGCGGTTCGACAAGCAGGAAGCTTTTTTTCAAATCCTTCATCGCCAGCAAAGTCGTACGGTCGCTGGCCATGAGCTCAACTTGATTGTGCAGCAACGAGAAATAGTCCGATATTTGCTGCGCCTTCATTTCCCGCGCCGCCACCAATGCCTTGGTGGTGGCGCCATGCAGCGCCGACACAGAGTTTCGATAGGACAGAACGGCGACGAAAAGTATCGAACAAGTAGCTACCAGCAGGAACCCCAGCAGCACCTTGCCACCAACGCTTATATTCGAAAAATATCGCAACATGGTAATCCATTCTTCCTAATGCCATACCGTCATGGCGTTACGTTCGTTCATACCGGCCGAAACGGCTACGTTATGTTCCGCGACCTCCTGAATCAGCCCGGGTACATCGAGAATAATCGCCACTTCACCCGAACCCAGTATAGTGGAGCCGCTGACTCCTTTCAGGTCGCGAAAAATTCTGCCCATGGGTTTGATGACCGTCTGGAATTCACCAATCAAGTTGTCCACCACCAACCCGGCCTTGGTGGAACCGAATTGCACTACCACGATGTTTTCCCGCTCAACCCGCTGGTCATCGATGGCAAAGAAATCCCTGAGATACAACAGTGGCAATACCTCGCCGCGCAGATTCACGTGCTTGCGTTTTCCCGATCCGGTATTGACCAGGGATTCCATCTCCACGCATTCGTGAATCATATCCAGCGGAATAACATAGGAAGACTCGCCTATGGTCACCAGGAAACCATCGATAATCGCCAGGGTCAACGGCAGGCGAATGCGAATGATGGTTCCCTGACCGAATTCACTTTCAATATCCACCGAGCCGCGCAGGGCCTCGATATTTTTTCTCACCACGTCCATACCGACGCCCCTGCCCGAAAGATTGGTGACCGCCGTCGCCGTGGAAAAGCCGGGTTCGAAAATCAGGCGGAATATATCCTGTTGTTGCAGAGTGACACCCTCGGCGACCAAGCCCTGCTGCCGCGCCTTGGTCAATATGCGTTCCTCATCCAGACCGCGCCCGTCGTCGGCCACTTCGATGACTATGCTACCCGCGTCGTGGTAAGCATTAAGCTGCACCGTTCCTACTTCCTCCTTGCCCGATGCCGACCGTTCGGCATGCGCCTCCAAACCATGGTCCATCGCATTGCGCACCAGATGCATCAGCGGGTCACTGATTTTCTCGATTACGGTCTTGTCCAATTCGGTATCGCCGCCATTGACTTCCAGGCGAATGTTCTTCCCCAGCTCCTTACTTACGTCGCGCACCACACGCTGAAATCTGTTGAACATGTCGCCGATGGGAATCATGCGCAGGCGCAGAGCGCTGTCGCGTATTTCTTCCACCAGGCGAGACATCACCGACATCGATTCCATCAAACGCGAGTTGCCCAAAGTATGTGCGATCAGCTTGGTGCTGGCGCCGGCGATAACCATTTCACCGACCAGATTGACCAACTTGTCGAGCTTTGCCGCATCGACGCGAATACTGTGCGAAATCACCGTTTTTCCCTGATTTTCCTGCTGCCGATGCAATGCCTTGTCGACCACCTCTTTGGCGACCATTTTGCGATCGACAATTACCTCTCCGAGCCTGGGAGCCTCGCCCTCTGCGCTTTCCCGCGCCGAACCTTGCAGACTCAGGGCTTCTTCCAGCTCACGCTGGGTCAGGGCTCCGCAGCGCACCAGCATTTCCCCTATGCGGTCCTGTTCGTTGTCCATTTTTTCGATCAGAGCAAGATACTCCTCTATCTTCGCCCGCGGCGGCAGAACAACCAGCCTGCAGTCTTCACGCACGAAATCGAAAACCCGCTCGATCTTTTCACGATCCGCATCACTGCAGAAACTTATTTCCAAGCCCGTGTAGCAAGTTTCCGCATCCATTTCCTGCAGGCTGCAATTGCAGAGATTGACGAAGATCACCTTGGCCAACTCACCCATGCGCGTGAGGTAACGAAGAAACGACAGCGGATCCATGCCGTGACGCAGCACTTCCGGAGAGAAGCGCAAGGAAATATGCCAGTTTTTATTATTCACTCCAACCGACGGTACCACACCGCCCGTTTTCGCAGCTGGCTTCACCTCCGGCGCCACGGCAGCCACCGCCCCCTGGGTGGAAACAGAGGCAAACTGCCTCAATTCCGCCAGTAACTCGCGATCCCTCGCGGCAGCGGCATCGCTTACCACACTGTCCTCCACCGCATGCCGGACGAGAACAGCGATGTGATCACGACAGCTGAGCAAGAGCGTATTGAGTTCTGAAGTTAACTCCAGCTCCCCCGCCCTTACCTTGTCGAGGGCACTTTCCACCACATGGGTGAACGACACCACCCCGTCGAAACCGAATACGCCGGCGGTTCCCTTAATGGTATGAACCGAACGGAACAGCGAATTAATCAGGTCAGCGTCTCCCGGCGCCTGCTCCAATGCCAGCAGCGCATTTTCCATCGCCGCCAGCATCTCGTTGCTTTCTTCGAAAAACGTATCTTGAGGTCTTTCCGCCATGGTCAATACCGCTCTCTCATTTTACCGATCGGTGGCAGTCGTCAGAATAATGGGATCGCCAAAATACGATTCCATACCGTACAAATCGAGAACTTCCAACACCGCCGGACTATGGGCGGTAATCCGCATATCCTTGCCTGCTTTGGCGCATTCCTTCTTGGCCTGCACCAGCAACTGAAAACAGGAAGTATCGAGCTCGCTGACCTCCGACATGTCCACGCTCAGTGACGTGCAGCGCTCGAGAACCGCCATCAATTCATCCTTAAGCTTGGCCGCATTATAGATATTCAACTCGCCGGAAAGCTTCGCCGCATACCCGCCCTGCCTGGTTTTTTTTGCCTGCCACATACCCACCTCCTTACGGCATGATCAGCTTGGACACCGCATCGAGCATCTGCGCCGGTTTAAACGGCTTCACCACCCATGCCTTGACGCCGGCCGCCTTGCCTTCCTGCTTTTTTTCCTCACCAAACTCCGTCGTCAGCATGATGATGGGAGTAAATTTGTGCTCCACCATTTGTTTGATTTGCTTCACCATTTCGATACCGTCCATATTCGGCATATTGACGTCGCAAATGACTAGATGAATTTTCTGGCCGTTCAATTTGGCCATTGCATCCACACCGTCTACACCTTCGATGACTTCATAACCTGCAGTCTTCAGCGTCTCAGAGACAACCTGGCGAATACCGGCCGAATCATCAATTATCAGTATTTTCTTGGCCAACGCTTCCTCCCACAACATCAACAAAAGCAATCAACTTCTGAACTACGATTGAAAGACCTCAATCCGAAAATATTCTATACCTGAGCTAAACCTGATTAGTTTACTTAGTCTTTATTTCCTTGTCTAACCAATTAGCATTTAAGTGTTTTTTTTTGCGAAATAAGTATTTATACTTAGTGCCCAATTGAATCGCTTGGGTAATATCTTCTAAATACAACACCTTGACAACCTCATAGAATGTTTATATGGATGTTGATATAATACGTAACATGTAGATGAAAGATAAAACATATATATCTTCAGTCGGTTGTATTCTTAGTTACTTACCATTTCAGGAGATATGTAGTCCAGTACATAGCGAAAATGGTATTAGAAAAAACTATAAATTGTTCGCTATCGTAGTTATGATAATACTCGATAATTTATTCAGGTGGCATATAAATTGGGTAACGCAAAAGGTGTGAACCAAAAAAAACTGCTGGGTAGTCGAATCCGGCATATGCGTAGAAAGAACGATCTTTCCCAGGAAAGACTCGGTGAGATGCTCGGTATCGACCCCAATTCGATCAGTCGCATCGAATGCGGGGTACATTATCCCTCACTGGAAACTCTGGAGAAAATTTCCAGGACATTGAATTTGAGCATGCGCGAACTTTTTCCCGATGAGCACGAAGGAGAAATCGAAGAAATGCGGAAGTTCCTGATTCGTATTTCCTCAGAACTTGACGAAAAGAAATTGGCCCAAGTAGTGGGCGTGATCAAACAAATTATCTAGTAAGACAATGCTTGATCAATGCTGATGTTGAAGCATCATGCCTGGTTGTCGAGACCTCCCCAAGCAGTTCAGGCAGTATTTTTCCTGCCAATTGTTTTCCCAGTTCTACACCCCATTGGTCAAATGGGTTGATGTTCCATATTACGCTCTGGGTAAATACCTTATGTTCATAAAGTGCGATCAGCATACCCAGCGTATGCGGGTCGAGCTTGTCGAAGAGCAGGGTGGTAGTCGGCTTGTTGCCGGGGAAAATCTTGTGCGGCAGCAGGGCTTTCAGCGTTTCATCCTGAATTCCTTGCGCCTGAAGTTCAGTGCGCGCTTCTTCGCCAGTTTTGCCCAGCATCAATGCTTCGGTCTGGGCAAAGCAGTTGGCTAGCAGGATGGCATGATGGTTGTTCAGCGGATTCTGGCTATTCACAGGGGCGAGGAAATCCGCTGGGATCAAACGGGTACCCTGATGAATCAGCTGATAGAAGGCGTGTTGTCCGTTG
>DKAS01000031.1 GCA_002448875.1 Proteobacteria bacterium UBA6920 | reverse complement strand
GATGGATCGGATGGATCGGATGGAATTCGAATCAGGGACACTCACCCATTTCGCGGCCGGTCGGATCCGGGAAGAGGCGGACCGGGCAGACCGGGGACCAGACCGGGGACACTCACCCAATTTCGCCGCATGGAAATTTTGGGAATTCGACAACCGTTCCATGTTGGCGAAGTTTTAGCCGCACCACTCAGTCGCGGGTTTTCGGCGTGATGGGTGTCCCGACTCTCGTTCGGTGAGTGTCCCGAAAAACGGTCCGAAACGGTATTCGGTGGATGTCCCGACTCTTGATTCGGTTGTTGATTTGTCTCGATTTTTCACGCAATTCACTACGGAGGTAGAGAACGATGAAGCAGGCAAAGATTCGCGTGCTGGTCACCGGCGCCACGGGTTTTCTGGGCAGCCATATCCTGGAGGCTTTGACCACCGTACGAGAGGTGCAGCCTATCGCCGCCTGCCGTCACCGCGACGGACTGCCTCCAGCTTATAAGGGTGAGGTTCGGGTGGGTGATCTACGAGATCCTGACTACTTAAGCCAGGTGGTGCGGGAAGTGGATGTGATTTGTCACGCCGCGGCCTGGACCAGCATGTGGGCGCATCGCCGGGAAGAGGATCACAACTATCGCAAACCGACCTTCGCTCTGATCGACGCGGCGCAGGCCGCCGGCGTGCAGCGCTTTATTTTTCCCAGCAGCCCGGTGGTGGCGCCGCGCGGGAAAGCCGCCATTGCCGATAACGCGCCGGCGCAGCATCCGGGATTCTGGCCGCATCTGGAGGTGGTGGTCGATATCGAACACCAGTTGCGGCGACTGGCGGGGCGCAGCATGCAGATGGTGGTGTTGCGCCTGGGGCATTTCGTCGGCGAGCGCTACCGGCTGGGCCTGCTCTCGCTGTTGCTGCCGCGGCTGAAAACTCACCTGGTTCCCTGGGTGGCGGGTGGCCATGCCCGTTTGCCGCTCACCGACGGCCGCGACCTGGCCCAGGGATTCGCCCTGGCCTGCACCGCCACCGATCTGCAGGCGTTCGAATCCTTCAATATCTGCGGCCCGGCGTTTCCCACCATGCACGAAGTGCTGAACTTCCTGCACGCGGAAATCGGCACGCCGCTGCCGCATTTTTCCGTGCCCCGTGTCGGCGCCTACGCCTTCGCCTGGATGATGGAGCAATTGAATATAGTGCTGCCGGGCGACCCGTTTCTCACCCGCGCCATCGTCTGGCTGGGCGAAGACTGGTTCGCGCCCAGCGAACTGGCCAGGCAGCGACTGGGTTATCAGCCGAAAATACCCTGGCAGGAAGCGATACGCCATCAGCTGGCGGCGATGGAGGCAAACGGTTACGCGCGGGTGCCCTTGGCTTGATATGGGGTCGGAGGCGTAAAAACCATCGCCTCCGTCCCCTGCGGTTTTCAATCCAGAATCAACGGATCCAGTTCGTTGCCCACACAAGCTGCCGCGCCCTGACCGTAGTTGTCCGCCAGGTAGTGCAGGATGTCCGTCAAATTCGCCTTGGATATTCCGTCTTCCTTCCATGGGACGACCGCGCCGAAGGTGTTACCCATCTTGACGATTTCCTTGCCCCAGGCTGCACAACTCATTTTCAGCTGCGTCGCCGGATAATCCGTCGAATGACAGTCACCGCACACTTCCTGGGTCAGCGCGGCCTGGTCCGGATCGCCCTTGCTGACGACGAAGTTGTCCAGATTATCGATCACTATCTGTTTCGGGGCATCGCTCTGCCGGGCAACATGCCCCCAACCATGGCTGCGATCATGATTGCCGGCGAGAAATTCCCCGTCCGCGACGGCCAAGGTAGCGGCGCCCGCCGCCACGAGCCCGGCGACAAAGGCGACCGCCAAAGGTCTTTTTGCAAAGTGCTTAATCATGAATTTACCCCCTTCTGCTTGTCCCAATCCGAAACCGCCGTGACTCGGACGGATTCGACCACATTGCGCATATAGCCGTTTGGATTCCAACAGTCGTCGGGATTTTCCGGCTGGGTTTCACCGGAATTGCTGACGGCGCGAACCTTGAGGGTATATTCGCCATCCGCCGGCGGCACAAAGCGCCCGCGCCATTCGCGAAACGCGTAGTTGCCAAGTCGCCTTCCCAGTTCGGCCTTTTTCCAGCTGGCGCCGCCGTCGCTGGAGAACTCCACCGTCTTGATGCCATCACCACCGTCGAAGGCCACGCCATGAATCTTCACCGGACGACCGGTGTGCACGGTGGCGCCGTTGACGTGACTGGTGATAAAGGAGCGGATGCGGATGCGCGTAATCGGTATCCACGGGCCGGACCAGGCGGTTCCGGGAGGAAGATAGCCGCTGCCGTTGTCCGGAATCCGGTAGGCGGTACCCATATAGAACATCTTACTGAAATCGCTGCTGTCGGACAGGATGATTTCATTGATGTGTTTCACATGATAGGTGCCGTACCAGCCGGGAACGATCAATTTGAGCGGATAACCATTGAGCATGGGAATTTCTTCGCCGTTCATGGCATAGGCGAGCATCACCTCCCCATCCATGGCGCGATCAAGCGGTATGGCCTTGACGAAATCCGGCGGCTCGTCGTCCGGTTGATCGAGTCCGTTGACGATCACCTGCTGGGTGCCGGCCGGTACTCCCGCCGCCTCCAATACGTCCTTCAGGCGGACACCGGTCCAAATCGCGCAACCGCAGGCACCATTGCCGATCTGGCCACCGGGCATGCGCGGACTTTCCAGTCCGCGGCTGTTACCGGAACACTGATTGACCGCGGCGATGGAGAAGCGATGAAAATTGGTCCGCAAATCATCCAGCGACACCGTATAGATAGTCGTGGGCGTACTGGTCAGCGGATCATAGACGCCATTGTTTACCTTCACCTCCACCGTATAGGTTTTGGGATCGATGCTCAGAGGAATTTCCGAGTTGTGGTAGCGGACGAAAAAAGCGTCATTGGCGGTGATGCCGCCCTTCTCCGCCAGCATCGGCATGGGCGTTTCCAGCTGCGGTGGTCGCGAAGTAATGCGGATCAATGGCCGTTTTTCCGGATACTGGACGATTTGCCGCTCGTCATTGCCGGGAATGGGAAACTCCTGGGTGATAACAGGAGGATTGGGTTGATCCGGTGCCGTGATGACACGGGGAGTATCGTTGTTTAAAGGGTGTGCAACCGCTTTCAGCGCCTGACCGCCGGCGATACCGGCCAGCCCGAGCACACCCGCCTTGCGCATGAAGTCGCGGCGATTCAACTTGCGATCTTCGTTTTCTTTATCGTCACTGTTGAACATACTACAGTCCTTATGCCATTACGGAAATGTTTAACAAACAGATCAAATACAAAAAACTATTTCTAAAGCCTTTGCCACCAAACGCCGCTCAGCCTATCACTGAACCTGCAGAAAAACACTTTACGCAACCTTAACTTGGAACTATTTTTTCCGCGCAGCAACGCAACGGCTCGCTGAAACGAGCGACGTTCGATCACCGCGTAATGATTTGGTTCAGTCCGGGAAAATATAAATGCTGAAAACATGTCGCAATCCCGCCACACCGACGACAGCGCCCACAGATGGCCCAGGAATACCACCTGACACGTCGATTTCACTTGACATAAATAGCCACGCTTCCGCCGCGCCACCCCACCTTCGCCGCACCCGGTCCCAGGGCGCAGCGCAGTTTGCTATAGTTACTCGATGCTGCAGACCCTTGCCATCGCCAACTACCGCTCCATTCTCAACCTGGTCACCCCCTTGGGAAATCTAAACGTAGTGACCGGCCCCAACGGCAGCGGCAAATCCAACCTCTATCGCGCCCTGCGCCTGCTGGCGGAAACCGCGCAGGGCGGCGTGGTCAACGCCCTGGCGCGGGAAGGCGGCCTCAGCTCCACCTTCTGGGCTGGACCGGAAAACCTGTCGCGGCGCATGAAGAACGGTGACGTGCCGGTACAGGGCGGGCCCCGGCAGAAAGTGGTGCGCTTGCAACTTGGGTTTACCACGGAAGATTTCGGTTACGCCATTGCCCTGGGCCTGCCGGAAAACGCCGGCAGCGCCTTTGCCCTCGATCCGGAAATCAAGCGCGAATGCATCTGGGCCGGCCCGGTGTTCCGCCCGGCCAGCTTATTGGTGGACCGTCAGGGACCAGCAATAAAAACCCGCGACGGGCGGCAATGGCAGGTGATCGCGCAGCACACGCCCACCTTCGACAGCATGTTCAGCCAGGTCGCCGATGCCGCCAGCACGCCGGAAGTACTGACCTTGCGCGAAACCATTCGCGCCTGGCGCTTCTACGATCATTTTCGCACCGACAGCGACGCGCCCATGCGCCATCCGCAACTGGGCACGCGCACGCCGGTCCTGCACCACGACGGCCGCGATCTGGCCGCGGCAATGCAGACCATTCGCGAAATCGGCGACCGCGAGGCCTTGACCGAGGCGATCAGCGACGCCTTTCCCGGCGCGCGCCTGGAAATCGAAATGCAGCAGGACAACCGCTTCAGTGTGCGCTTGCACCAGGAAGGTTTGCTGCGACCCTTGTCCGCGGCGGAATTGTCGGACGGCACCCTGCGCTATCTGCTCTGGGTCGCCGCCCTCCTCACCCCGCGGCCACCGCCGCTGATGGTGCTCAATGAACCGGAAACCAGCCTGCACCCGGATCTGCTGCCCGCCCTGGCGCGGCTGATCATTCGTACCGCGCAGCAAACTCAGGTGTGGGTGGTCTCGCACGCCAGTCGCTTGATCGCTGGCTTGCAGGAATCTCCGGGATGTTGCGCCATCGAGCTGGAAAAAGAATTGGGTCAGACCCAGGTGGCGGGGCGGCACTGGCTGGACGCGCCGCCCTGGCATTGGGCGGAGTGAGGGGCTGCGAACGCACGCGGCATCCCTCTGCCAAGATAAAGTCGAGTACCTGTGACATTCCGCCACCCTTGCAACGCCTTGTGCGATTCTTTCTTGTTCAGGCTGGCGATACCTGTGAACCAGGTATACTACCCCCCCGTAACCATGACGCGCTCAGGTTTGCATCATATTGTTTTTATTTTTAATAAAAAATCTATATTAAATTTTTTTACTTGATTTTTCGGCCCTAAGTGACGATAGTACTAAACAGACGGGTAAATCCTATTACGTGCCTCGCATGTTCCCTTCCATCGGTTGGCAAGAGTGCTTGGAATATTGGCGTAATAGGGGCCGTCTTTTTTATGTCTGCTCACTTCCTAAATATTCAGTTTCATAACTAATTCTCGCACGATAGTGCAGGTACCATTCTTGGTCGCCATGCTCATATTTTCTGTATATCCCCCAACAGAATAAATCCACTGTCTGCAATCCAGCATTAGCTCTGGAATCTTCATGATAAATATTTAACGGGATATTTAATGGCAGTTTCGCTTCCAGTTGATTCCCTAAGTATTGATTGAAATCCGCAATTTCTTCTTTGTTCTTGCATCTATCGACAATCAAGGTTACGGCTGGACTAGCCATGCTTAAATCGACTTTGTCCAACAGAAAGTTGGCTAAATAATTGTAGAGTTTCTTCCTTCCCGATTTACTCGTTAAATGGTCATAAACGCGACCTTTATTCAAGACCACCGCATAAATGTTCCAGTCATTATTCCTGATTTGCCTATAAAAATATCGCTTGTTTGGATAGCTCAAGTTAGTGGCATGCAATTCTTCCACAATTCGCTTATTTTGCTTCTTGTGATTCAATTTATTCTTCAACGTTATGCTATTAGGCACAACTATCCGCGACATTCCGGCCATCCTTGCAACTCCTTGTGCGATTCTTACTTGTTCAGCCTGGCAATACCCGTGAAACAGGTATACTGTCCCCGAATTCCTGTTAGCTCGTAAGATCACTCAACTTTTCCGTATTTCAGAGCGTTTGAAGATTCATATATCCCGCGTCCCCTGCGTGCTAAAGTCCATAAACATCGCGCCGATACCCATAGCAATCACACCGAATCTGAATGATTGTTGACGTTTTTGGTTTGGCTTCGACGCAAGGTTACTTAGTTGTGTATTTTGCATTTTAAAGCCAGCTCCCCTGCGTGAGTCAATCGCAGGAAACTAATTGCCCGGAGGGGTAATTAAAAAGCTGAGGTACGAGATGTGCCGTATACGATTGGAGGTCGTCACAGTGAATGGTTTACCAGGTCATATTGTAATCATTACAAGTACAGTGATGCATGTGTGCCGCATTGACATTAATGGAAGCTTCACATAGAGATGATGATGAAAACGCAATGGTACATTTTGCCGTTGACCGCAATATTGCTGATATCAGCATGCGCGCCGCCAATTAGGAATAGAGCAGATTTTTCGAAATACGCGGAAAATTCCAGCTACGCAATCAATGAAACTGTCATCGTTAAACATTCATGGAAAGAGTCGACAAAAAGAATGGAAGCCCTTGGTAGTCGATGCCTGCCCGTTGTTCATAAGGGGCAAACCATGGCGGGAAATACCGCGATAGTCGATACCGTCCAGGTAATTTCGGCGAGACAAACTTTAGATAAGGATAGCGCGGAAATTCTTGTCATGTATCGAAATTCTAAGAATCCGAAAGAATCATCCAACAAACCGCCGGAAGGCTATATTTTCTTTGCGGGATATGCGACACCCGCGAAAAACGGCAGCACCAAGTTTGATTTGACCTATTACAATAAAATGAACTTTGTTGAAAATACCAAAGCTCTTCGAGAGTATCTGGTGGGTGAAGAAATGGGATGTCCAACAGAGAGGGTACTGTTTCCATGAGACTGTAAATTGTTTAGTGTAACTGCCCGGTTAAACAATTTCGCTCACCCGTTCTGGACACTCTATCATGAACCGGTTCATGACGGCACTCCAATCACGAATGGGCATGGTCCACTTTTTTGAAGCGGACTCAATCGCCAGGAATATTATCTTCAAGGCCGACTCATCGCTGAGGAAGAGTTTCCGGTTCCTGATTGCCTTACGGATCACGGAATTCAGCGATTCAATGGCGTTGGTAGTATCGAATCAGGGGACGATATACCCATTTTTTCTAGTTCACCGCCCGCTTCCGGCAAAACCTCTTCCTCGCCACCGCCTTTCCGGACAATGACTCAAGTTTAGCTATAAGCCCTGGATCTCCCAGCGGCCTCCATCGCGTATGCTATGTAGGTACAACTGCCTGTGACATTCTGGCCACCCTTGCAACTCCTTGTGCGATTCTTACTTGTTCAGCCTGGCTATACCCGTTTAATAGGTACACTGTCCCTGGAATTCCTGTTGATTCAGTCGCCTGGAATACCATGCTCAAAAAACCGACAGCCCTTGCTTCCCTGCCCGGTTTCACTACCGCGGCCAATTCCAGGATACGACGCCTGGCAGCGACAAGCCGCGATTATGCAAACTAACGCCAGCTCGCACTAAATATGTTGTTGATGTCACCGGTGGCGGTGTCCGGTACAATTCGCCCATGCCCGTTTTTGCGCCTGAAATCGATGCCAACATCCTGCATACCCTGCAAAGTGTATTCGGCTACGACAGTTTCCGCCCGTTCCAGCAGGACATCATCGAGGGCCTGATCGGGGGCGAGGATGCCTTCGTGCTGATGCCCACCGGCGGCGGCAAGTCGCTGTGCTACCAGATACCGGCGCTGCACCGGCGCGGCGTGGGTATCGTGGTGTCGCCGCTCATCTCCCTGATGAAGGATCAGGTGGATGCGCTGGTGGCCAACGGGGTGGCGGCGGCCTTCTATAATTCCAGCCTGGGATCGGATGCCGCGCGTCAGGTGCTGGCGCGCTTGCACAACCATCAGCTCGATCTTCTCTATATCAGCCCGGAGCGGCTGATCTCCGGCGGCTTTCTCGACCGCCTGGCGGATATCGACATCGCCTTGTTCGCCATCGACGAAGCCCATTGCGTGTCGCAGTGGGGCCACGACTTCCGGCCCGAGTACGCCGCCCTGGGTCAGCTGCGTGAACACTTTCCCCATGTGCCGCTGGTGGCCCTCACCGCCACCGCCGACGATACCACCCGCGATGACATTGCGCGGGTGCTCGGCCTGACCCAGGCCAAACGCTACATCACCGGTTTCGACCGTCCCAACATACGCTATAGCGTGCTGGAAAAGCACAAGCCCTTCGACCAGTTGATGGCCTTTCTCGACAGCCGCCGCGATCAAGCCGGCATCGTCTATGCTCTGTCGCGCAAGAAAGTCGAAGAGGTGGCGGACAAGCTCCAACTGCAGGGTATCAAGGCGGCCGCCTACCACGCCGGCTTCGCCAGCGAGCAACGCGAGCGGGTGCAGGAACGGTTTCTGAAGGACGAAGTACAGGTGGTGGTGGCGACCGTGGCCTTCGGCATGGGCATCGACAA
>DKAS01000196.1 GCA_002448875.1 Proteobacteria bacterium UBA6920 | reverse complement strand
AGGTCGACAAGGTGTTCATCGGTTCCTGCACCAACTCACGCATCGAGGACTTGCGAGCGGCGGCCGAAGTGGCCAAAGGACGCAAAGTCGCCGCCAGCATCAAGCAGGCCCTGGTGGTCCCCGGCAGCGGTCTGGTAAAGCAACAGGCCGAGGCCGAAGGGCTGGACCGGATCTTCACCGCCGCCGGTTTCCAGTGGCGCGAACCCGGTTGCTCCATGTGCCTGGCGATGAANNNNTCCATCAAGCGCAGCGGCTTCGGCCCCAACCTGTTCGATGACTGGCGCTATCTTGACCGGGGCGAACCGGGCATGGATAACAGCCAGCGGCCGCTCAACCCGGATTTCGTGCTCAACCAGACACGGTACCGGGGCGCGCAGATATTGCTGGCGCGGGAAAACTTCGGCTGCGGCTCCAGCCGTGAGCACGCGCCGTGGGCGCTGGAGGATTTCGGCTTCCGGGTAATCATCGCCCCCAGCTTCGCCGACATTTTCTTCAACAACTGCTTCAAGAACGGCCTGCTGCCCATCGTGTTCGACGCCAGCATCGTCGATCACCTGTTTCGCGAAGTCAACGCCGCGCCGGGTTACACCCTGAGCGTAGACCTGGACGCGCAAACCATCACCCGCCCCAGCGGCGAAGTACTGGCGTTCACCATCGACCCGTTTCGCAAACACTGCCTGCTCAAGGGCCTGGACGATATCGGCCTGACCCTGCAGCATGTGGATGCAATCAAGGCATACGAGGCGCAGCGCCGCCTGGGCATGCCCTGGTTATTCAATTAGTGCAAGGTGAAGGAAACCATGACCAAGAAAATTCTGATTCTCCCCGGCGACGGCATCGGCACGGAAATCGTCGCCGAGGCGGTGAAGGTGCTGGAACGTTTGCGCCGGGATTTCGGCCTGGCCATTGAAATGGAACACGGTCTGGTGGGCGGTTGCGCCTACGACGCCAAGGGCCATCCCCTGCCGGAGGACACCCTGCGCCTGGCGCGCGAGGCGGACGCGGTGCTGTTGGGCGCCGTCGGCGGCTACAAGTGGGAGTCGCTGCCCATTGCCGTGCGCCCGGAAAAAGGCCTGCTGGGCTTGCGTGCCGGCCTCAGCCTGTTCGCCAATCTGCGCCCGGCCCTGCTCTATCCGCAGCTGGCCTCGGCCTCGACCCTGAAACCGGAAATCGTCTCCGGCCTGGACATCATGATCGTGCGTGAACTGACCGGCGGCATTTATTTCGGCCAGCCGCGCGGCATCCGTACCCTGGACAACGGCCAGCGGCAGGGTTTCAATACCCTGGTGTACAGCGAGTCGGAGATCGAACGCATCGGTCGCTCCGCCTTCGATATCGCGATGAAGCGCGGCAAGCGCCTGTGTTCCGTCGACAAGGCCAATGTCCTGGAATGCACCGAACTGTGGCGCGAGGTCATGACCGGCCTGGCCAAGGACTACCCCGAGGTGCAACTGAGCCACATGTACGTGGACAACGCCGCCATGCANNGGCATGCTGCCGTCGGCGTCGCTGGACGCGAACGGCAAGGGACTCTACGAGCCTATCCACGGTTCGGCGCCGGATATCGCCGGCCAGGGCGTGGCCAATCCGCTGGCCACCATCCTGTCGGTGGCTATGATGCTGCGTTACAGCCTGGCGCGCGCCGATCTGGCCGACCGGGTGGAGCAGGCGGTCACCAAGGTGCTGGATCAGGGCTTACGCACCGGCGATATTCACACCGCCGGCTGTGAAAAAGTGGGCACCGTACGCATGGGCGACGCGGTGACAGCAGCGCTATAATGATTACCCGTCTGCGCTCCGCCACCCCCGTGACTGGGGTCGGGCGCGGTGCTGGGGAGCCAGTTTTGTAATTGATCCAGTCATTGATCAGGCCCTGACGCACGATCAACGAGGGGATCAATAATCGATTATCAGCAAGAGGATGAAAAAAATGATGCGGGTCGGATTCGTCGGTTGGCGGGGCATGGTCGGCTCCGTGCTTATGCAGCGCATGCAGGAAGAAAGGGATTTCGATCATATCGAACCCGTGTTCTTCACCACCTCCAGCCCCGGGCAGCCGGGACCGGCCATCGGCAAACCAGTGCCGCCGCTGCAGGACGCCAACAGCGTCGATGCCCTGGCCAAACTGGATGCCATCGTTTCCTGCCAGGGCGGCAGCTACACCGAAGCGATTTATCCCAAGCTGCGCGCCGCCGGCTGGCAGGGTTATTGGATAGACGCCGCCTCCACCCTGCGCATGAAAGCGGACAGCATCATCATTCTCGACCCGGTGAACCTGAACGTCATCAAGGATGGCCTGCACAAAGGCTGCAAGACCTATGTGGGCGGCAACTGCACCGTCAGCCTGATGCTGATGGCCCTGGGCGGTCTGTTCCAGCGCGACCTGGTGCAGTGGATCGCGCCCATGACCTACCAGGCAGCCTCCGGCGCCGGCGCGCAGAACATGCGCGAGCTGATCAAGCAGATGGGCGCGGTCTACAACGTATCCAAGGATCTGGTCGACAACCCGGCGTCCGCCATTCTGGATATCGACCGCAAGATCGCCGGCTTCCTGCGCAGCGACCAGTATCCGCTGGAACACTGGCCGGTGCCCCTGGCTGGCAACCTGATCCCGTGGATAGACGTGCAGCTGGAGTCCGGACAAAGCAAGGAAGAATGGAAGGGCCAGGTGGAAACCAACAAGATTCTGGGGCGCAGCGACAAGCCGATTCCGATCGACGGACTGTGCGTGCGCGTCGGTGCCATGCGCTGCCACAGCCNNTGCTGTGGGGCGCGGCCGAACCGCTGCGCCGCATGGTGAGAATCCTGCTTGATCGTTGAGCCGGCGCGACCTGCCTCATGAGTTCCGACCTCAGCATCGCCGTCGTCGGCGCCACCGGACTGGTGGGCGAAGCCCTGTGTGCCCAGCTGGCGGCGCGCGCGTTCCCGTATGACCGCCTGTTCCTGGTGGCCAGCGACGACAGCGCCGGCAGCCAGCGCGCCGTGGGCGACAGCTACCATACGGTGCAGACGCTGGCGACCTTCGATTTCTCCCAGGTACAGCTGGCATTCTTCGCCGTGCCTGCCGCCGTCGCGCGGGAACACATCCCCCGGGCACTGGCGGCGGGCTGCCGGGTGATCGATACCTCCCAGCACGATCCCCAAGATAGTTCTGGTATTTATCTTTTACCGGAGATCAACGGCGAACTGGTCGAAAATGCGTCAAATAATTTGCTCTTTTTCTGTCCCGATCCCGCGGCACGATTCCTTTCGCTGCTGGTGCAATCGCTGCAGGCGGACATCGACATGCAGCGCATCAGTGCCGTCGTCGTCGACTCCGTCGCCCGCTATGGCAAAGCGGCCGTAGAAGAACTGGCCCAGCAGAGCATTGCGCTGTTCAATATGAAGCCGGTGCCGAAAAATCGCTTCCCCACCCAGGTTGCCTTCAATCTGTTGCCCGCGGATGCCCTCGCAGACACGGATAATCTTCTTACAGAACAAAGTATTGAGTCACAAATCAATCTGCTGTGCGGGCGCGCTCCCGGCTTTGCCCGCGTGCGCCGGCTGCTGGCGCCGGTGTTCCACGGGGTAGGTATCACGCTGCAGGTTTACAACGACACCACCGCCGACTCGGCGGCCGTCCTGGACGCTGTGCACTCCTCACCCTACCTGAAATATTTTAAGGAAGATGACAACGCTTCCTCCCTGTCGCTGCTAACTCACGGAACTGGCACCGATTTTGTATACATCGGAAATTTGAGGATGCGCTCGCCAGAGGACCCCGGGTTTGATCTATTTGTCGTTGCTGATCCTGTCCGCAACGGCGCCGCCCTTAACTCCGTCTTAATAGGGGAAATTTTGGTAAATAATGGCTTCTAAGTTATAGTTACATAGATGTGCACCAGCCATTTTGAGTTAAAATTTAACCAGTTGTTAAAGTTTTGAATTTTCAACCGATATAGTTATCGGAAGTTTTTATAAAGAAGCTTCCTTAAACAATCGGCGCATCGAGGAGTCGCTCAATGTTGAAACGCCTGGCCATGGCTTTGGCCATTACTGCCGTTACACTTCCCTTCAACGCGTTTGCCCTTGGCCTGGGTTCCATAGAATTGGATTCAGCGCTGAATCAACCGTTGAATGCGCGCATTCCCTTGATGCGGGTACGCCCCGGCGAATTGAAAGACATCAAGATCAATCTTGCTTCACCGGAAACCTTTCAGCGCGCAGGCATTGATTATCCCTCGTATCTTTCTCAACTGCAGTTCAGCGTCGTCAACGACGGCAACCGCGAACCCTATATCAAAATCGTCTCCGCGCAACCCATCACCGAGCCGTTTCTGAATTTCCTGCTGGAAGTCAACTGGTCCAGCGGCCGCCTGCTGCGCGAATTCACCGTTCTGGTCGACCCGCCGGTGCTGGCCGAAGGCGGCGGCAATCGTTCGGTGGAAACGCCGTCCACGCGGGACGTGCCCAGCGCCCGCGATTCCCAGGTAACCGAAACCGTGGTGGAAGAACCGACGGATGAAGCCGCCCAGGCACCGGACATGCCCAGCGAAGACATGGCCGCGGCACCGGACGCCGAAGCGACTCCCAGCGAGGATATGGCCGCCGCCAGCAGCGAAGACCTGAACGCCGCGCCGACCGAAGCCGAGGATCGCACGGCATCCTCGCGCATGCAGGATGAAGAAGCGGGCAGCAGCAGCCGCAGCACCACCACGACCACCCGGGTGGTGGAAACCGAACAGGACTTCACCCCCAGCCCCCGTGGCGCCAGCCAGTTCCAGGATGCCGGCACGGTCAAATCCCTGCCCGGCGGCGGCGCGGAAGTTCTGACCAAGCGTGGCGACACGCTGTGGAACGTCGCCGAATCCATGCGCGGCAACTCCGGCGTATCCGTGCAACAGATCATGATCGCGCTGCTGCGCGCCAACCCGGAAGCCTTCTACCGCAACAACATCAACAACCTGAAAATGGGTTATGTGCTGCGCCTGGAAGATTTCGAATGGGCGGCCAATATCAGCAAAGACGAAGCGGTGCGCATCGCCGACAGTCAGTGGGAGGAATGGAAGCAGTACCGCGGCAGCCTGCTGGGCTCCACCGCCACCAGCACCCGCAGCACCCAGACCGCCGGCGTCGCCGAACCGCGAGTCAAGCTGCTGTCGCCGGGCGAAGGCAGCGATGAAGCCGCCGGCGCCGGCGCCAGCAGCAGCACCGGCAGCAGCAAGCGCGGCTCCAGTGAGCAGCTGAACCTGGCCAACGAAGCCCTGGATACTTCGCGCCGCGAAAACACCGAATTGCGTGATCGCCTGTCGCAGGTGGAACAACAGGTGGACACCATGGAACGCCTCATCCAGCTCAAGGATGAACAGCTCCTGGCCCTGCAGAAAGAACTTGGCAAACCGGCGGAACAAGGCAAGCCGGCGGAAGCGGCCAAAGCGCCGGCCGCGGCCAGCACTGAACCGCCCGCCCAGGAAGCCGCCGCTGTCAGCCCTGAAGCGGCCAAACCCGAACCCGCCAAGCCCGAACCGGCCAAGCCGGCGGCCAGCAAACCGCAACCGGCCAAGCCCGCCNNCGGAAGCGGACGTCTATCTGGCCTACGGCCGCTACAAGCAGGCGGAAGAACTGATCAACGACGCGATGGCCAAGGAAAGCAAACCCGAGCTGCAGATGAAGCTGCTGGAAATTCTCCATGCTTCCAAGGACAAGAACACCTTCGACAGCAAGGCGGCAGCATTCCGCGCGGACCTCGCCGGCAACTCCGACATGTGGTCGCAGGTCTGTCATTGGGGATCCGATCTCAACCCCGCCAACCCGCTGTATAGCGGCGGTGGCGGTGGTGGCGG
>DKAS01000191.1 GCA_002448875.1 Proteobacteria bacterium UBA6920 | reverse complement strand
TGGTCACACGGTTGAGTTCTTCTATGCTGGTCAAGCCGTCCTTGACCTTCTTGATGCCGGACTGGCGCAGGTCGGCGATGCCTTCCTTCTGCGCCGCGTCGGCGATGTTCATCGCGTTGCCGCCTTCGAGAATGATGCGCTGGATGCCTTCGGTAATCGGCAGCACCTGGTAGATACCGACGCGCCCCTTGTAGCCGTTGGCGCACTGATCGCAGCCCACCGGTCCGAAAATTTTCAGCCCGCGGTTGACGTCGGCTTCGCTGAAGCCTTCCTCCAGCAGCGCTTCCTTGGGCACGTCCACCGGCTTCTTGCACTGCTTGCACAGGCGGCGGCACAGGCGCTGGGCGATGATCAGGGACACCGAGTTGGCGATGTTGTAGGCCGGTACCCCCATGTTCATCAGACGGGTGAGGGTCTGCGGCGCGTCGTTGGTGNNTGGCGCAGGAAGGCGCGCAGGGCATTGGCGAAGGTCAGCCCCACCTTGGCGTTCATATTCACCTGGTTGACGCCATAGAGATTGATTTCCGCCGGGTCCTCGGCGGTGGAAATGTTGCGATCCTCGGTGTTGAGGATGTTCAAACCGGTGTACAGCGATACCGTCTTGCCGCTACCGGTGGGGCCGGTGACCAGGATCATGCCATAGGGCTTGGACAGGGCCGCTTCATAGAGTTTGCGCTGCTCGTCCTCGTAACCCAGCACTTCGATGCCCAGCATGGCGCTGGAGGAATCGAGGATACGCAGCACGATTTTCTCGCCGAACAGGGTCGGGCAGGAGTTGACGCGAAAATCGATGGCCTTGGTCTTGGACAGCTTCATCTTGATACGGCCGTCCTGGGGGATGCGGCGCTCGGAAATGTCCATTTTCGACATGACCTTGATGCGGGCGGCGATTTTCAACGCCAGTTGCACCGGCGGCGAGGCCACTTCGCGCAGCACGCCGTCCTGGCGGAAGCGTACCCGGTATTGTTTCTCATAGGGCTCGAAGTGTATATCAGATGCGCCCTTGTTGATGGCGTCGAGCAGCACCTTGTTGACGAAACGCACCACCGGGGTGTCATCGCCGACCGAATCGTTGTCGCTGGATGCGGCGCTGACGCCATCGTCCTCGGCGGAAATGTCCAGATCGTCCAGGCTGTCGTCGCCCAGGTCGGACAGCGAGGTGTCGTTGGCCGCCATGACGCTGTCGATGGTCTTGGTCAGCTTGTCTTCCTCGACCAGAATTCCTTCGGACGTCAGGCCGGTGTTGAATTTGATGGCGTCCAGTGCCTGCAGATTGGTCGGATCGGAAATGCCAACGTAGAGCCGGGTGCCGCGTTTGTACAGGGGCAGCGCATGGTGCTGGCGCACGACTTTCTCGTCCACCAGCTTGGCGACCTCGGTCTCGATATCCATGGCGCTGAGGTCGATCAAGGGCAGGCCGAATTCGTGGGAAGCGCAGTTGGCTATGTCTATGGACTTGACCGCGTTGCTTTCCACCAGGTGGGTGACGAACGGCACTTTTTTCTTCAGCGCCGCGGTATGCAGTTTGGCCGCATTGTCCTCGGTGAGCAGCTTGTCCTGCACCAGGCGTTTGGCCAGGCCGCTTAATTTGACTTGTGAGGATTGTGTCGCCATAGGCCTTGATTTAACGGGTCATAGAAATCATCACACACGGGCGGGGAAGCAACGAAGAACTCACGTTATAATTTCTTCGTATATTCAAATACGGCAAACACCCACCCATTTCATGCATCACCGGAATGCACCTTCTGGTTTATCGGGTGGGGGCGGATGTTCTTTAGGCGCAAATTCCCCCCTTGCGCCTCGGCCTGCCTGCCGCCAGTTCCTGGCGTGCAGGTTAGCACTGATGTTAGTTTCCCTTGGTCAATACCGTGGAGGCTGGCACCTTGCCACCCTTGCCGGTGGCCGTCGCCTTGAAGCTGCTGCTGATGGCGCTGGTGCTGCCGGCCGTTACCACATAGGTAAAATTGCGCTCGGCTTCGGTGAGTTCCGCCGCTTTCCACAGGCCGCCGCTGGCGGTTTCCAGGGTGGCGGCGTCGCCACCGAGGAAGTAGGTATTGTTTTCCAGGAAGAACTCGTCTTCGGCGATGGCCAGGGTGTTGAGATTGTTCCAACCCTCGGTCTGGCGGGAGGTGGCGATGTAGCCCTTGTAGGCCGGAACCGCGATGGCGGCGATCACCGCCAGAACGCCGCAGGCGATCATGATTTCCAGCAGGGTAAAACCCCGGGTGCGCGCGGGCAGGGAGAAAGTGGTCATGTATACCTCCTGTCTTATGGGGGTAGTTGGGAATCTATACGTGTAGTGGGAGTGCAGTTGCGACTCCACGCAAATTCGTCGGCCAATACTGGCGGTTCTTTAGCCCGTGCTGGCGATACCGGCAGGGGGAGTACATCCTCCCAGTATCCGCGGTAATGGGCAGTTTATTCGATGGAGAAATTAACCGTCATCGGCACCGGGTAGTCAGCGGCCGTTGTGGCGGCTACCGGATACATGGTGATAGTAACCGTGTCGCCAGGCGCGGGCACATTGCCGGCACCGGTCATGCCGGTAATTTCCACCTGACCTTCCACTCCTCCGGCCGTGGTAAAGGCAGACAAAGCATTGTTGCCCACCGCGGTACGTGACCCGAAATTGAGCTGTGAGATGACATCCACCCCGGTGGCACCGGCGGCGATTTTAGAAGCCTCGGCTTTCACCACCTTGACGGCATTAGCCTGATGTTCGATCAAAGCGGTGATTTTGCTTTGTCGTATGTAGCCGTTGTAAGACGGGATGGCAATCGCGGCCAGGATTCCGATGATGGCGACCACTATCATCAATTCAATGAGAGTGAATCCTTTTTGATTTCTTTGCATGGCACAGACCTCAAAGGTGTTACACAAAGAGTCCTCGGGAAAAAAAGGGGCCAGTGTTACCTGGCCCCCTGTTTTCAAGCAGCTTTTCAGCCGGTATTACTCGGCAAGAAAAGTCTTGGTGTTGGTGGAGTCGGAGCCCGAGGGGAAATCGGTGTCCGCCAGACCAGCCGGCAGTACGAAGCCGACGGTTACGGTGTCACCCGGTTCCGGGCAGCCATTGCCGTCAGTGCCAGTGGGGCTGCCGGCATCATTGATCCATACCTGACCGGCGGAGCCGGTAGTACCGGAAACGAAGGCGTCCGAAGTGGCATCGCCAATCGCTTTCTTGCCACCGTCATTGCCCTGGGTGATAACGCTTACACACACCGTCGCACCGCCAGCGGCGATCTTGGCGGCTTCACCCTTGGACAGGCGGAAACCATTTTCCACGTTCTCGATCATGCTGGAGACCTTGGACTGCTTGATATAGCCGTTGTACGCCGGAATGGCGATGGCGGCCAGGATACCGATGATCGCGACCACGATCATCAACTCAATCAGGGTAAAACCCTTTACGTTCTTCATGTGAAACTCCTCTTCGCGAGTGGTTGTGTTAAATCGGTGGAACCAAGCTTCCTGTAACCTTGTCTTTGGTTACTGTGTTAGGCGCTGCATTAACCTTCCGTCCTTGAGACAAGGTCCAGGAAACTTGCCTTGGCCGGAGTAGTGCAGCACTTGTGCCAGGTATCGACGGCGAGGGTGGGAACTTGAATTTTTTTGCGGTGCCGGCGCCCTGGCTTCGCTAAATCAGCAGGTTAGCGTGGTTGTTGAATGGGCGTACATAACGCAGTGTGCTAACGATATTGCCGAACAGCTTTGCCAACTTGGTCACGTGACGAATTTGGTCACCGCGGCGGTGACCGGAATGGTCAGTGCGCAGTAAAGGGCGGGTGTCGTCTTATACGAAAACGGCGATTTGCATAGCTATTTAAACTATATGCCGCCATTACCGCTAGTTATTCCAAACCGAGTTTTTTCAGCCGGTAACGCAGGGCGCGGAAGGTAATGCCGAGTTTTTTCGCTGCCGCGGTTTTATTGTTGTCCGTGGCTGCCAGGGCTTCGAGGATGGCCTGGCGCTCAACCCGCTCCAGGTAGGCTTCGAGATTTTCCGTGACCGCCGCGGTGGGTACCGTCGTCGGTGCTGCGCTGGCCGCGGGTTCGGTGGCTGGTGCAACGCCGTCGGCAGGAGGCGCCAGCAGCAGGTCCTGCACCTGGATCAGCCCGTGTTCGCACAAGGTGCTGGCCCGCTCCAGGATGTTTTCCAGCTCGCGCACATTGCCGGGAAAAGGATAGCGACGCAGTTCCGCTTGCGCCGCTTCGGTGATACGCACGGCCACATTGCCGGCAGGCGCCAGTTTGCGCAGGATATGCGGAGTCAGAACATCGATATCACCGCCGCGCTCGCGCAGCGGTGGTACCGCCAGCTCGATGACATTGAGGCGATAGTACAAGTCCTGCCGGAATACGCCGGCGTTCACCAGATCCGGCAGCGATTTGTGGGTGGCGGAGAGGATGCGCACATCCACCGGTACTTCCCGCGCCTCGCCTACCGGTCGCACCGCCCGTTCCTGAATGGCGCGCAGCAACTTCACCTGCATGGCCAGCGGCAGATCCGCCACCTCGTCGAGAAACAGGGTGCCACCCTGGGCGCTTTGAAACAGACCGGGCTTGTCGCTGTGGGCGCCGGTGAAACTGCCCTTGCGGTGGCCGAAAAACTCGCTTTCCATCAGCTCCGCGGGAATCGCCCCGCAATTCACCGGCACGAACGGCTTGCCGGCACGCGGCCCCTTGTCGTGCAGCATGCGCGCCACCAGTTCCTTGCCGGTGCCCGATTCGCCGCTGATGTAGACCGGCGCCTGGCTGCGCGCCAGCTTGGCCACATTGCCGCGCAGTTGCTGCATTACCGGCGAGTCGCCGATCAGCACGTCGCGGGTGCGGCGGTCCGCCTCGGGGTATTTCTCGCCCAGACGCAGGGCCGTTTGCACCAGGGTGCGCAGCATCTGCAGATCCACCGGTTTGGAGACGAAATCGAAGGCGCCGGCCTTGAGTGCTTCGATCGCCGCTTCCATGTTGCCATGGGCGGTAATGACGGCGATCGGCAGATCACTGAACCGGGTTTGCACGAAGCGCACGAGGTCGATGCCGTTGCCGTCGGGCAGGCGCATGTCGGTGAGACAGAGGTTAAACGGATGAGCGGACAACAATTGCCGCGCCTGCGCCAGCGTGTGGGCGGAATGGCTGTCGACCTGCATTTTCTGCAGAGTCAGGGCCAGCAGCTCGCACAGATCCGGTTCGTCATCGATGATAAGCGCCAGGGGTTTGTTCATGGTGTTCGTTTCTGCGGCTGGCCAGCGAAGCGGATGCGAAAACAGCTGGCGCCGGCGTCGTTGATGAAATAGGACAGACTGGCCTTGTTCATGCCGCACAGTTCACGGCAGATATACAGGCCCAGACCGGTGCCAGTGTGTTCCGTGGTAAAAAACGGCTCGAATATGTGTTTGCGGTTTTCCACGGAGATGCCTGGGCCGTTGTCGACTATGTCCAGGAATGGAGCCTGGGCGTCGGCGCTGCCGGCGACCACCAGGCGGATGCAGGGCGGACGTGCCGGATCGCAGTAACGCAGGGCGTTCTCGCAGATATTGGTGAGTATCTGCCGCAATTGCGAGGTGTCAATGGTCACCTGTGGCTCCGGCGCCGCGACTTCGATGCGGATGGCGCCGGGGTCCAGGTGGTGCTCGGTCGTGAACTCATGGACGAATTGGCGCAACCAGGGACCGAGCGGGATGTCCTGGGGAATGAACTGTTCGCGTCGGCTGAGTTGCAGGATGTTCTCGATGATGGTGTTGACGCGGGCGGCATGATCGCGAATGATCTGGGTCAGGCGGCGATCCGCAGCAGGCAGGTCGGCGGACTCCTGCAGCAGCTGGCCGGCGTGACTGATGGCGCCCAGAGGATTGCGGATCTCATGGGCGATGCTCGCCGTCAGCCGGCCCAGGGAGGCCAGCTTCATCTGCTGCGCCTGCTGCCGTGCCGCGCTGATGTCTTCCAGGATGATCACCGTGCCCGATTCCGCATGGCTGCCCAGCGACACGAACAGGGGCTGCAGTTCCATGCCGTTGCGCGGCACGGTGAAGAACGCGGTACGCGCCTGTTTGTCGCGGGACCAGGTCATCAGTGCCGTCGCCAGTTCCGGCGAGATGTTGACCAGTTTCTGTCCGTGCTGCGGCGTGCCGCAGGCCAGCAGGCGGCCGGCGGCGCGATTGGCCAGGCGCACGGTGAGCCGGTGATCGACGGCGATCACGCCGGCGTCCAGTTGCTGAATGATGTACTCATTGAGCTCCGCCATGTTCGCCAGGTCGGTGCCCCGCTGGCGCGCCAGCGCCTCGCTTTCGCGCACACGGTGGGCCAGGACATACGCCAGGGTGGCAGTGGCGAAGAAACTGGCGCCCAGCAGGCCGGCCTGGGGATAATTGGTGGCTACCGAGCCGGTGAGATAGGCGGACACCTGTTCGGCCAGTAAGGCCAGGCTGGCCAGGGAGGCGAACAGGTTGGCGTTGCGGCCGGGAACCACAATGGCGCCACCGGCCACGGCGATGATGATCAGCATGCCCAGTCCGGTTTCGATGCCGCCGCTGGTGTGCATCAGCACGGTGAGGAAGGCAATATCCACCATGATCTGAAAATGCACCTGTACATAAAAACCCGGTCGCTGGGCCTGGATGGTCAGCAACATCGCCAGACTGAAGATCAGATACACGACGCAGGCGACCAGCGCCGCCTGCGGAAAGCGCTCGCCGATCAGCCCCTGGTCGCGGAACAGCGCCAGATAAGCCAGCAGCGCCACCGCCAGCACCAGGCGGTAGATGTTCAGCCAGCGCAGCGGCTGCCAGGTGTGGCCGGCGGACTCCGTGGCCGGCGCGGCGGCAGCCGGCTGCGGTTCGGCGACAGTGGCAGTGTCGGGAATCGAGGTCATGGGATCAACATCGGCAGTTTTCCGCCAAATTGAAGCCGTGGGCGCCTGCGCTGGCGACCACGGGCTAAAGGTGTCAGGCGACGATTCGATATTAGGAGGGGCACCCGGCCCGGCGCCGGTTACCACGGGAACAGCACGCATGCATTGGACCGACATTTCTAAAAAGCAGGCAGTCGTCAGCCACCTGGTAATCAGCCTGGGTATTTTCACCGTTCTTTTGTATTTCATTGTCGTTCACTGGTATCCCCAGTTGTATTTCGCCACCGACGGCGGTTGGCAGGGCATACGCATCATTGCCGGCGTCGATATCATCATCGGGCCGTTGCTGACCCTGGTGGTGTACAAACCCGGCAAGCCGGGGTTGAAAATGGACATGGCCATCATCGCCCTGCTGCAGGTTTTTGCACTGACCACCGGGGTCTACTTTGTTTACAATGAAAGGCCCGTGGCATCAATATACGCCGACGGCGCTTTTCATCCGGTCAGCGGCCAGGTGTTACAGGAGGCCGGGTTGGATAGCGCGATCCTGCGGCATTTCGGCGATAGCAATCCGGTGCTGGTTTTCTTCGCCATGCCGCCCGAGCAGGACCGGGCGCTGGCTTTGCGTCAGACCGCCATGCGTGAAGCTCGCCCCGTGTTTCTCGACAGCGCCTATTTGCAAGCGCTGAATCAGCAAAACCTGGCACGTATCGCCACCGAGGCGCTGGACATGCCCAAGTATTTACAGGACAAACCGGCCGCCGACCAGGAGCGTTATCAACAGTTTCTCGCCGAGCGCGGGGGGCTGCAGCCGCAGTGGCTGTTCGTTCCGGTGCGTTCACGCTATGAGTGGCGCATCGGTGTCATCGATCGCGCGACCGCCACCCTCATTGCCACCCTGGATATTCGTCCGCCGAAATGATGGCGCCAGCTACGCCAGGGCCAGCACCACGGTCAGGAGCGCCAGTTCCGCGGCCAGCAGGGCCAGCAGCGAGGTATTGGTTTGCGGGTCCTGCAGCAGCAATGACAGCATCTGGCCGGCCAGCGTCAGGGTCAGCCCGCATTGGGTGCAGAAGCGGAAGAGAGTGGATAGCATCGGCGTGAACACGCTTTTTGTTAGAATAATTACCCAAGTTGTCGTCCTCGGACTGGTTTTCTTTATATCGCCTGAAAGATCAGGTGGATTCCAGTCAGTGTCATCAGGTAGATAAAACTCTGCTTCAGCAGTCGTTCGTCGATACGTTTGGAAAGCCGCGGACCGATCTGGCCGCCGAGCACGGTGCCGGCCGCGGCCCAGGCGAAATATCCCAGATGCAGGTGTTCCACCCGTGACCAGTGCACCAGCGAAGCGCAGATCGCCAGTAGAAACATCACCGGCACCACGGTGGCGATGGCGCGGCGCATCTCCAGGTGCAGGCGATGGCGCAGCGCCGGCACCAGCCATTCCACGATACCAACCGACAAGGTTCCCATGAGCAGACCGAAGAAGGCCGGGATCGGCAGCAGGCGAGTGACTTTCGCCTGGTCCGGCCGGCCGCCGCCGTTTTCCGCGTACTGGTCGCGGCCGGCGACGAACAGCACCGCCACCGTCATTGCCATGATGCCCAGCAGCATTTGCACGCTGCCCTGGGAAAGATGCACGCTGAGGAAGCCGCCGGCGATGACCCCAGGCAGCGCCGCCAGAAAAAACTGCAGGCTCAGACGAATTTCGGTCAAGCCGGCGCGCAGGAAGGCCAGGGTGCCGCTGCCCATGCCCACTACCTGAATCATCAGCGAAGTGGCCACCGCTTCCTGTGGCGTCAGACCGTAGACGAGAATGAGCAGCGGCGTCCAGAAGATACCGCTGCCTATGCCCACGGCCATGGCGGCGGTGGCGATGGCGATACCGGCGAGGATCAGGCCCAGGTAGTCCATGGTTCAGGGAATGTCGGTGCGCAGCAGCTTGAAGGAATCGACGAACTCCATCAGCGAGCGCAGACCGGTGCGAATTTCCCCCGCCCGGTCCTCGCCGATATTGTGGCTGGCCAGCAGGGCGTCGATCTGCGCCAGGATGTCGCCGGCGGTGGTGCTGGTCATGGACGCCACTTCCTGCAGGTTGCTGGTGAGTTCATTGATCGCGTTGCCCACCTGGCCGATTTCATCGTGGGTTTCCACCGGTACGGTCAGGCTCAGGTCGCCGGCATTGATGCCGGCCGCTACGTCGGCCATCTTTTGCAGCGGCGTGGTTATGTTGCGGATGAACATGGTGAGGACGATGGCCACCACCACCGTCAGCATGCCGAACATGATGACGACCTTGTTGCGCAGATTACCCAGGGGCAGCGTCTTACCGGTGGAATCCTCTGCCGCCAGCGAGCAGATTTCCTGGTTTACCTGTCCGTGGCTCATTTCGAAATAGAATTCGACGCCGATGAGCATCGCCGCCACGGCGATCAGCATGAAATAGTTGAGGAGCCGGGATTGCAGTTTTTGCTTCATATCCTTCCCGCCATGGGCGCATCAGTCGCAAATCTTTGCACAAACATGCAATTGCTGGGCCGACGGCCAGTCTCCGGCGGTAATATTTGCTAACAAACGCCGGCACCAAATCAGACGGGACTTACTGGTCCGATGGGCTATTGGCGTAGCGACGCACGATGCGCACCTTGTCGCCGGGAAAAATCTGGTCCGGATTCTTGATTTTACTCAGGCGCGCCAGCTCCGGATAGCGGAAGGGATTGTGAATGTATTTGGCGGCGATGTCCCACAGGGTATCGCCCTTGACCACGACGTGAACGATTTCCTCAAGCCGGGCGCCGGCGGTGGTAGGCATGTCCCCGGGTTCGGTCAAGACAATAGTAACCCCCTCCTTGTCGCGTTGAATGTTTGCCTGATAGGACTTCTTCTGTCTGGAATCCATTTGCTCGAGGCGCCCATTGAGATCGCTGATCTGTCTGTCCTGACGGCTGGTCGCGGCGTCCGATCTATTCAACAGCGAATCTATCGCTTGCTGCAGACGACCGATGGCGTCCTCCAGGCGCGTTACACGCTGTGAGAGATCCTGTAATCCACTGTGGGTGCTGGTACGCAGCCGGTCCAGCGAACCGTCGAGCATGTTCTGAAAGTTCTGAGTGGTATTGTTCAATGTCGTAAGATACGCGTCGTTGCGCGTATCGCTTGCCGCGGGCGAAGGCGTGTAACTGGACTCCGCCGGTGGCGTTTGCTCGTAGTTGTAGGTGTAGCTGCGATTGTCATAGGCGTTGACGGTGCTGGTGCTGCTATCGCCGGTGCCGCCCAAACGCCCGCCTTGGCTGGAAGGCAGGGTATACTCTACACTGGATTTCTTGCGCGGTTCGTCAACCGGCTGCTTATACGCTGTGGCGCTGTCGTCGCGGCTGAGCGTGGTGGTGGTGTTCTGAGTCGCAGCGGCCGGGTTATCGGTCGCGAGCGAGCGCTTGAATTCCGCCATCATTTCATCCGGGTTCAACTGCCGCTCGCGGGTTGCCGCGGATTTGCGGCCCTGACTGGCGCTTTCGTCGGAAAGTTGCGGCGCATTCTTGCTGTTCTCGTCGCTTCCCATGATGAACCACAGGAGTCCAGCGGCCAGTAGCACCATGGCCGCCAGCGAAAACGGCACTAATGAGCTGCTTTCCTTGAGTTCGTGAGTTGGCGCGACTTCCGTTCCGGGTGTCTCAGGGTGGCGGTTTTGTTGCCGGGCGGCGGCGGGCCGTAACGGTTTTCCAGGCTTGTTTCCTGATCGCGCCGCTGTCCGCGGCGCGGTGCGAGTCGGTATCGCCGCTGGAACCTGGGGCGTTTCCGTCTGCTCGGTGCGTGTCGTCGTCGTGGACGCTGCCGCCGCGGAGTCTTCAATTCCAGCCTCGCGCAGCAGATGCGCCAGGCGGTCGTCCAAAGTCTGGAAGTTTTCTCCGGTGGTGTCCGGAGCGTCCCGACCTAGGGATTCTACCGCGGTCAGAATAGGCAACTTTCCCTTATCGAGCTTGTCGCCGAGAATGCGCTCCAGCAACTGCAACTCATCTGTATGTATGCCTATGGCTCGATGGGAAAGGTCCGCGTCTTCGTTGATGGTGGCGGCGTCCCGGGTGGACGCGAAAATTCCGCCGGAAGCATCTTGCCCCTGTGCAGGTACCGACGGAATTGGATCGATGGGAATTTCGTACAGCGGGTCGGCGCTGGCGTGCTCGCCGGTCGGTGAAACCCAGCTGGCAGCGATTTGCGCGCTACTCTCGCCGGTTAAGATACGGCGAACGATATCCGCGACTTCACCGCTGTTGCTTGTCTTGACCTTGCTCAGGCTGCCCGCGCCAGCGTCTGGCAACGGCATGCTCCAGTTTCGGGCGCTGGTCGTCTCGTCGATTAAAGCCTTTAGATCTTCGATGGGCACGCCGTCCGCATGCTCTTGCTTCAGGCGTCGCCACAATTCTTCGATTTTACCGGCTACTTGTGGATTGCGGCGGACGACGGGCCAGATCAACGCGAGCTCCTGCCACAGTTCCTCGATTTGCGGGACCTGAGCGGGTAGATCCGGGGTGGTCGCAGACGGGGTCGCGGCAGGGGTGGAGCCGATGGCCGCCAGCAGTTCGTCGAGGGTAGGTTCGGGCGTTGCGGCCAGTTCGCCTTCGCCATCGTGCCAGGACGATGATTCGATGGTGCCCTTCAAGCCGTCGCTGGGCGTGGTGGCATAGGCCGAGAATAGCGCCTTTTCGGATTTTTCCGCATCGACCGCATCGGCTAGGGCTTTGATAATGGCCTGCAAGTCATCCAGTTCCGTCGCCGGCGTCGTCTCTTCTTGCAAGTTTTCCGCAAGTTGTACGTTGTTGCTGTCAGAGTGCGCCATGAGAACCGTGTAGCTCCTGAATTCTTCTGCCGGGATGCCGTTGACCCCTACTCAGGTGATAACGGCTTGACGCACGGAAACATTAGACACAGCAGCGAAACCCGTCGGTCGAAAGGCGGTGGTGCGGTCACCGACCGGTGCGCCGGAGACAACAACGAAAGCCTGGTTTTGCCATTCTGAACTTCTATTGATGGTGGTGCTGTGCCGAAGATCTCGAAACGAAAACAGGGAAAAGCTGAAGAAATGCTCAGTTTTGATTAAAGGGACGTTAACAGATGTCGATAAGGTACCTAGCCGACCCTTGGACTAGGTCAGTATTGACCTGTTGCGAGTGAGTTAATTACAGAAGATACGGTTAGATTGGCCGCAATGTCCAGGAACATTTTCCGCCATGCGATGCGGGCGGATACCGGGGAAAAATCGGGGGAACCACTAGGTGTCCAGAGACGAGCTTGTCAAATTTAAAGACGCCGCCATGGCGTTGCTCAAGCTGTGCAAGGAACGCCATAGTGGCGCCATGTATATGTATACCGATCATGGGCATGGTGTGATTTTCTCCATTAACTCGGGGAATATCGTCGACGTGTTTTTTCGCAATATGCGTGGCATGCCGGCTTTGCAGGAAATCAAAAAGATAGAAAGCGCCAAGTTTTTCTTTAAAGGTGATTCCCAGGGAGGCAACACGGCGCAAACGCCGCCACCCTCCGGCGCCATGAGCAATGAGGAGATTTTTCGCCACTTGGGGGTTGACTACAACGCGACTCCCGCCGCGGGCTTGAAGAAAATATTGATCGTGGAAGACAGCGGTCTGGCGCGCAAGGTGTTGGTCGAATCCCTGAGCAACCAGGGTTACTACATGATAGAGGCCAGGGACGGGGAAGAGGCGCTGCTCAAGCTCGCCCAGGAGCCTCCCGATCTGGTGCTGCTGGACCTGATCCTGCCGAAGAAGGACGGGTATGAAGTGCTGGCGAGTATGAAAAAAAGCGAGACCTTGAAAAACATACCGGTCATTGTGCTGACGTCGCGCGACACCTTGTTCGACAAACTCAAGGGCAAAATGTCGGGAACCGACGAGTACATGACCAAGCCGGTGGACGGCCTGGCGCTGAAGGAAAAATTGAAAAAATACTTGGGATAAACATGAGCACAGTGAAAAAACATTCGGATCAATTCGCCGAAGCGGTGAATGGCGGCACCGGCAGGGTTCTGCGCTTGCTGATCGTCGACGATTCGAAGATTCTCCGCGATTCCGTCACCAAGATATTCGCCACCGATCCTGAAGTGGAAATCGTCGGTGTCGCCAACAACGGCCGTGAGGCGCTGGAGGCCGTGAAACACCACCGGCCCGACGTGATTACCTTGGACATCCGCATGCCGGAAATGG
>DKAS01000069.1 GCA_002448875.1 Proteobacteria bacterium UBA6920 | reverse complement strand
GTCACTGGCCTGATTGGCGGTGAGGGCGATGATCGGCCGCTGATAGCCTAGCTGGCGCAGCAACCTGACGGCACTGATACCGTCCATCTGCGGCATCTGCATGTCCATCAGCACCAGATCCACCGCCTGCTCACGCAATATCGCCAGCGCCTGTTCGCCGTTGCCGGCAAGCAGCATGTTTACGCCCCATTTGGCCAGATAGCAGGAAATCAGCGACTGGATATCCGCATTGTCTTCCACCACCAGCACCCTGCCGCCCAGCGCGGTACTGAGGCCGGTCGGCCGCGCATCGGCGACAGGCGTGTCCTCCGCCTGCTGCAACAGTTCCAGATCGGAACGCACCCCGGATTTCATCGTCAGAATGAAGCGGCTGCCCGCCCCCTTGACGCTGCTTACCTCCAGGGTGCCGCCGAGTAATTCCGCCAGGCGGCGCGAAATTGCCAGCCCCAGGCCGGTACCGCCGAAACGCCGGGTGGTAGACACATCGGCCTGGGTAAAGGGTTTAAACAATTTTTCCAGTTCCGCCGGCGCCATGCCGACGCCGCTGTCCTCGATGGCGATGCTCAGCCGGCTGCTGGCCCGTTCATACTCCACCGTAATACGGACAAAACCGCTGGCGGTAAACTTGATCGCGTTGTTCACCAAATTGAACAGAATCTGTTTCATGCGCGTGGGATCGGTGAACACCTGGCGCGGCAGCGGAAAACGGCGGTCGATCAGGAACGCCACCCCCTTGTCCGCCGCCTGCTGGGCAAACGTGGTGCGCACATCCTCCAGCAGACCGAGCAGTTCGACCGGCAGGCGTTCCATTTCCAGGCGCTCGGCCTCTATCTTGGAAAAATCCAGAATGTCATTGATGATGTGCAGCAGATGCTTGCCGTTGCGCACGATGGCATCCGCGTGGTGTTCGCATACCTGCCAGTCGTCGCGCTGCTCCTTGAGCATTTCGGCGAAGCCCATGATCGCCGTCATCGGCGTGCGTATTTCGTGGCTCATATTGGCCAGGAAGCGCGACTTGGCGGTATTGGCCGCCTCCGCCTTTTCCATCGCCCGGGTGATGCGCTGCTCGGCTTCCCTGCGCACGCCGATCTCCTGCTCCAGCCGGACCAGGGTTTCCTGTGAACGCTTCTTTTCCGCCAGCAGGTTGCTCACCAGTTCCGAATTTTCGTAGCGCAGGCGGAAGGAATCGTGCACCGAGCGGTAGTAGCCGAAGCCGATGACGAAGATACACAGCGTATAAACAATCAGCAGGGTACCGGTGATGGTCCAGATCGCGCCTTGATTGAGGAACAGCAGAACCACGATCGCCGGCAGCAGGCAGGGCAGGATATAGCTGACGAAGATGCGGTACACCGAACCGGTGGCGATCACCGAACCCGAGGTCATGCCGACCACGATAATGACACTGAACGCCAGCAGCAGGTCCGAGCCGGAGGCGTACGCCAGGGGAACCAGCGAGCCCCAGGCGCTGCCGTGCAGGATCGCCTGCAGATTGTACCAGCGGTCGTAGCGCCGCACGCTTTTCCGGGTCGCCGGCCGGTAGCGGTACAGCACCATCAGCGCCGCCAGGTAGACATTGCAGGCAATGACGCTGGCAAACCAGGCCAGCAGGTAAGGCCGGCCGATCCAGCCCCATAATGCCATTAATACGCCAAAGGCCGCGGCCAGACCGGCAAACAGGGCGGTAAGGGCCTGTTTATACAATAGGTTGACCAGCTCCTGATATACCGCGTCGGCAATGCCGGGAGCAGCGGATCTGTGATCTGGTGGTGTGCCGTGCACGACGAGGAACCTCGCGGAAGCTGTGTTAGCCCCTCATGGATACAGGGGCTATCAGGTTGTCGGCCGCGGCATGCAAAAAATTACAGCCCGGAAAGGGATTTATTTCTCAAGGCAACACATTGATTACAATAGAAGTATTACCAAAAGCGAGAATTTTTCCGGCTCAGCCATCCAACCTGCGCAGGGTTTGCAGGGGCGGCCGGTTAAGCAGGGAACGAGTCCCCAGATACCCGGCCAGACCCACGCCGGCGCCGCCGCCCAGCAGCCCCCACAGCCAGATCCAGCCGTTGAGATGAAAGGGAATATGCAGCACGTGATCCGCCACCACGTAACTGATGAGACTGGCCGCCAGGGCAGCGACCCCTCCGGCCAGGGTACCGATGGTGAAGAACTCCGCGATCAGACCGCTGACCAGGCGGCGCCGACCCGCCCCCAGGGTGCGCATGATGGCCCCCTCCTTCACCCGCTCGTCATGGCTGGCCTGGATCGCCGCGTACAACACCATCAGCCCCGCCGCCAGAGTGAATAGAAAAACATACTCCACGGCATCGGTCACCCGGCTGACGATGCCGCGCACTTTATCCATGACGGCGGAAACATCGATGATGGTGAAATTGGGAAATTCCCGCACCAGCCGCCCCAGCAGCGGCAACTGCGCATCCGGCAGGTAAAAGCTGGTGATGTAGGTCGCGGCGTAAGGCTCCAGCATCCCAGGCGGCGTCAGCAGGAAAAAATTGGCGCGAAACGAATCCCATTGCACCTTGCGCAGGCTGGTGACCGGCGCCTCCAGGGTGGCACCGGCGATATTGTAAGTCAACACGTCCCCGACCTTGACGCCGATGTTGCGGGCGATGCCCTCCTCCAGGGAAAACTGCGGCGTCGAATCACCATCGCGCCACCACTGGCCCGCCTGCACCTGATTATCCTCCTGCAGCTCCCGTGCCCAGGACATATTGAATTCGCGTTCCACCAGGCGCTTGGTGCGCGCATCCTCGTACGCATCCGCGGTCACGGGCTTGCCGTTGATCGCCACCAGCCGCCCGCGCACCATGGGATGGGTTTGCGGGCTCGCCAGGCCGTTGGTGGCGAAAAACTGCTGTAATCCCGGCAACTGATCCTGTTGCATATTGATGATGAAACGATTGGGCGTGTCCGGCGGCAGGCGCTGCTGCCAGCCGACCAGCAACTCATTGCGCACCAGGGCCAGCAGCATCAGCGCCATGATGCCCACGCCGAAGGCCAGCACCTGAATGACGCTGGCGCGCGAGCGGCGCGCTACGTTGGCGATGCCGAAGCGCCAGGCGGCGCCGCCGCCGTGGCTGATTTTCTTCACCAGTCGCACCAGCAGCACCGCCATCGCCACCAGCACGCCGATGGTAGCGGCCAGCCCCCCCAGCACATACAGGCCCAGACGCAGATCCCGGGCCTGCAGCAGCAACAGGGCCGCCATGCAGGTGATGGCCAGCGCATGCACCGACAGGGTCGGCGCCCGCAGCGCGCCCAGTTCGCGGCGCAACACCCGCAGGGTCGGCACATTGCGCAGGTGCAGCAGCGGCGGCAGAGCGAAGCCCAGCAAGGCCACCAGACCGGTGAACAAACCGTAAACCACCGGCATGATGCCAGCCGCCGGCAGCTTGGCCACGAACAGCAGCGACAGCAGCTCGACCAGACCCAGATGTGCCAGGTAGCCGCCGGCGCAACCGGCGGCGGATGCCAGCAGGCCCAGCCACAGCATCTCGTAGGTATAGACCCGGGTGATATCGGCCTGGCGCGCGCCGACGCAGCGCATGATGGCGCAATTGTCCAGGTGCCGGCTGACATGACGGCGTGCCGCCATCGCCACCGCCACCCCGGCCAGCATCACGCTGACCAGAGCCGCCAGGCCGAGAAACTGATTGGAACGATCCAGCGCCTCCTTCACCTCCTGGCGGGAATCACTGACATCGATCAGGCGCTCACCCCGTTGCAGGACTTTACTGATGGCCTGCTGATAGCGCGCCACCCGGTCGCCACCGCCGGCCAGCAGCAGAAAGTAATTGACCCGGCTGCCTTCCTGAATCAGACGGGTCGCCGCCAGATCCTCGCTGTTGAGCATGACCCGGGGCGCGATACTGAAAAAGCCGCCGCCGCGATCCGGCTCGTAGGTGATGATATGGGTGATACGCAGCGCCTGCGCCCCCACGGTCAGCGTGTCGCCCACCTGCAGATGCAGGCGCCGCAGCAGATCTTCCTCCACCCAGACGCTGCCGCGCTCCGGCATGGCCTGGACCTCGCGCTCCGGCGCCAGCGGTTGATCGGCGATTTTCAGTTTGCCGCGCAAGGGGTAACCGGCATCCACCGCTTTGAGCTCCGCCAGGGTGTTATCGCCGCCGGCGAACAGCATGGTGCGGAACTGGTAGACCCGCGCCGTTTCCAGGCGCGCCGTCCGTGCCTGCTCCGCATAAGCGGCCGGCAGGGGATGATCCGCGGAGATCACCAGGTCCGCCGCCAGCAGCTCATTGGCCTGCCAGCGCAACGCCCCCTGCACGCGATCGATGAAAAAACCCACGGAAGTAACGCTGGCCACGGCCACGGTCAGCGCCGCCAGCAGCACCCGCAGCTCGCCGGAACGGATATCGCGGCGAAACATGCGCAGGGAAAAGGACAGCCGCTTCATACCATCTCAACCGCTGATCGACAGCGCGCCGCCATTGAGTTCCAGGCGGCGCCGGCAACGCCTGGCCAGGGCGTCGTCATGGGTGACCAGCACCAGGGTCGCGCCCTGTTCACGATTGAGCTGAAACAGCAGATCAATGACGGTTTCGCCGGTCTGATGATCCAGGTTGCCGGTAGGTTCGTCCGCCAGCAGCAGCCGGGGATTGGGCGCGAAGGCGCGGGCAATGGCCACCCGCTGCTGCTCGCCGCCGGACAAATGGCGCGGATAGTGCTGCAGGCGCTTGTCCAGCCCCACCCGGCCGAGCACGCCGCGGGCGATGGTGGCGGCGTCCCGGGCGCCGCTGATTTCCAGTGGCAGCATGACATTTTCCAACGCCGTCAGATTCGGCAGCAACTGGAAGGATTGAAAAACGAATCCCAGCTTCTCGCCGCGCAGGCGCGCGCGTGCATCCTCGTTCAGAGCGAACAGATCGACGCCGTCGATCCAGACCTTGCCCGCGGTCGGATCATCCAGCCCCGCCAGCAGACCCAGCAGCGTGGACTTGCCCGAACCGGAAGGACCGACGATCGCCACCGTGTCACCACGGGCAATGGTAAAACTGATATCCTGGAGAATGACCAGCGGCGCGGCATTCTCGCTGTCGGTGCTGGGCACCTGTTTACGCAATTTGTCGATGGAAAGGACGATAGAGTCAGTCATGTTGGCCATCAGTAAATATTTCGTTGTTCTGATCCTTGCCGCCCTGGCCGGTGTGCCGCCGGCCGCCGCCGGTAACACTCCGACAACGGCAAAGACCATTCTGGTGTTCGGCGACAGCCTCAGCGCCGGCTTCGGCATCAACCAGGATGCCGGATGGGTCAATTTGCTGCAACAAAAGTTGCGCCAGAATCACCCGGATTACCGCGTGGTCAACGCCAGCATCAGCGGCGACACCAGCCTGGGCGGGCGCAACCGCATTGCCCAGGCGCTGGCGGCGCAGCGACCGGCGATCGTCATCATCGAGCTGGGAGGCAACGATGGGCTGCGCGGTTTGCCGCTGGGCGACATGGAGAAAAACCTGTCCGCCATCATTGTCGCCAGCCAGCGCACGGGAGCGCAAGTGCTGCTGGTCGGCATGATGCTGCCGCCCAATTACGGCCCCGACTATGTCGGCGAATTTTTCACCGTTTACGGAACTCTGGCGCGACGCCACCGGACCGCCTACCTGCCCTTCCTGCTGCAGGGCATCGCCACCCGCATGGAACTGATCCAGGATGACGGTATTCATCCCAAAGCGGAGGCGCAGCCTCTGATTCTGGATAATGTCTGGCCGGTGCTGGAGAAACTGCTGGCGCCGCCGCGCGGCGGTTGAGCGCCGGGCGCCTTCAGTGCGCCGCCAGATGGCCGACGAACACCAGCAGCACGCCGCAGGAAATCAGCAGCAGCTGCTGGGCGGTGGCGCGCGGCTGCGGGGATTTGTGCAGGCCGGGAATGAGATCCGCCACCGCGATATAAATGAAACTGGCGGCCGCCACTGCCAGCACATAGGGCACGATGCGATCCGCCGCGCTCAGGGTAAAGTAGGCCAGCACCGCGCCCAGCACGGAAGTGAAGCTGGACACCAGATTCCACCACAACGCCTGCAGTCGGCGCATGCCGCTTTGCAGCAGCACGATGAAATCCCCCACCTCCTGCGGCACTTCGTGGGCGGCAATAGCGATGCTGGTGATGATGCCCAGATGAAAATCACTGAGAAATGCCGCGGTGATCAGCACCCCGTCAACGAAGTTGTGCAGGCCGTCGCCGATGATGATCAGGATACCGCTGGCGTCGATCGGCCGGTCGCCGTGCGCATGCTCCACGCCGTGCGCATCGCAGTGCTCGATATGGCAATGCCGCCACAACACCATTTTCTCCAGCAGGAAAAACGCCAGGATACCCAGCAGAATGGTGAAGGTAACATCGTGGAAATCGTGCACCGCCGGCGACTGCAGGGCGTGGGGGATCAAGGCCAGGAACGCGCCCCCCAGCAGGGTACCGATGGCGAAGCTGAGCATCGGCGGCAGCATGCGCGCATGCACATGACGCGGAAACAACAGGACCAGCGCCGCCATCAGCACACTGAACGCGCCACCCAATAGACTGAACACTATGATCCAGAAGAGTAAACTCATCCCTTGTTCCACTGGCGGCCAAACGCGGCATACTACCCTAAATCAATCCGCGGATGCAGGGGGGCGCATGCAATTTTCCATAATTCGGATACCGGGTTTGCATACTCGGCGCAATTCCGATGCAACCATATAAAAACTTTATTATTCAAGCAGGTAAAAACCGGACGCGGGATAAATTGCTGGATAAAGAGCGGAATATCTGCATAATGGTGCTCAGGAATAGCACCGCGGCGCTTTTTAGTATAAATGCGCAAGCGGTCGCGCCAACAGAAACATACAAGGACGAATTTGCGTAGTTCCGGCAGAGGGGTGACATGATCCGCACAACCGCTAAATGGTTAGTCGTCTGTTTAGGCTGTTTGGGTTTGATGGCGGCAGCGGCGGCAGCTGATAATAAAAACCGGGCGAGCACCGCGGCGGCAAAAACCAGCTCCGCCCCGGCCCCCGCGCCAGCCGCGGCGAAGCCAGCGGCGGACGCTGACGGCGCGCAGCGCATCGACCCGGCCAGGCTGGACGCTGACATCCAGGCGGTCAAGCTGGAGGTGCTGTCGCTGGCCAATGACCTGTCGATGCTCGATTCCGGCGTGCTCTCCATCAATGGCAATCAATTGACCATTTACCTTTCCCTCGACGTGGACGATGGCTTCGAGCTGCAGGCCGTGGATCTGGAAATGGACGGCAAGTTCGCCGCCCGCCGCGAATTCAATGAGCAGGCGCTGATCGGACTGCGCGCCGGCGGCATCCGTCGTCTGTGGGTCAATAACCTGCCGGCAGGCGACTACCAGTTGAAAGCATCGATGATAGGCAAAGTCGGCAAAGGCAAGGACCATCGCGGCAACACCACCTTTACGGTACACAAGAGCGACGCGCCCAAGTCGGTGGAATTGAAAATCGTTAACTATCGGCAGAAATTCGTGCCGGATTTCGACATCGTGGAGCGGGAATGATGGCCGGCAGAAATTTCACGCGCCGCCTGCGGGCGCTGACTCTGGCCCTGACGGGCTTCGCCACCTGCCACGCAGCCGGGGCTGCGGGCGACCTCGAACTGGAATGGGGCCATGTGGACGATCCGCGCATCCGCGAGACCCTGTTCGATCTCTATGACCAGAGCTACTTCACCGGCATCGTGCGCCTGGTCAGCAGCCGCAACCTCATCGACCTGGGCAAGGAAAAGGACGTCGGCAACCTGCTGCTCAGCGCCCTCTACCTGGCCTACGGCATTCCCGGCCAGGCACAGAGTATATTGCTGGACATGTCGGATCGTGGCGTCAGCTCCGAATTGCAGAACCGTCTGTGGTACTACCTGGCCCGCTACTACTACCAGCAGGACGACGCGGTCAAAGCGCGCACCGCCTTGCAGCAGATCCGCGGCGATATCGACGGCGACCTGGACACCGAACGCCTGAGCCTGAGCGCAAATCTGCTCAGCCGCGAGGAGAAAAACAGCGACGCGGTGCGCACCCTGCAGCGCATCAAAGGCGACAATGCGCGCTCCCTGTATGCACGCTACAACCTGGGCGTGTTGATGCTGCGCACCGGCAAGACTGACGAAGGCATCAAGGTGTTGTCGCAGCTGACTGCTGTACGGTCACTGGAACCGGACGTCATCGCCCTGGCCGAACAGGCCAATCTTGCCCTGGCCAATCACTATCTGCGCAACAACGACCCGGTGCAGGCGAAAAAGGCGCTGATGGAAATCCGTCTCGACAGCCCCCTCGCGGCCAAGGCGCTGCTGGGCATGGGCTGGACTTACGCCGCCACCGACAATTATCAATCGGCACTCAATGCCTGGAACGAACTGTTGAAATACAGCGTGTCGGACCCGGCGGTGATGGAGGGCTATCTCGCCAGCGGCTACGCCTACAGCAAATTGCAGGCGTTGAACCAGGCGCTGGACCAGTACGAAAAATCGTCGGTGGTCATGAAAACTGAAATGCGCCGCGTCGACAGCATCGTCGAAACGGTGCGTGACGGCAGCATTCTCGACCGCATACTCGATCGCGAACCCCTGACCGAAGCTGGCTGGTTCGGCGATATGAAATCGCTGCCGGAAATTCCCGCCCAATCCTACCTGCTGGATTTTTTCGCCACCCATCAATTCCAGCAGGCTTACAAGAGTTATCGCGACCTGCGTTTTCTTTCCGGCCAGCTTAGCGAGTGGATGTCCTCCCTGGATAAATACAGCGGCATGTCCATAACCTTTCGCGAATCCTATCTCAAGCGCACCGTCGATCAGCAGACCAAGGTCGCCCGGCTGCTGGAGAAGAGCCGCGCTTATATTCAGCAGATAACCATAGATTACCTGCAGCAGCAGAAGCAGCTCATCGAGGAAAATCTCAAACAGGCCCGCTTCCAGATGGCACAGATCCTCGATCAAGCCGGCCGCAACGCCATGCCCGAATGATGCATCCGGCGCTCCCGGGCAAATCCTGAGCGAGCGCACGGCTGTACCCCTCCCCCACCCCCTGTTTGCCCAGCTTTACCGGGCTACGGGAATACCCCTAGCGCGGTTTCTACAGTTTTGTCCTCCTTGCAAATCAAAAAAAAGTGCATTTTTTAATATAAATATAAATGTGACCACGGACCTGGAAATTATGATTTTATTATATATAATCAACACATTACGGTCGGATATAGGCAATTCCTCGAGTTTCACTCAGGTAGTTAAAAAACTTAGAATTTGATGTAAAATCAATCCGTGACGTTGAGGCGTGTATTTGTCTAGCTGTTTGATGACCTCGAAAACTTTGTTGAGAGAGTTACTCAACAATTATATTATTTCCGATAAATGCACTAAGATTTTTCCCATAGTGCCGATATGCAAATTACATTTGGGAGATATAGAGCATGAAAATTTCCACCAAAGGTCGGTATGCCATTACAGCCATGATGGAAGTCGCGCTGAAACAAAACGTACGGCCCGTAACGCTGGCAGACATCTCCGAAGAACAGGGGATCTCTATTTCCTATCTCGAACAATTATTCGCAAGATTACGCAAGAGTGGCCTGGTCAAGGGTTTCCGCGGCCCCGGCGGCGGTTATCACCTGGCCAAGCCCCCCAATGAAATCTCCATCGCCGAAATCGTCAATGCCGTCGAGGACAAACTGCGCACCAAGAAGCCGGCATCGGAAAGCACCCAAACACATGAACTCATTACAGAAATGTGGGACGAGCTGAGCGATCGCCTGTGCAGTTACCTGGGAGAAATAAAGCTGTCTGAATTCGTCATGTCGGAAAAAGCCCGTGAATTTATCTCGACGAACAAAACGCAGGGATCGAATTTCAAGGTTGCAGCGGGTAATATAGCCTGACTGCAAGTAACGGAGGCAAAATCAACATGGCTTACAGTGACAAGGTGCTCGACCATTACGAAAACCCGCGTAACGTCGGCTCGTTCGACAAGAACGACGAAAGCGTGGGCACCGGTATGGTCGGCGCCCCCGCGTGCGGCGACGTTATGAAGCTGCAGATAAAGGTAAATGATCAAGGCATCATCGAGGAAGCGCGGTTTAAAACCTATGGCTGCGGCTCAGCCATCGCCTCCAGCTCATTGCTGACCGAATGGGTAAAGGGCAAAACCCTGAACGAAGCGCAACAGATCAAGAATACCGATATCGCCGCGGAACTGGCCTTGCCGCCCGTAAAGGTGCATTGCTCGGTGCTGGCCGAAGACGCGATCAAGGCCGCCATCGAGGATTACCTGGCGAAGCAGAACCAGACCAGCAAAGTCGTTGGCGGCTGAGTACGCGGATCCCGCGTCGGTTGCCAGCGGTTTTACCTCTGAACACCAGATCCCCGACCCGTCTGCCACGCGCAGCCGGGTCTTTTTATTTCCCCTTGCCTTATGTACGCCGCTGACCCCATTGCCGTGGTTCCCGCCGCCGGCCTGGCGACCCGCCTGGGGCTGAGCCAGGGCAGCAAGGAAATGCTGCGCCTGGACACAGCCGGCGACCTCGCCAATGCACCGGGTAAACCGGTGTGTCAGTATCTGCTGGAGGAGCTGCGCCGCGCCGGCATCCGCGAAGCGGTGATCGCGCTGCGCAACGGCAAATGGGATATTCCGGCGTATTTCGCCGACGGTACCGGCGTCGACATGTCGTTGAGTTACGTTATCGTCCGCCATCCCTACGGACCGCCGTTCTCCGTCGATCAGGCCTACCACCTGCTGCGCGGCCGCACTGTGGTGCTGGGCTTTCCCGATATCCTGTTCCACGCCGACCAGGCCTATGCGCGCCTGCTGCAGGGGCTGCAGGCGACCGGCTGCGACCTGCTGCTGGGCGTGTTCCCCGCCGACCGCCCCGATAAAATGGACATGCTGGAATTGGACGCGCAAGGCGTCATTCATCAACTGCTGATCAAGCCCGGGGACACGTCGCTGCGCCATACCTGGGGTATCGCCGCCTGGACCCCGGTGTTCAGCGATTTCATGCACACCCACCTGCAGCAGCTGCTGGCTGCCGGCAAGGCACTGCCGGACATGCACATGGGACACGTGGTGCAACAGGCGCTGCGCGCCGGTTTACGGGTGCGCGGTCTGCCGGTAAGCGAGCGGCCGTTTCTCGACGTCGGCACGCCGGAGGATCTGCGCCGCGCCCGCCAGCAGGCCGCGGCGTTTACTGCGCCGCCGGGTGAGTGAAATCCGGTAAATCGCTTTCCAGGAACCAGGTCTGGTTGTCTTCATCGTATTTCCACACCTGCTTGGTCAGCAGCTGGTGTTCCATGCCGCTGTCCTTGTCGTAGTAGCTGATGATAACCACCTGCTCGGCCTGCTCCAGGTCGCTGGTGATGATGCGCTGCTTTTCTTCGTAGGAGGTGATGCGGATGGCCTGCAGGCGCTTGTAATCGGCCAGATCCATCGCCTTGCTGGTATGGTGAAAACGCAGGATGTCGTCGAAATTGCTCCAGCGAAACTTCGCCTGGTAGAGGTTCAGAGTATCATCGAGATCCTGCAGGCGCTGTTCCGACGCGCACGCCGCCAGCAGCATCACCGCCAGTGCCATCACCAGCCTGTACCATGCCATAGTGCCCCGCCCTCCGCAGCTTTACCCGGTCAATACCGTCAGCGGCAAGCATAGACCAATTCGCGGCAAGTTGCAGCCGCCGGCGGCGCCGTATCAGGCGGAAACCACCAGGCGCATTTCCCGCGCGGCGGTGATCAGGCTCTGGATCTCCTCACTGGAATCCGCCACCGGCTCGCCCTGCATTTCGGCGGTCAACTGCCGCAGGGTGGCGGTAACGTTCTTGAGCAGGGAAAAAATTTCCGCGACCGGGGCGCCGGAACCGTCCGCCACCTTGCGCAGCAGCTCCTCGATCGACCAGGACAGCAGACCGAAGGAGGTCGCGCCTATGATCCGACCCGCGCCCTTGAGGGTATGAAAGGAACGAATGAGTTTCTGCAGGATCTTGCGGTCGCTGTTGTCCTGCTCCCAGGCCAGGGTATCGGCTTCGATCTTGTGCAGGACATCCTCGGCCTCGCCGAGAAACACCTTGACCAGCTCGTCGTCAACCTCTTCGGGCTGAACGAACTGCGCGGCCATGGCGGCCACCTCGTCATCCGCATGCAGCGGTACTTCCAGTGTGTGTACGGTCTCCTTGCCGGTCTTGCCGTCGATGACGCGGATCACCGGCTTGGCCGGTTCGCGGGCGGGCTTTTCCTCCTTCGTCTGCGGCGCCTCGACACTGGCGGCGACGCGAGCCGCCAGCGATTTGCGCGGCGGGTAACCCAGCTCGGTCAGGTTCTCCTCGGCGATGCGCAAACCCAGTTCCGGCGCCACGCTGCGCTCGACGATGCTTTCGAAGAAATATTCGACGCCGGTAATGGCGTTGGCCAACAGTTCGAGCTGATGCTTATCCGGCTGATTCTGCGCCGCCATCCATTCCTGACTGATATAGCTTTCGATGGCATTGACCAGATTCACCTGATCCGAGTAGCGCAGCATCTGCGCCGTGCCCTTGATCGCGTGCAGCTTCGCGCTCAGGCTGGCGAGATTTTCCGCGTCGTTCTGCGTCTGACAGTATTTGATGACGCAATCCTTGACAACCGCGAAGTCCTTTAAAATCTCCTCCACCGTCGCCCGTACCATGCGCTGGTATTCGACGTCTGGCAGGACGTTGCCCGGAGTATCGGTATCGAGATTAGGCGCGGCCAGATCATAAAGCGATGATTCGATATACAGCATGGCACCGGCGATGCGCATCACATCTTCTTCCTCCAGCACTCCGCGCTGATCGATGATCGGCCGCAGGTACTGGGCATGGTCGTGGATCAGCTTGCGAAACTTGGGCAGGCCCAGCATACCCAGCGCGTCGGCGACGGTGTTCAGATGATTGAGCACCGACTCCATGCCCTCGGTGGAGCCGGCTTTGGAGTGTACGGCGATATCGAGCGCATCCTTGACCGCAAACAATTCCTCGCGAATCTGTTCGGAGATATTGCCGATCAGATTGGCATTGAAACCGTACAGGTCTTCCTTGGCCTTGGTCAGAATATGCTCATCGGGCAGGGAGATATCCAGACTGAACGCCTGTTTCAATTCGCGCACCGACGGCGACGGCGAATCGGCCTGCGCCAGGTAATACAGCAGATTTTTCAGCAGCTCCACCGGCGGCACCGCATCGATGCTGTCTTCGCCGTTCTGAATCACCCGCCGCACCTGCTGATCCAGGCGCCCCAGCAGGATCTTGCCGGCGACGCTGGGTGTCAGGCTGGCATCTGACAAGGCGGTAAGAAAACCATCGGCCACCCACATCAGCTGCGCCAGGCGCGGCGAGCGGCTGGCCTGTTCGATGTTATTGACGACGGAAATGAGAATCTTCAGGTTTTTGCTCACCTGCTGGTCACGGATGAAACCCAGCAAGGCAGCCAGGTAACCGGGACGAAAGCGCCGGGCGACGGTGTGTACATCCCAGGTGGCCTTGACCGGGTCGCGCCGCGACTCGGGGCACGACACCGACAGATCGGGATTGAAAAACGCGCTTTCGGTCAGCAGATCCGCGTCCTGCAGCGCGCGCAGGTCGTTGAGCAGGGGCAGCAGCACCAGCGGGATATCCTGCTGACCGTGATACAGCTGTTCGAGATAACCGGGCAATTGCAGCATTGCCCGCATCAGGACCTCGTAGGCGTCATCCACCTGCGCCACTTCGCCGGCGGCGAGCCGGCGCATCGTGGTCTCCAGTTCCTGGGCCAGCAGCGCCGGTCCGTGGATGCCCACCATCTGGATGGCGCCGCGCACCCGGCATGTCGCTTCCACGCACTGTTCCAGCAGCGCCGGATCGGAGGGATCTACGGCGTATTGCTCCAGGGCGTGACTGGCGGGATTCAGGG